>CADCVU010000088.1 GCA_902806245.1 uncultured Solirubrobacterales bacterium
GATCGGCCCCCTCCACCTCCTCGAGCGCGCGGCGCTTGATCTCGCCGTCGGCGACGATCGTGGCCAGCGCACGCCAGGCGTTGGCCCCGAGCGTGTTGCGCATGGCGAAGATCCAGTGCGGTAGCTGGTGGGCGACGCGCGTGAGGTCGGTCTGCGGAGCGTCGGCGAAGCGCGCGACCAGGCTGCCGGGCTCCGGGTCGCGCAGCTGGCGCTCGAGCCGCCCGTAGAACTCGAAGTAGTCGTCGCCCTCGCTCAGCCCGACAAGCCGGTTGGCCTCGCCCATGAGCTTGTCGAGCAGCGCGGTGATCTCCGTCTCGTCGCGGGCGCGGTCGCCGAAGATTACGCGCAGGGTGATGCGGTCGAACAGCTCCTCCCAGTCCGACCAGGTCAGCCCGTCCGCCAGGTATACGCGCGAGACCTCGTCGGCCACCACGGCTGCGAAGCGGTCGGCGTCCGGGTGCAGCGAGTCCGAGGTGGCGAGCACGGACTCGTTGAAGGCGCGGCGGTCGCGCCACTCCTCGCCGCGCGACATGGTCAGGGCGTCGGGCTGGAAGTGGCACATGCCCTTGCCCTTGGCGCCGGCGTCGGAGGCGTAGACGTTGGCGGAGCGGTCGAGCACCTCGCGGATCGCGTCGGTGCCCCAGAGGAGCACGATCCGCCCGCCGAGCAGACGCGCGCCCTGGCCGGGGTGGGCGGCGCGGATCTCCGAGATCGCCCGGATCGCCCGCGCGTCGGTGTCGAGCCTCGCCATCAGCTTGACCATCCGCTCGCGGGCCGAGAACAGTCCGCGCGCCAGCGTGGGCAGCAGGCCGAGGGCAACGAACCGGAGACTCTCGCCCAGCGAGGCGGCGGGCAGGCCGCCCGGCTGCTCGCCGGCGCGCTGCCGCGGGGGCGCGGAGGCCTGCGTCACGCGCGGCCCGCGTAGGCGGAGGCGTCCGAGTTGATCGCGCTCAGCGCTCGGCGCGTCCCGGCGATCCGCCTGCCGACCCTGCCGTTCCCGTCTCCGTCAGCCGATACCTGATGCCAAGGCAGAAAGGCGTTCGGCATCCCCTCGAGCGCCGGGCTGAGATCGGGGTGATGGCGGAGGATGACGTCCTTCATCTTCGTGTTGTTGACCCAGTCGATGCCGGTCTGCGTGTAGACCTCGGGCGTGAAGTCGGTGGTGAAGAAGCGGTCGCTCTTGAGGCGCCGCGAGGCCATCAGGATGAACACCCGAAACGCCGTGTCCGAGAACCCGAAGCCCGGCGGCAGCGGCTCGGCGTACATGCCGATCTGGAGGTCGACCTTGTCGATGTCGTTGTTGTAGACGCGGCGGATCTGCTCGGCCCACCGCTTGTTGTGGGTCAGCTCGTCGAACGAGCGCACGCGCGGCATCCGCATCTCCTCGCGGAAGTCGTTGTAGCGCAGGACTCCGCGCTCGCGGTCGCGCAGGATGTCCATGGTCGCGAGGTCCATGAGCTCGCCGTCGATGCGCCGGTGGCGCTGGAGCGCGCGCGGATAGTTGTGCAGGGTGATCGCGCCGGGATTCGCGATCCCCAGCGAGTACATGAGGTCGGTGTTGGTGTGGGCGTCCATGAACCCGCGGGTGCTCGCGCCCTGGAGCTCGACGAACTCGTGCTGGGCCAGCGCCTGGCCGTTCTCCGCGCTGTAGAGCGTCCAGTCGTCGGGGATCAGCGGGTGCATGCGGTAGACCGAGACGAACTCCTCGGTGAGCTGAAAGCGCGCGCCGTGGTGCTCCTGCGGCGAGCCCATGATCCCGCTGAAGATCTCGGAGTCGCCGAAGCGCCCGAGGCGGTTCTTGATCGTCTGGCCGAGCACGCCCGACCAGTTCGCGTTCATGGCCGCCCACAACGCCGAGTTGTTCACGATCCCGGGGGTCCACTCGACGGTGTGGATCTTCGCCATCAGCGCGGAGTTGATGAGCCACGCGGTGTCGAACAGGCGCTGGTCGGTCCAGCGCGGGTTCTCCTTCTTGAGCACGTCGCAGATCGCGTTGTGCTCCTTGGTGAACAGCGAGGTCAGAACCGAGAGTCCGAACCACCAGTTCTCGTTGAAGCCGGCCATGTCGACGCCCGGCTGGTCGGGGTCCTCGGGCAGCCGGCCCTGCGCGTCGATCTTGAGCTTGCCGTCCTCGAAGGAGCGGACCTTGTTCTGATCGGCCTGGCTCGAGCCGTAGAGCTGCGAGCCGTCCCACCAGTGGGTCTCGGTGTTGCCGAAGTCGATCGAGTCGTCCAAGCGGCCGTTCGCCCTGCCGTCGGACCCGCTCGAGCCGTTCGGGCTCCCCTGCCCGCCGGGCACCGACACGGTTCGGCGCACGTACATCTGGTCGTCGGGCCAGTCGTCGCCCGCCGGGAGCGGGACCTCGAAGACCTCGTCGGGCGTGCCGCGGCCGTGGAAGAACCAGTTGTGGTTCTCGAACTGGATCCACGCCGCAGCGAGGACGTTGAGCGTGGTGGCCGGCTTGAAGTGGTCGCGGGTCATGAGCTCGAGCGAGACCGTGCGCGGGTTGGGGTCGTAGAGCCGCGGGGGGCGCTCCGGCTTGATCCGCCTCGGGTTGATGTTGCGCGAGAACGCCGAGCTCTGCGAGCCCATGTCGGGATCGTCGAGGTCGTTCCACTTTCCGTCGGGCCGCCTGGCGGTGCGCGCCTCGGGCGGCGGCTCCTCCGTGCCGTGCTCCTGGATCTGCTTCTCGGAGTCGAAGAGGTTCTTGTCGCGCAGGTCGAGCCGCAGCGAGAGCAGGTTGAGCAGGCTGACGGGAAACGGCAGCTGGTGCCACTGGCGGCGCCGGTTGATCGGCGCGAACACGGTGTGCAGGGCGCGGTTGGCAAGCGATCTGCTCATGGCGACACCAGGCCTCTCTGGGGATCGGCGATTTCTTGCGACGCAGCGGTCCGTCCTGGTGCATCCTCGCACAAGGCGGCCGGATATGACCGCCGGTAACAACGCGCGCCGCGGATCGCCCCAGAACCGCGAGGCGCCGCGTCCGCTGGCCTACCATGGTCCCGTGTCCGGCTCGATCCTGTGGCGCGCGGTTCTCGCTCAGGCCGTGGCGGTCGGCGTCCTGTTCGCGGTCCTTCTCGCCCTCCCGCTGCCGTCGGCGCTCTTTCGGGAGCAGGGGGCTTGGATCGGCCCGCTCTCGTGGCTCGGATGCGCGCTGGTCTCAGGCGCGGTGCTCCGTCTCGGCGGTGGTCGCACGGTCGCAGCAGCCGTGGTGTCGGGCTGCGCCGCCGTGGCCGCGAGCGTGGTGATCGGCCACTCGAGCGGCCTGGTCGCGGGAGTGTTGGTCTTCGGCCTGGCGTGCGCCACGCGGCTCGGTCACCCAAGCGGGGCTTCACCCTCCCGCGACGTCCCGGCGTAGGAAGACCACGAGGCCGGCGGCCAGGGCCGGCAGGGCGTAGAGGGCGCAGACCCAGGCCGCCCGCGCCACCGGCGCCCAGTCCATGGGTTCGCGCACCAGCCCCAGCCAGGCCGAGAACTGCGTGGTCAGCAGGTAGGGCTGTATCGGCTCGAGGCTCGAGAAGATCCCGAGCAGCTGCATGATCAGCGACCCCATGAGCGTGGCCACCACCGCCGCGGCCGAGTTGCGGGTCGCGGTCGAGAGGAGCAGGGCGATCGCGGCCACCGCGAGCAGCGGCATCAGGTAGACGCCGAGCACGAGCACCGTGAGCACGAGCGCCCGGGGCGCCGGCACCGGCGCCCCGGACAGGCTGGGCAGGGGCTCTAACCCAAAGGCGAGGATCCCCGCCGCCCCGGCCGCGAGCGCCATCAGGACCAGGGCCAGCACGGCGTAGGTAGCGCTGGCCATCGCCTTGGCGGCGAAGATCGGCGTGCGGTCGAGCGAACGGGTGAGGATGGTCTTGAGCGTGCCGTGGCCGTCCTCGGTGGCCACGACGTCCCCGGCCACCAGGGAGACGATCAGGGGGAAGAGCCAGATCGAGCCGAAGAGGAGGATCACCAGCGGGACGGCGAGACCGGAGCGGCGCACCTCGGCGCCGAAGGGGATGCCGTCGGGCGAGCCGTCGGAGAGGACGAGGACGAGGACGAACAGAAGCGGCACCCCGACCGCCGCGGCAAGCCCGAGGTAGGTGCGCTTCTGCGCGACGAGCTTGCGCAGCTCCCAGCGGTAAGCGGTCAGGGCGCCGGTCACGGCGACTCGGTCAGCCGCAGGAAGAGCTCCTCGAGACCTGGCCGGCTCGGCGTGAGCGCGTGCAGTCCGACCCCGTGGGCCGCGAGCTCGAGCGTCAGCTCGGCCACCGCCTCACGCTCGGCCCGCAGCGTGAGCCCGCCCGGCCCGGTGTCGGCATCGGAGACGCCAGCGTGGGCTCGGGCGAGCCCGAGAGCGACCTCGTCGTCGGTGGTCTCGAGCCGGTAGCCGCCGGCGGCGGCCGCGAGCAGATCGATGAGCATGCCCTCGTGGACGACCGCGCCGGCGCGCACGATGGCCACGCGGTTGCAGAGCTCCTCGACCTCGGTCAGGAGGTGGCTCGAGAGCAGGACCGTCATGCCCTCGTCGGCCAGGCGCCGCACGAGAGCGCGCATGTCGCGCATTCCGCCGGGGTCGAGGCCGGTGGCCGGCTCGTCGAGGAGGAGGAGCCTGGGGCGTCGGATGAGCGCGGCGGCGATCCCGAGCCGCTGCTTCATGCCGTGGGAGTACCCGCCCACGCGGTGGCGGCGGCGCGCGGTGAGGCCGACGGTCTCGAGCGCCTCCTCGATGCGCGTCGCCGCCCCGCCGCCGTCGTAGGCGGCGAGTAGCTCGAGGTTCTTCTGGCCCGTGAGGTACGGATAGAAGCGCGGCGCCTCCACGAACCCGGCGACGCCCTCGAGGGCCTGGATGCCGTCGGCGATCGGGTCGCGCCCGAACAGCCGCACCGATCCCTCCGACGGTCGGATGAGGCCGAGGAGCATGCGCAGCGTCGTGGTCTTCCCGGCGCCGTTGGGGCCGAGGAAGCCGTAGACGTCGCCCGCTTCCACGGTCAGGTCCACGTGGTCGACGGCGATGATCTCGCCGTAGCGCTTGACCAGTCCGCGGGCCTCGATCGGGAGCGCGCGGTCGGTCGCCTTCGAGGGGTGGGAAGCCGGGCGGGAGGCGGTCGCCGGCGCGCCGCGGCGAGCCGCCGCCGCGCCGGGCGCGGCGGGTGCCCCAGGGTGCGGGGCGGTCGACATCCCTTCGGTCACCGCAGCTCGCGGGCCGCGGCCTCCGCCGTCGCCGGCGGCACCGACCCGGCCACCGCGTAGGCCACGCCGTCGCGCTCGAAGCGGATCAGCGTTCCGAGCGCCGTCGCGAGCTTCGTGCCCTTGGCGCCGTCGACGGAAATCTCGGGCAGCTCGCGCAGCACATCCTCGCGTCCGCCGCCGCGCTCGTCGCGGGGCTCTGACCGTTGCGCGGGCTGCTCGATCACGGCGATGGCCGCGAGCCCGCGACCGTAGATCACCAGGGCGCCGGGGCGGCCTTCGTGGGCGATCAGCCGCACCTCGCGGCGGGGCAGGCTTGCAAGCTTCTCGGGGGCGGCGAGTCCGAAGGGCAGGGCTTTGCGGACGGCCGCGAGGCCGGTGACGCGCTTTCGATCCTTCTTGCCTCTGCTCCGCTCGTCGCCCTCCTCACCTGGAGAGTCGACGCGGACCACGCGGGTCCCGACGGGCGGCTCGACGGCCACATCGGAGAGCGGCACGGCGTCGTAGGAGACATCCGTGACCGAGAGATCGAGCACCGGTTCGGTCTCGCCCTTCGCGTAGACCGCGGCTCGGAGGGGCACGCCGCGAACGGCGTCCCAGGCGATCTCGGCCGCGCCCAGGAGGCCTCCGTCGTTGCGAGGGGCCACGCGCACCGAGTAGGCCGGGCGCCCGGCCCGGGACTCGGGGCGCGCTCCGGAGAGCCGGGCCCGCTCGGAGAGGCGCGCGAGCTTGCGCTCGATCTCGGCCAGCGTGGGGGGCCGGCGGCGATCCTCGCCACGCCGGCTCTCACTCTTCTCCCCCTTGGGCATCTCGGCGCGGTAGACCGTCTTCGAGCTCGCGTCGTAGAGAGTCAGGGCGCGGCCGTCGGAAGCCACCTGGGCATCGCCGCGGCGGGACTGGAGCTCGAGGCGCATGCGCCCGTCGGGACGCGCCCAGAGACGGCCCGAGGCCCCGGCGAGGAGGGGCGGTGCCTCTCCCTCGGGCAGGGCGCCGGCCGGCAGCAACCGGTTGGCGAACTCGATCCGAGCACTGACCCCGGCCGGGGGCGGCGCGGTGACGGCGCGCTGGACGGCCTCGGCCAGCGGACGCGGAGGCGGCGTCTCCCCTCCGCCGAGCGCGGCGGAGGCGACCGCGGCGGTGACCGCCAGGCCGGCGAGAGCAACCACGAGGATGGTGAGACGAGCGCGGGACAAGGATCGTATGCGGCTCATATGGCCTCTCCGGATCGGATTGGTGGCTGGATCGCTCAAAGTAGGGGCGACGGGGATCGAACCCGTGATCTCCGGCTTGAAAGGCCGGCGTCCTAACCGCTGGACCACGCCCCCGGGAGCATCGATTGTAGGTGGACGCCGGGTTCGCCCCGACACGGTTCCTCCGCCGCCGCGGCGGGTAGGCTGGCGGGCATGGCTCAAGAAGATCCCAACCCCAAGGTCGACACCGACCCAGCGCCCGCCGAGGGCTCGAACGCCGAGAAGGACCCGGGCGACTGGGTGACCGGCGAGGAGCCGATGACCGGCGCGCAGGCGTCCTACCTGAAGACCCTCGCCGAGCAGGCGGGCGAGTCCTTCGATCCCAACCTCAGCAAGGCCGCTGCATCGCAGCGCATCGACGAGCTCCAGCAGAAGACGGGACGCGGCCGCTGAGGCGACTCGCCGCCTCCGGCGGCGACCTATGATCGCTCGCCCGGCCCCCGTAGCTCAGTTGGTCAGAGCGGCGGACTTTTAATCCGCGCGGCGAAGGTTCGAGTCCTTCCGGGGGCATCTGGCCGCGCGGGCGCGACGCCGGCCGGCCCGCCCGCTCAGTGGCGGAAGTGTCGCCGCTTGGTCAGCACCATGGCCACGCCGGCGCGGTCGCAGGCCTCGATGACCTCGGTGTCGCGCCGCGAGCCGCCCGGCTGGATGATGCCGCGCACCCCGGCCTCGATCGCCACCTCGGGTCCGTCGGCGAACGGGAAGAAGGCATCGGATGCCATGACGCCGCCGGACAGCGCCGTGCCGCCCTTCTCGACGGCGAGGCGCACAGAGTCGACGCGGCTCATCTGCCCGGCGCCGATGCCTACCGTGGCCATGTCCTTGGCCAGGACGATGGCGTTCGAGCGCACGTGCTTGCAGACCTTCCAGGCGAACAGGAGGTCGTCCCACTCCTGCTCGCTCGGCTCGCGCTCCGTGACCACCTCCATGTCCTCGCGCGACTCCGGCGACTCGTCGCGGTCCTGCACGAGCAGGCCGCCGCGCACGCGCGCGAACTCGTGGTCGCGATCGGGCCAGCCGCGCCGCTCGGCGTCGCGCATGATGCGCAGGTTCTCCTTCTGCTGGAGGAGCTCGCAGGCGTCGTCGTCGTAGTCGGGCGCGAAGACCATCTCCACGAACATCTCGCTCAACTGCTCGGCCAGAGCGTTGTCGACGGGACGGTTGACGCAGACGACGCCGCCGAAGGCACTCGTCGGGTCGGTGGCGAGCGCGCGCTCGAAGGCCTCGCGCGGGCTGTCGGCCACGGCGCACCCGCACGGGTTGTTGTGCTTGACGATCGCCGCCGCGGGGCCCTCGAACTCGCCGATCAGCCGGCGCACGGCATCGAGGTCGAGCAGGTTGTTGAACGAGAGCTCGCGGCCGTGCAGCTTCGAGACCATCGAGAGCAGGTGCGTGCGGGCGCCGGCCTGGGCGTAGTAGGCCGCGCGCTGGTGCGGATTCTCGCCGTAGGAGAGGTCGAGGATCTTCTCGTAGGCGCGCACGTAGAGGGCCGGGAACTCCTGCTCGCGCTCGGAGAACCAGCGCGCCACCGCGGCGTCGTAGCGCGCGGTCAGGGAGAAGGCCTCGAGGGCGAGCGCCTGCCGCGTCTGGGCCGAGATCCGGCAGCCGAGGGTGTGCAGCTCCTCGAGCACCGCGTCGTAGCTCTCGGGCTTGACCACCGAGGCCACGTAGGCGTGGTTCTTGGCGGCGGCGCGGATCATGGTCGGGCCGCCGATGTCGATGTCCTCGATGACCTCGGCGTCTCTGGCGCCGGGGCGGTTCGCGGTGTTCTCGAAGGGATAGAGGTTCACGCACACGAGGTCGATCGGCTCGATCTCGTGCTCGTCGAGCGTGGCGGAGTGGGCGGGATCGGAGCGCACCGCGAGCAGTCCCGCGTGGATGCGCGGATTGAGGGTCTTGACGCGGCCGTCGAGCACCTCGGGAAAGCCGGTCAGGTCTTCCACCGCGCGGCTCTCGATCCCGGCGTCGGCGAGCTTTCCGGCGGTGCCGCCGGTGGAGATGAGCTCGACGCCGAGATCGGCCAGCCCGCGGGCGAAGTCGATGACCCCGCGCTTGTCGGAGACGCTGATGAGCGCGCGGCGCACCCGCACCTCGGCGGGCGGGTTCAGCGGCGGCGCGGTCGCGGGAGCGCAGCCGGCGGGCTCGCGCTCCGCGCCGTTGGTCGCGTTGCCCGTGCCCTGATCAGTGCTCGCCATGTCGCCCACCCTCGATCACGATTCTCCGCCGCTTGCCGGCCTCTCCCCGCTCTTCGCGCAAAGCGCCGCGGGCGATCAGCCGGATGGCCTCGGGCAGGAGCCGGTGCTCAGCGGCGTGGATCGTCTGCTCGACGCGCTCGATGTCGGGAGCATACGGAAGCTCGATCGCCTCCTGCAGGAGGATCGACCCCGTGTCGACGCCCTCGTCGACGAAGTGCACGGTCACGCCGGTCACCCGAACGCCGTACTCGATCGCCTGCTCGATCGCCCGCACGCCCGGAAAGGCCGGCAGCAGCGACGGATGCACGTTGATCATCCGGCCCTCGAAGCGGCCGACGAAGCCAGGGCTCAGCAGCTCCATGAAGCCCGCGAGCACGACCAGGTCGACCTCGTGCGCGGTCAGGAACTCGGCCAGCGCCTCGTCGCGGGCGGTCCGAGTCGCGTGCTCCGCGACCGGGAAGACCGCGGTCTCGACGCCGGCGGTCTCGGCGCGCGCGAGGCCCTCTGCCTCGGCGCGGTTGGCCGCGACGCACACGACCTCGATCCCCTCTTCCCGGTGAACCGAGTCGAGGACGGCCTGGAGGTTCGTGCCCGAACCCGACACGAGCACGCCGACCCGGAAGGGCCTCACCCCGCCCGGGCGAGCGGTGCCTTGAGCACGGGATAGGCGCCGCCGCTCGTGGCCAGCCGCCCCTCGCCGATCAGCTCGTCGATGCGGGCGAGGATGTCGGCCCGGCGGCGACGGGCCGAGGTCGCGTAGGCAGGCAGCCCGTCGTAGGAGTTGCGCTCGATCTTCTTGGTCCGCGCGCCGTGAAGGATCTCGGCGCACGTCGTGCGGCCCACTGCGGGGTGTGCGGCCCTCGCGACCGAAAGGATGGCGTCGTCGAGGTCGCCGACCTCGACCGGGTCCGGCGGAGCGGCGATCGGAACCAGGCCGCTGTCGCAGCCGTCGCAGCAGTCTCCCTCGGCGCTCGGCCGCGACCGGTCGCCGAAGTGATCGAGGATGGCCTTACGGCGGCACGATCCGGTCTCGACGTAGCCCCAGATCTCGCGGTACTGGCGCCACCGCGCACGCGTGCCCTCCGCCGCGAGCGCGTGGCACTGTGCGGCCGCGCGCCTGTCGAACGGCCGGGCCATCCGCCCGGCCACGCGATCGGCCGGCGACGGAGACGGCTCGATCACCCCCGCGCGGGCCAGGTGACCGAGCACCGCCCGCAGGGCATCGGCCTTGACCCCGAGGACCCGCCCGAGCTCGTCCGCAGCAGCGCTGTAGCGGCCCTCGAGGTCGACCGCGGCGTCGGTCAGGAGGCTCACGACCCGTCCCGGCAGCTTCTCGTCGAGCTCGTCGCGGCGGATGAAGTGCACGTGCAGAGCCTTGTCGCGGTTCTCGGCCAGTAGGAGCGCGCGGGAGAGCCGCCCGTCGCGGCCCGCGCGGCCCGCCTCCTGGTAGTAGGCCTCGAGCGAGGACGGCACGCTTGCGTGGATAACCGTGCGCACGTTGGGCTTGTCGACGCCCATCCCAAAGGCGTTGGTGGCCACGACGACGCGAACCTCGTCGGCCAGGAAGCTCCGCTGGACGCCGGCGCGGCGCTCGCGCTCGAGGCCGGCGTGATAGGGCAGTACCCGCTCGCCGAGTGCTCGGGCGAGCTCCCCGGCGAGCTCCTCACAGCCGGCGCGCGTGCCGGCGTAGACGATCGCCGGGAGTGCGTCCTCCCGCGAGAGCTCGCCGATGATCATCCGCGCCTTCTCGTGACCGCCGGGCTGGGCCACCGCGAACGACAGGTTGGGCCGGTCAAAGCCGGTGGCCACTCGCGCCGGCTCGCGCAGTCCGAGCCGCGCCTCGATGTCGACGGCGACTCGCACGGTCGCGGTTGCGGTCGAGGCGAGAATCGATCGCGCCCCGAGGTAGCGCGCCGCGTCGGCGAGGCGGAAGTAGTCGGGGCGGAAGTCGTGGCCCCACTGGGAGACGCAGTGGGCCTCGTCGACCACGAACAGCCCGACGTCCGCCTCTCGGATACCCGCCACGAAACGCGGCGAGGAGAAGCGCTCGGGGGCGACGTACAGGAGCCGTAGGCTTCCGTCGCGTGCGCGAGCGAGCGCGGACTCGTTCGCACCCGTGTCCTGCTGCGAGTTGATCAACGCGACCCGGTCGCCGAAGTCTCGTGCGGCAAGCGCCTCGACCTGGTCCTGCATCAGCGACACCAGGGGTGAGACGACGATCGTGAGGTTCTCGGCCATCAAGCCGGGAAGCTGGTAGCAGAGCGACTTGCCCGAGCCGGTGGGCATGACCACGAGTGCGTCGCGGCCGGCGAGCGCGGCTTCGCAGGCCTCGCGCTGGCCGGCGCGGAAAGCGGAGAAACCGAAGTTCTCGAGCAGGGCGGCGTCGAGGTCCATGACGATGACACTACCGGGGGAATCGGCGGCTCGGAGGGCTTCGGCGTCGAGGTTTGACCGCTTGGTCACACCCTTCACCGAGTCGTCACACAGGTCGCACGCGCCCTCACGCCGGACGACCGCTCGCTCTCCTGAGCCGAGCCGCTGATAACGCTTGACCACCGCGCTGCTCGCGGTGACTATCCGCGGGAATCGGCGTGGCGCCGGGCACGCCGACGCGCCACGACAGCGCCGACCACGAGGCCAAAGGCGAGGTGATCGGCGACCTGCGGGGCTTGAGGCAGGGACGCGATCCGCGGCAACCGCCCCCCGACCAGGCCCAGGTCGAGCGCGGCGATGGCGAGGCCGCCGGCAGCCCCTGTTGCGAGCGCTCCTCGTCGGGCCAGCACGAGCGCCAGGGCCGCCGCCCACCCGAACGACAAGGCAGGGTGGATGGGCACGGCGGCGACAGAAGACGTCCCGGCCGCCGCTCACGCGGCAAGAGCAGCGTGCCGGCGGCGACCGCCGCCTCGAGCGGGTCGCGGCCGGTCGCCAGTGCGTGAGCCGTCGAGGGAAGGCTGCTGAGGACGGCGGCGGGAGCGCCCGCGGCCAAGCCGTCGCGGACGTGCTCGGGGAAGATCCACGACCGCTCCTCCTGATCCGGCGCACACGGCTCCAGGTCGACGCGGACGGTCAGGAGGTCGGTGCCCATCGCTCTCACGACGAGGGCGTTGAGCCGCCGCCCGATCTGGCGCTGAAGTTCGGACGGATCGTCCTCGGGGAGCGGTTCCGCCGTACCCACGCGCCACCGGCGCCCGACCTTGACCCGCACCCGCGGGTCGACCTCGAGGTTGCGGACGTAGGCGGCCCGGCGGCCGTGCTCGGCCACGATCCAGAACGTGTCGCCGTCGAGCCCGTTGCCCCTGGGCGTCCGGGCGCGGAAGGCCTGACCTGCGCCCCGTGGTCTCGAGGACCGCCACCATCGGCGGGGCGATGCCAGCATCGACGGCTCGCTTCACCATCGGGTTGACCAGGCGGGTCGCCAGCACGGTGGAGACGCGTCGCTTGCGGTCGACCAAGGTTCTCGCGGCCATCGCTAAGCCGCCCCCCGCCTGGTCTCGGGCACGAGCTGCGGCCTCAAGCCTTCTTGGCCGGACCGCTGAGCACCCGGCCGTCGGGGTCGAAGCGCGAGCCGTGGCAGGGGCAGTCCCACGTGCGCTCGCCCCGTTCCAGTCCCCAGGCACCCCATGTGCGTGCAGACCGGCGAGACGGCGTGCAGCTCGCCCTCGTCGTCGCGGTAGACGCCGGCCTTCTCGCCGCCGAGCTGCAGGATCCTCGCCTCCCCGCGCGCGACCGCGGACACCGGAGCCTCCTCCCCCTTCCCGAAGCAGGCCCGAAGGAAGCGCTTCGGAAACTGTGCCCCCTGAGAGAGCAACTGCCGAGCGCTCGAGGCCGGCCTGGCGGCCGTCGGGCGCTCCGTTCCGATGTCCTCGAGGGAAACGCTCGTATCAGCCAGCTCGCCTCGATCGACCGAGACCTGCGAGCGAACGAGCGCCTGGATCGCCTCGGTCACGCCCCAGACGTTGACGTTCATGCCGGCCGCCAAGCGCCCGTCGCGCAGCCAGAAGGCGACGAACTCCCGCGTAGCCGGGTCGCCTCGGAGGACCACCTCGTCCTCGCCACCGGCGAACCCGGAGTACTCCATGCCCACGTCGTACTGGTCGGAGTAGAAGTAGGGAACGCGGTCGTAGGGCTCGCCCCGGCCGAGCATCGCTCGCGCCGCGGCCGGCCCCTGGTTGAGCGCGTTGGCGCAGTGCTCGAGATGGAGCGGGCCGAACACCGGATGACGGTGGTCCGCGACGTCGCCGGCGGCGAAGATCCCCGGCGCGCTCGTCGCGAGCTTCTCGTCGACCACGACCCCGCGGGTGACCTCGACGCCCGCCCGCTCGGCGAGCTCGGTCCGAGGTACGACGCCGATTCCCACCACGACGAAGTCACAGTCGAGCGTCCGGCCGTCGGTCAGCCGGACCCGCTCGACCCTCCCGGCCCCTTGGAAGGCCTCGAGGCCGGCGCCGGTCACGAGCTCTACTCCATGGTCGCGGTGGATGTCGGCGTACACCTCTCCGATCCTCGGCCCGAGGACGCGCTCGAGCGGCACCGCGCCCTGCTCGACGATCGTCACCTCGAGTCCCTTCTCGCGCGCCGAGGCGGCGACCTCGGCCCCGATCCACCCCGCGCCGATGACCACGAGGCGACCGCCGCGGGCGATGCCCTCGCGGATGCGCTCGGCGTCCGCCAGCTCGCGGAGTTAGAGCACGCCTTCGAGATCAGAGCCCAGCACGGAAAGTCGCCGGGGCGCGGCGCCGGTGGTGAGGAGAAGCCGGTCGTAGCCTAGGCGCTCACCACCGGCGAGGCCGACCTCCGAGGCCTCCGGGTCGATCGTCTCGACCGTCGTCGAGGCGCGCAGCTCGATCTCGTGCTGCGGATAGAACTCGGCGCCGTGGACGAAGACCGACTCGCGGGCGGACTCGCCGCGGATGAGCTCCTTGGAGAGCGGCGGGCGCTCGTAGGGCGGCTCGGGCTCGGCGCCGATCAGCACGATCCGCCCGTCGAAGCCCTCCGCGCGCAGGGCCTCGGCCGCCTTGGCGCCGGCGAGGCTCGCGCCGACGATCACGTGGGTGGACTGCGCAGCCATTGGCCGTACCTCCGTCTTGCTCCGGGATGTCGGGCTGATGGGCGGCCGCGAGCGGTGCCCGTATCGGTCCGCGTCGCGCCGACGCCGCTTCTTACCTCTGGTGAGCAGAGGGAGGTCGCGCGCCGCGTGACGGTTGCGTCGGCGCCGGGGAAGTACGCAGGCGATCTGAGGCGAGGCGGTCCGCTCGAGCTCTCGGTGGCCTCGACAGGACGAGGGAACCTCTTCCTCCGCTACCGAGTGGCGCGGAGATCCTGAGTCGGGGTCTCCCGTTGCGGGCCTCCTGCTGCGTGCGGCTCGGTGGGGAATCAGGGCACGCCCCGGCGTAGGCAAGTGGGAGACCGGGCATGGTGAGCGCATGCCCGATGCGGTCCTCGTAGCCGGCGGGACCGGTGCGCTCGGTGGTGCGGTCGTCGCCGAGCTCCTCGCCGCCGGGCGCCCGGTGACGGCGACCTATCGTGACGAGGCCGAGCGAAACCGCACGCAGGAGGAGCTCGACGGGTTGGGACGCCTCGACCTCGTGGCCGCCGACCTCATGGATCCCGCCTCGACCGAGGCCGCGGTGACGGGCGTCGAAGGCCTCGCGGCGGTGGTGAACCTCGTCGGCGGCTTCGCGGCGGGTCGGCTGGTGCACGAGACCGAGCCCGAGGAGTTCGAGCGCATGCTGGCTCTCAACCTGCGCCCCGGCTTCCTGCTGGCCCGGGCGGCGATGCCCCGGCTCACGGAGGCCGTGGGCGCGGCATGGGTCGGAGTGTCCGCCCGCCCCGCCCTGCGCCCGTTCCCGGGGGCGGCGGGTTACGTGACGGCCAAGGCCGCGGTGCTGGCCTTCACCCAGGCCCTCGACGCCGAGTACGCGCCACTCGGCGTCCGTTGCAACGCGATCCTGCCGAGCGTCATCGACACAGCGGCGAACCGACGCGCGCAGCCCGACGCCGACCACTCTCGGTGGGTCGCCCCCGAGCAGATCGCCAAGGTGATCCGCTTCCTGGTCTCCGAGGACTCCGCGCCGACGAGCGGGGCGGCCGTTCCGGTCTACGGCAGGGCCTGAACGTCCGGTAACTCGGATCGATCGGGTAGGACAAGGCTCAGGTCTCCCGCGCACGCTCCGAGGCGACGATGGCCCGAAGGCTGGCGAAATCCTCGGCGCACGCCGGGCAGCCTCGTAGATGGGCCCTGAAGCCCGGGACCTCCGCCTCGAGGTCGGCGTTGACCAGCGTAAGCTCGACGCAGCGATCGAGCTCGGCGAAGCAGGTCTCGCAGGTGATCTCCGGTCCGTCGGGGCCCAGCAGACGGCCGACCAGGGCGTCGTCGCCCGGAATGCGCCGCATCCTTCCGTCTGCACTCATCATCCTCCCTCTCCTGGGGCGTCCCCGGGAGCCAGGCCCTTACGTGCGAGCTCGGTCCGCAGCTTCCGGCGCGCGTCGTGCAGCATCTTGTAGACGGCGCCGCGCGTGGTGCCCTCGCGCGCGGCCAGCACGTCGATCGGAACCTCGTTGAGCGCGGCGGCCACCAGGATCTCGCGTTGACGCGGACTCAGAGCCGTCTCGATGGCCTCGCGGATCGCGGCGATCAGCTCAGCTCGCTCGACCGCCCCGCGGGCGAGCCGCCGGTCGCCTTCTCGAGCCGCGTCCACGCCTCCGCGTCGACCGGGATCTCCCGCCCTTGCCAAGCGCGGCGCCGAAGGCTGACCGCCGCCTCGAGCAGCGCGAACTTGTACGTCCAGGTTGTGAATTGACTGTCGCCACGGAAGTCGTCCAGCTTGGCCAGGACGGCCAGCAGGGCGTCGTCAGCGCTCTGCTGGGCGATGTCCTCGAACTCGTCGCCGCGGAGATGGGGGTGCGCCGCCCGCCTGCGGCCGACCTCGAAGTGAGCGGCGCGCAGGAGGAGAGCGTGCAGACGGGCGATAGCCGCTTCGCGCACGTGTCCCTCTGCCCTCAGCTCCTCGAGCCAGCGCAAGACTCGCGATCGAGCGCGCCGGCCCCGCCGGCCGGCTCGACGGCAGGCGACCGGGGCGGCGTGGTCTTCACTCGAGGGACGCTACACGGTCTCAGGGACCCGGAACAAGCGACTCACGGATGGGCAGGGGAGCCGTGCTGCACCCGAGCGGAGGTAAGAAAAACGCGGAGGCCCGCACCAAGGCACTGACAACCTTCGGCGGCGGCGCCCACTCCGCGCGAGGCCGCCGCCCTTCACGAAAGGATCCTCGTGTCCAAGTTCTCTCCGGCTCGCCTCTACGCGCTCGGCGTCGGCGGCGTGCTCGTCATCGGCGGCATCATCGGCTTTCTCTACAACGGGAGCTTCTCGGTCGATCCGGTCGAGCGCGATGCCGTCTTCAGCATCCTCGGCGTCAACGGCTGGCACAACGTGATGCATCTCGCAACGGGCGCGGCCGGCCTGGCGCTCGCCGGGGTGGCGGCGCGGGCCTACGCGCTGACCCTCGGGGCCGTCTACACGCTCGTCTTCGTCTCGGCCTGATCGTCGGAGACGGAGGCGCCGTGGCCTGGGCCTGACTTACGTCCACGGATGCGGTCTTCGCTCCCAGCGCGAGGTGCCGCGGCCGACCTATCTGAGCATGCGTCGTCTGTCGCTGCCCGCGCTCCTCCTTGCCGTTCTACTTGTGCCGGCCAGCCTCGGCCTCGCCACGCTCCAGCGCGACTCGGCTCAGCAGGCCCTCGATGGAGCCCTGATTCATGAGGCCGCTCAGCAAACGGGCCGCCCTCGACGCGTACTTCGCTCGCGCCCGGGCGATCGTCCTGCTCACCGCTCAGAACCCCGCCTTTGGCGCCTTTTACGCCGAGAAGGGCACCCGAGAGGCAAAGATCACGGCCGGGGGGCGAACGGTGCGCGAGGCGAACTCCGCCCTCGCCTACCTGGAGCGGCTCTATCCGGAGAGCGTCGGCGAGGCCTGCTTCAGCGACGAGAGCGGCGCTGAGAATGCTCGTGCCGTCCGCGGACGGGTAGCTCCGCTCGCCGATCTCTCGCTCGATGAGGCGGATGCCCCCTTCTTCGCCCCGGGTTTCGCCCTCCGCCGAGGTCAGGTCCATCAGGCCCGACCGTACGTCTCACCGGACACGAAGGAGTGGGTCATCGCGAACGTGACCCGAGCGCCGGGGGTCCGACGGGCGCGAGCCATCGTCCACTTCGAGGTCACCATGGAGAGCTTCCGACGCGCCGCGGCCGTCCAGACGCAGCGCTTCCGGATGACGGTCGTGGACCGCCGCACCGCGCGGTAGTGATCGACGGCGATCGCGCCCAGCGGGTCGGGGCGCCGCTGGGGGCGCCGGGCGAGCGACGCTTCGCCGGTCTGGCGCGTACCGATGCCAAGGCGAGGGTCGTCCCTCTCGGGGGCCGAAGGGCAGCCTCGGCGCCGGTCCGCGGGGAGGTGGGCAACGCCAACGACTGGCTGGTGGTGGCCACCGCGCGGACACCCGCCGCAACGGTCCTCGGGAGCTTCGGGGCGGGCTCGGTCGCCATGCTCGCCCTCGCGGGGCTGCTGCTCGCCTTTTCGGCGGTGACCCTGCGAGCGGGCACCCTGCGCCTGGAGGCCGAGACCGACCACCTCACGGGCCTCGCGAACCGACGCCGGTTTCTTCGGCGCCTCGAGGTCCTGGTCACCGAGGCCGAGGGCCGCGGCGCCTCGCTTGCCCCTGATGCTGCTCGACCTCGACACCTTCAAGGAACTGAACGACGCTCTCGGCCACCAGGCAGGGGACCGCCTGCTCGAGCAGATGGGACCTCGTCTCGAGGCCAGCGGTACGGGGGCGGACATCGTGGCTCGCCTCGGTGGCGACGAGTTCGCCCTGCTGCTCCCCCTCGGCGCTGACGAGGCCGAGGCGATCGCGGCCGCCGACAACCTCGGCCACGCGCTCAACTCCCCGTTCATGCTCAACGGACTCGGCATCCACGTCGAGGCGAGCGTGGGAATCGCGGTGGCTCCCCGGCACGCCTCCGACGCGGAGGGTCTGCTGCGCCGGGCCGACATCGCGATGTACAAGGCGAAGGCCGCGCGGACGGGTCATGCGGTCTACACCGCCGGTCAGGAAGAACAGAGTCGCGACCGAGTTGTGCTCGCCGCCGACCTGCGCCGCGCGCTATCCGAAGGGGAGATACTGCTCCACTTCCAGCCGAAGGCGGACATGCAGACCGGCGAGGTCGTCGGCGTCGAGGCGCTCGTGCGCTGGGCGCACCCGGAGCGAGGGCTCGTGAGCCCCGCCGAGTTCGTACCGTTCGCGGAGCAGACGGAGCTCATCCACCCCCTGACCGAACGTGTCCTCGACCTCGCCCTCGCCCAGTCCGCCCGCTGGCGTCAGGAGGGCCTGGAGCTTCGAATGGCGGTCAACATCTCGGTGGCGAACCTTCTCGACGCCCGACTGCCCGACCTCGTCCAAGCGCTGCTCGCCCGGCACGGTGTGCCGGCGCCGGGCCTCCAGCTCGAGATCACCGAGAGCGTCGTGATGGCAGACCCCGTGCGGGCGATGGACGTCCTTGCGCGGGTCGGGGAGTTGGGTGTCGGGCTCTCGCTCGACGACTTCGGGACCGGCTACTCGTCGTTGAGCCACCTGAAGCGACTGCCGGTGCAGGAGCTCAAGATCGACCGCTCCTTCGTGATGAACCTGGCCGACGACGGAAACGACGCGGCGATCGTTCGCTCCGCGGTCGATCTCGCCCGCAACCTCGGACTCCGGGTGGTGGCCGAGGGAGTCGAGACGGCCGAGGCGTGGCAGGCCCTGACCGACATGGGCTGCGAGCTCGCCCAGGGTTACTACCTCAACCGACCCGTGGCCGCCGGCCAGCTGACCCAGTGGCTCGCACGGCGCTCGGCGGCCGAGATCCTCGAGCGCACCTGAGGCTTCCCACGAGGGAGCGACTCAGGCCAGCGTGACGAGCTCCTCGAGCGCGTACTTGCCGTTCGCCGCACCCGTGCGTGCCAGCGGATAGTCACCCGTGAAGCACGCGTCGCAGTGGGTCTCGCGCTCGACGCCCACCGCCTCGTACACCCCCTCGAGCGACAGGTAGGCCAGCGAGTCGCAGCCGAGCTCGGCCGCCACCTCCTCGGCGGTGCGCTCGTGCGCGATCATCTCCTGCGGCGTCGACATGTCGATGCCGTAGTGGCACGGGTGGCGGATGGCCGGTGCGGAGATGCGCAGGTGGACCTCGGTGGCGCCCGCGCCGCGCAGCATCCCGACGATCTGGCGCGTGGTGTTCCCGCGGACGATCGAGTCGTCGACCACGACGACGCGCTGGCCGCCGACGACCTCGGGCAGCGGGTTGAACTTCATGCGCAGGCCGTGCTTGCGCAGCTCCTGACCGGGCTGGATGAACGTGCGGGCCACGTAGCGGTTCTTGATCAGCCCGTCGTCGCGGGGGATGCCGGAGGCCAGCGAGTAGCCCGCCGCGGCCGGGTTGCCCGAGTCGGGCACGGCCACGACGACGTCGGCCTCGACCGGCGCCTCACGCGCGAGGATCTCCCCCATGCGCCGGCGGGCGACCTGGGTGCGCACGCCCTCGAGCACCGAGTCGGGCCGGGCGAAGTAGATGTGCTCGAAGACGCAGAAGGCGCGGCGGTCGGAGTGGGCGATCTGGCGGCTCTCGAGGCCTCGCTCCGACAGGGAGATCATCTCGCCCGGCGCAACCTCGCGCACCAGCTCGGCGCCGATGATGTCGAAGGCGCAGCTCTCGGAGGCGACGCAGTAGCGATCCCCCAGGCGTCCGAGCGAGAGCGGACGCAGACCGAGCGGATCGCGGAAGGCGACGACGGCATCGCGGGTCATGACCACGGTCGAGAGCGCGCCCTCGAGCCGTGGGACGACCTCGGCGACGGCGTCCTCGACGGTGTCGGCCTCGTGGGTCGAGATGAGCGCCGCGATCAGCTCGGAGTCCGATGTCGAGCGCAGCTGCACCCCCTGTGCGCTCAGCTCGTCGTGAAGCTCGACCGCGTTGATCAGGTTGCCGTTGTGGGCGAGCGCGAGCTCACGATGGTCGGAGCGGTAGATCGGCTGGGCGTTCTCCCACGCCGAGGAGCCGGTGGTCGAGTACCGCACGTGGCCGAGAGCCATGTCGCCGCCGAGCGCGCGCAGCTTCGACTCGTCGAAGACCTGCGAGACGAGGCCGAGGTCGCGGAGGGTCATGATGTGGCCGGACTCGTCGCTCGTGGCGATGCCGGCCGATTCCTGGCCGCGGTGCTGGAGCGCGTAGAGCGCGAAGTAGGCGAGCCGCGCCACCTCGGATCCGGGTGCGTAAAGGCCGAAGACGCCGCACTCGTCGCGCGGTCCGTCCCGGTCGGGAATCGGCTCCATGGGGCTCAAGAGAAGTGGTCCGCGACGCCACGTTCGAAGGCAGTTGCAGCGGCGGCGACCTCGATCTCGAGTCTAGCGGTGGCGCCGGTCTCGACCGTCAGGTGCTCCCCGCCGGTCTCGCCGAGGATGAGGGCGGTGTCGGGCGCGAGGCTGGCGACGAGCTGCTCGACCGAGTCATGGGGGCCGGCCACCACCATCCCGCCGGGACCCTCGCCGAAGAGAGCCACCTCGAGCGCGTCCGCCTCCGCTTCGCCCTCGCCGACGCGCGCGACGAGCGCGTCTAGGTCGACCTGCGCGCCGACACCATGAGCCAGGCACGACTCGGCGAGGGCGCAGGCCAGGCCGCCGTCGGAGACGTCGTGAGCGGTGGCCAGCACGCCGGCGCGAACGGCCGCGCGGGCCGCTTCGAGGGCTCGGGCGTGCGCCTCGAGGTCGAGCTCCGGGAGGCCGTCCGCCATCTCGCCGCGCAGCGCTTCGAGCTCCGACCCGGCGAGCGCGGGAAGGAACGGACCGAGCAGGGCGATGGCGTGGCCGTCCTCGACGAAGCCCGTTTCCGGCAGCGAGCCGGGATCGGGCACGCGCCCCACCATCCCGACCACCGGCGTCGGGTAGATCGGCCCGCCGCCGCCCTCGTTGTAGAGCGACACGTTGCCGCCCACCACCGCCACGCCGAGCCCGCGACACGCATCGGCCAGCCCGCTCACCGCCTGCTCGAGCTGCCAGGCGATGTGGGGCTTCTCGGGGTTGGCGAAGTTGAGGCAGTTGGTCAGCCCGAGCGGCTCCGCGCCGACGCAGGCCAGGTTGCGCGCGCACTCGAGCACGGCCTCGACCGCACCCGTGTAGGGATCGCAGGCCACGCGACGGCCGTTGCCGTCGATCGACATGGCTATGGCGCCGCTCGCCCCGTCGTGGGCCAGGTGCAGCACGGCGGCGTCGGAGGACCCCGGCCGGCGCACGGTCCGCGAGCCGACGAGGCCGTCGTACTGCTCGTAGGCCCAGCGCTTCGAGGCGATGTTGTTCGAGCCCAGCAGGGCGAGCAGCGTCGATCGGAGGTCGGCCCCGGCTGTAAGGCGCGCGCGCGGAGGCGCGTACACCGGCTCGGGCGGCCGCTCGGGAGCGAGGTCATAGAGCGGGCAGTCGTCTACGAGCGCCTCGACCGGCATGTCGCCGACCGGCTCGCCCTGCTCGAGCACCCGCAGGCGCCGGGTGTCGGTGACCGCGCCGATCGCCGTGCAGCGGACGTCCCACTCGTCGCAGACCGCGCGCACCGCATCGAGCCGCGCGGGCTCGACGACGCACAGCATCCGTTCCTGCGACTCCGAGACCATCACCTCGAAGGCCTCCATGCCCGGCTCGCGCCGCGGCACCCGCGCCACGTCGAGATCGATCCCGACCTCGCCCTTCGAGGCCATCTCCGACGCGCTCGAGGACAGGCCCGCGGCCCCGAGGTCCTGCAGCGACTCGAGCAGCTCGCGGTCGAGCAGCTCGAGGCAGCACTCGAGCACCTTCTTCTCCTCGAACGGATCGCCGATCTGCACGCTCGGTCGCTTCGACGCGCTCCCCTCGCCGAGCTCGGCGCTCGCGAGCACGGAGGCGCCGCCGATGCCGTCGCGGCCGGTCATAGCTCCCAGCAGCACCACCAGGTTCCCCACCCCCGCCGCCGCGCTGCGCACCAGCCGCTTCCGCGGAGCGATCCCGACGCACATCGCGTTGATCAGGCAGTTGTGTTCATAAGGCTCGCCGAAGAGGATCTCTCCCCCCACCGTGGCCACGCCGATCGAGTTGCCGTAGTGGCCGATACCGGCCACCGCCCCGTTCATCAGATAGCGCGAGCGCGGCGAGTCGAGCGGCCCGAAGCGCAGCGAGTCGAGCACGGCGATCGGCCGCGCCCCGATCGCGAACACGTCGCGCAGGATGCCGCCGACGCCGGTGGCCGCGCCCTGGAAGGGCTCGACCGCGCTCGGGTGGTTGTGCGATTCGACCTTGAAGGCGACCGCGAGCCCGTCGCCCACGTCGACCGCGCCGGCGTTCTCGCCCGGGCCCATGACCACGTGCTCACCCTCGGTCGGCAGCCGCCCGAGCAGCTTGCGCGAGTGCTTGTAGGCGCAGTGCTCCGACCACATCAGCGAGAAGACCGCGAGCTCCACGCGGTTGGGCTCACGGCCGAGCTTGTCGATGATGCGCTCGTACTCGGAGTCGGTCAGGCCGAGCTCTCGGTGGCGCTGCGCCGTCGCGACCTCGCTCACGCGGGCACCGCGGCGCCCTCGGTCACGTGCTGGGCGACGGACTCGAACAGCTTCCCGCCGTCGACCGAGCCGGTAAGCGGATCGGTCGCGTGCTCGGGGTGCGGCATCAGCCCGAGCACGTTGCCCGCCGCGTTGGTGACCCCGGCCGCGTCGCGAGCCGATCCGTTCGGGTTGTGCCCCGCGGCGTAGCGCAGCGCGATCTGCCCGGCGGCCTCGAGCTCGTCGAGCTCCGCTTCCGACGCGTGGAAGCGCCCGGCGCCGTGCTTGACCGGAAGCGACAGCCGCTCCCCGCGCGCGCACGCGCGCGTGAAGGCGGTGGCGGGGTTGGCCACGCCGACCTCGACCTGGCGGCAGAGGAAGCGCAGCCCGGTGTTGGGCAGCAGGGCGCCGGGGAGCAGACCGGCCTCACACAGGACCTGGAAGCCGTTGCAGATGCCGAGCACAGGCCCGCCGGCGCGGGCGAACTCGGTGACCGCCTCCATGACCGGGGAGAAGCGCGCGATCGCCCCGACGCGCAGATAGTCGCCGTAGGAGAAGCCACCGGGCAGGACGACGACGTCGACACCGTGCAGGTCGCGGTCGCGGTGCCAGAGGATCTCGGCCTCGCCGAAGCGTCGGCAGGCGAGCAGGGCGTCGACCTCGTCGCACGACCCGGGAAAGCGGACGACGCCGAGCTTCACGCCCGCCCGCCGTCGTCGACCTGAACCTCGTAGTCCTCGATGAGCGGGTTGGCCAGCAGCTGCTCGCACATCTCCTCGACGCACGCGGGGTCTGCGACCTCGAGATCGACCAGCCGGCCGACGTGGACGGACTCGACCCCCGTGAAGCCGAGCGCCGGAAGGGCGCGCTCGACCGCCTGGCCCTGCGGATCGAGGATGCCCTCCTTGGGACGGATGAGGACGCGGACCTTCACCGCCGCGAGGTGGGTGCGGGAGGCAACACGGGAGCCACCACCCAATCTTAGGTGCTGGCTCGGAGGCCGCTCACGTCCGCGAGTCAGCGGGGCCGCGCTCCAGGATGAGGGTAAGGCGGATCGCGTCGTTCCGGGAGGACGACGCGGTGGGAAGCTACCAGCGGCTCAGGGTGCCGCCGTGCGCTCGATCCACGCCGAGAAGGGCTCGCCCGTGATCCGCTCGTAGGCTTCGATGTACCTCGCGCGCGTTCCTCCGGTTACATCCTCGGGCAGCGGCGGCGCCGGCGGCGTGCGGTCCCACCCCGCGCCCGTCACCCAGTCGCGCACGAACTGCTTGTCGAAGGAGCGCTGGCCGCGGCCGGGCGCGTACTCGTCGGCCGGCCAGAACCGCGAGGAGTCGGGCGTGAAGACCTCGTCGCCGAGCACGATCTCACCGGCGGCGGTGCGGCCGAACTCGAGCTTGGTGTCGGCGAGGATGATCCCGCGCTCACGCGCGTGCGCGCCCGCGAAGCGATACAGCTCGAGCGAGAGCCGCCGCAGCTCCTCGAGCAGGTCGAGATCGCCGACGATCTCGGCGGCACGATCGAACGAGACGTTCTCGTCGTGGTCGCCGACCTCGGCCTTGGTGGCCGGTGTGAAGATCGGCTCCGGGAGCTCGGCCGACTCCTCGAGGCCCGGAGGCAGCTCGATCCCGCAGACGGCGCCGGTCTGCTGGTAGTCCTTCCAGCCCGACCCGGTCAGGTAGCCGCGCACCACGCACTCGACGGGGAACATCTCGAGCTCCTCGACGAGCAGCCCGCGCCCGCGCGCCGCGTCGGGCACCTCGGTGTAGGAGACGAGGTGGTTGCGGCAGATCTCGGCCGTGCGCTCGAACCAGAACGCCGACAGGCCGGCGAGCACCTTGCCCTTGTCCGGCACGGGCGTCGGGTGGACGACGTCGTAGGTCGAGACGCGGTCCGAGGCGACCATGAGCAGCCGGCCGTCGACGCGGTACATCTCGCGGACCTTGCCGCTGGCCACGAGCTCGAGGTTGTCCAGGGAGGTCTCGGCAGCGGCCACGGGAGCGAGGCTAACAGCGTCGGGCGCAGGGTCGGCGCTTCGCGTGCTGGCCCCGGCGAGCAACAGCGAGAGGACCTCGCCGAACAGGCCGTCGGGCACCGACTCGGGGTCGACGAGCCGCTGGAGGGAGAGCCCGTCGGCGAGGGCGTCGATGGCGGTGGCCAGCTGCTCGGCCGGCAGCGTCGGGCGCAGGCCGAGCTCGCGCGCCGATTCGTCGATCAGGCGAGCCGTCGCCGCGCGGGGCTCGGCGTAGGCCGCGGCGAAGCGGGGACGAACCTCGGGATCGCGCACGGCGTAGGCCCAGAACTCCATGAACAGGAGGATCTGGTCGGGCTCACGCTCGACGAAGCGCATCCACTCGGCCGCGGCGCCGTGGGCGCGCTCCTCAACGGTCGGGCGCTCGGCGACCGCCTCGGCCACCCGGCCGCTCACGCGCTCCACGTTGCGGGTCAGCAGGGCCAGGAAGAGCTCCTCCTTGCCGCTGAAGTTCGAGTAGAGCGCACCGGTCGAGAAACCGGCCTCCCCCGCCACCTCCTCCACGGATGCGCCCGCATAGCCCTCGCGCGCGAAGACCCGCGCCGCGGCCTCGAGCAACCGCTCGCGGGTCTCCGCCCTGCGCTCCTGACGGCTCGGCCGCGGACTCGTCATCAACGCGCAGCCTACCGATTGCATACCCGTGCCTATTCGGATAGTGTCGGTTATCCGAGCCCGAGATCGAGCCGTCAAGGAGCCCGCATGGCCGTCACCGAAGCACCTCGCCTGGCCGTCGACAACGTCAGCTACGAGGACCTCTACGCGCGCTGGGAGCGCGGCAACTGGCGCGCCACCGAGCTCGACTTCTCGGCCGACCGCGAGCACTGGCACGAGCGCTTCTCCGATCTCGAGCGCCGGGCCGCCCTGTGGAACTACGCGCTGTTCTTCTGGGGAGAAGACTCCGTCGCCGACAATCTCTCCCCCTACATCGACGCCGCACCGCGCGAGGAGCAGAAGTACTTCCTGGCCACCCAGCAGGTCGACGAGGCCCGCCACGCCGTCTTCTTCGGGCGGTTCCTGCGCGAGGTCGTGGGCGTGGGCGGCGGCGACACCGCATCGACGCTCGCGGCCATCGAGCCGCAGCTCACGTGGGGCTTCAAGAAGCTCTTCAACCGCCTCGACGAGATGGCCGACGAGCTGCGCGCAGATCGCTCGAAGCCGAAGCTGGCCGCCGCGGTCGCTCTCTACCACCTCCTCATCGAGGCCGCGGTGGCCCAGTCGGGCCAGCACTTCATCGCGAGCTACCTCGAGCAGCGTCAGGTCATGCCGGGCTTCCGCGAGGGGATCGAGAACGTCGCCTCCGACGAGCAGCGCCACATCGGCTTCGGCGTCAAGCTGCTGGCCGACCTCCAGGCCGAGGACTCCGACTGCGCCGCCGCCGTGGCCGAGGAGCTGCGCTCGACGGCGCGCTTCTCGGTCGCCCTGTTCGTGCCCCCGGGCTGGGACCGCCGCTACACCGAGGCGTTCGGATACACGCTCGAGGAGATCTACGCCGACGGCAACCGCTCGATCGAGTCGAAGCTACGGGCTGCGGGAATGCCGCTGGAGGAGCTGCCCGGTCCGCCGGTCATGCCGCGCGGGCTCGACGCCGACGAGCGCGCACGCAACGTCATCGCCCTGCTCCAGGCCGGGTACCTGGGCGAGAAGAACGGACCGGCGGCCTCCGATCCCGGCTCTCAGCAGCTGCTCTTCGAGACCATGGCACGCACGGTCTCACCGGAGCACGGGCTCGATCGGCCCACGACCTTCCAGTGGGAGTTCAAGGACGCCCGCCCGTGGCACCTGCACGTCGACAACGGGTCGGCGCACGCGCACGCGCACGAGGGCCGGGTCGAGGACGCGGCCGTGCGGCTGAGCTGTCGCTTCGACGACTGGGTCGACGTCTTCGCCGGGCGACTCGACCCCAAGCGGGCGATGGCCACCGGCCGGCTGCGGCCGCGCGGCAACGTCAGGGCGCTGCTGAGGATGGGCCGGATGTTCGGCGGCTGACCGACTCGAGGCCGGCCAGGTCTTCAGCGCGTCGCCGGCCCCGACTCGGACCCATCCTCGGTACCAGCCGCCCACTCGCGCATGGCCTGCATGGCCGGGGCGAGACTGAGGCCGCGGTCGGTGAGTGAGTAGGTCACGGTGATGGGCGAGCCGGTGTCGACGTGACGCTCGACGAGTCCGGCCTCGCTCAGTTCGCGCAGGCGCTCGCTCAGAACCCGCTGGGATAGCCCGGGCACCGCCCGCGCGAGCTCCCCGAACCGGGCCGGGCGCTGGAGCAGCACGTCGATGATCACCGCGTTCCAGCGCTTGCCGAACAGCTCGAAGGCACTCGCAAGGCGGGGGCACGACTGTAGTTCCGCTGGCTCCGTCACGCATGCTACCTTAGCGACGTACAAAACGTAAGTAACGCTTACGTTTCAGTCGTTTACCGAAAGGAAGTCGCGAGATGGAAGCTGGACTGCTGTTGATCCAGGTCGTCGTAGGTGCCCTCGTGGCCGGCCACGGCGCCCAGAAGCTGTTCGGGGCCTTCGGCGGTCCCGGTCTCGAGGGGTTCGGTGGGTTCCTCGGCTCGATCGGTCTTCGGCCCGCGGGTCCTCTGGCCTTCGCGGCGGGAGCCAGTGAGCTCGTGGGTGGACTCCTGCTCGCCCTCGGGCTGGCCACGCCGCTCGCCGCGCTGTTGATCGTCGCGGTCATGGTCGTCGCCGCGCGCACCGCGCACGCCGGCAAGGGCGTATGGGCCCAGGAGGGCGGCTGGGAGCTCAACCTCACCTACGGCGTGGTCGCCCTCGGGCTGGCGGCCAACGGCGCGGGCGCCTGGTCGCTCGACGCGGTGATCGGGTGGGACGTCGCCGGTTTGCTGTGGGCGGTGGGCGCCCTCGTCCTCGGTGTGGCCGGCGGGCTGAGCGTGCTCGTGCTCGGACGTGACCGCCGCTCGGCGGATCGGACCGCCGCGGTCGGCGCCTAGCCGTCCCGGCGCATACCTCCGCCCCGTCGCGCTCAAGCGGCGGGGCGGGGCGCGCCGTTCCGGACCCCCGTCTACGCCGTCGTCGCGTCGGGGGGCCTGCCGCCCGAGGCCGCGAGCTCGGGCGGGACGGTCTCCGGCCTGCGGCTAAAGAACTCCGGGTGCCCGCCGGCCCGCCACCCGAGCATGAGGACCAACCCGAGCAGCAGGAAGCCGAGTCCGATGACGAGCGGCGGGGCGACCCCGAGCCAGGTTGCCCCGGTCTCGGAGTTGTCCTCCGGGTTGACGACGAACTCGATCACCGCGCGCACGAAGAGAAAGGCCAGCACGAGCGCGCCGATCAGTGGGGCGACTCCGATCAACAAGAGGTTCCTGGCCGATCTCAGGATCTCGCGCCGGTAGTAGACGATGCACGCGAAGCCGGTCAGCGAGTAATAAAAGGCGATCAGCAGCGACAGCGCGAGCAGGGTCTGCAGAAGGAAGTCCTCCAGCGCACTGTTGAGGACCACATACCAGAGCATCGCCACCGCGCCGACGGCGACCGTGGCCACGTGCGGGGTACGGAAGCGGGGATGGACGCGGCCGAGCGCCTGCGGGAGCGCGTGCTGGTGGGCCATCGACAGCAGCGTCCGCGAGGCGGGAAGGATCGTGGTCTGAGTCGAGGCGATGGCCGAGAAGACGACGCCGAGCACCACGAGCTTGTCGAGGGGCGAGCCGAGCACCGCGGTGGCCGTGGTCGAGAGGATGGCCTCGTCCTCGAAGCGCGACGTCGCCCCCGGACCCAGGAACCCGATGACGGCGACGGTCACGCCGAGGTAGGTCACCAGCAGGACCACCGTCGAGAGGATGGCGGCGAGCCCGGGTGACCTGGTCGGGTTCTCGGTCTCCTCGGTCAGGTTCACGCAGCTCTCCCAGCCCCAGTACACGAACACGCTCACCAACAGTCCGCCCACGACGAAGTCGTTGAGCGACGGAGCGCCGAACGGGTTGAACCAGTTGAGCGACGGGGTCGCCGAACCGGGCGGCGCGTCGCCGCTGAAGACCTTGACGATCGCCACCACCGCGAAGAGCAGGAGCGCGGAGATCTGGACGACGATCATCGCGTTCTGGACCCGCGCCGAGAGGTGCGTGCCGGCGACCGTGACGGCGGTGAGAACGACGATCGCCGCGACCGCGAGGGCCATCACCGCCCACTTGGACCCGGCGGCGGCGTCCCAGCCCACGAGCTCGAAGAGGTAGCGCGCCCCCACGTCGGCCAGCGAGCCGATGATCAGCAGCCCCGTCAGCACGACCGCCCAGCCGCCGATCCAGCCGACGTAGGGCCCCATCGCCCGCGTGACCCACGAGAAGGTGGTCCCGCAGTCGGGATCGACGCGATTCATCCAGAAGAAGGCCGCCGCGATGAAGAACATCGGGACAAAGGCGACGAGCAGGGCCGCGGGCGCCACCAGCCCGAGCGCGGCGACGATCGACCCGAGCACCGCCGCCAGCGAGTAGGCCGGCGCGGTCGAGGCGACTCCGACCACCAGTCCCTCGCCGAGGCCGATCGCGTTGGGGACGAGCCCCTTCCTGCCGGGTCGCGCGGACTCGTCGATCGCGGGGGCCGGAGTCGGTGAGGCGGAGGCGCTGGTCATCGAGTTGTCCCCGCAACATAACGGCCTCGCGGCGATCGAGCCTCGCTCGAGATCTCCACCCACCGTCCGCCTGAGGGGGGTCAACAGGCTCAGCGCCTGACGGCGAACGACCACGTCCTCTTGCTGGCGAGCGGATTTCCCGCCGGGTCCTTGATGCCCGTCGTAACCGTCGTCGTGTAGGTCGCTCCTCGCCTCAGGGCGTTGCGCGGATCGAGCTTCGCCCGCTTGCGGGCGGCGTCGTAGGTCACGGTTGCCGTGACCGGCGTTGTGGTTCCCCTGCGGACGAGCTTCACGGTCGTCTTCGTGACCGTGCTCGACCGGACTCCCTCCGAGAACGTCGCGAAGACGTTCGCGGCCGGCGCGACGCCGGTCGCCCGAGGAGATGGGCTCGAACCGGTGACCTTGGGCGCGACGGTATCGACCCTCCAGCTGCGGCTGGCCGGCGTCGCGTCGCGGTTGCCGGCCGCGTCGGTGGCGGCCACCTCGATCGTGTGAGAGCCCTGGCTCAGCCCGGAGTAGGCCTTGGGCGATCCGCAGCCCTCCCAAGAGCCTCGATCGCGACGGCACTGGAAGCTCGAGCCCGGCTCCGACGAGGCGAAGCCGAAGCTCGCGCTCGTCGAGCGCACCGTCCCGGAGGGACCTGTGGTGATCGAGGTGCTGGGGGCGGTCGTGTCCGTAGACCTGACCGTCCACGTGCGCGAGGCGGGCGTCGTATCCGCGTTCCCGGCGGCGTCGACCGCCCGCACCTCGAAGGTGTGCGATCCGCCGCTAAGCCCGGAGACCACATGCCGGTCACCCGGGCCGGAGCAGGGTCCGAACGGGCCGCCGTCGATTCGGCACTCGAAGCGGACACCTCCAGGGCTCGAGAACTCGAACCTTGCGCTTGTCTGCTCGGTGGTTGAGCCCTGGCCGGGACCGGCGAGGACGCTCGTCTCCGGCGGCGTGCGGTCGACCTCCCAGTTGCGGCTGGCCATCGGGCTGGTGTTCCCGGCCCGGTCGACCGCCACGACCCCGAACGTGTAGAAGCCATCGTTGAGCCCGGAGGCCGTGTAGCCGTTCTGGCCGAGCACGGTTGCGTCGGGGCCGCGTTCACTCCGCAGCGGAACTCAACTCCCGCCTCCGTGGAGGAGAAGTTGAACTTGGCGCTCGTCGCGTTGGTCGGCTTACCCTCGGCCGGACCTCCGGTGACCGTCGGCGGATTCGCCGGAGGAGTGCGGTCGATGGTGAACGACCGCCTCGCGACGGCGCTCTCGACGCCGTTCGGGTCAACCGCCTGGACGTCCAGGGTGTAGCGCCCTTCGGAAAGGGGGGATTGCACGGAGCCGAACAGCGAGAAGCCCCGGCTGCGGTTGGGGTCGGCGGGGTCCGCCCCGAGCCTGCAGGCCTGCCACACGCCGCCGTTCTGGCTGCACCGGAAGCCCACCGGGCCCGCGACGCTGTTGACCGCGTAGAAGTAATAGCCGGTGTAGGGGCCGTTCGAGTGGCGATCGTCCGGGTGGTCGAACGTCACGACCGGTCGGACGGTCAGGGTCTTGGTGCTGGTGTCCGATCCGGCGTCGCTCGTCACCCTCACGCCCACCGAGCGAGCCCCGGCTAGGGCGTAGGAGCGGGTGAGGGTCGCGGTCGTCCCGCCGTCGACCTCGTAACCGTTGGAGATGTCGCCGTCGGCGTTCCACTCGTAGCGGGTGATCGACTGGTCCGTCCCGCCGGTGCTGCCGCCGGTGGACGCCGATGCGTCGAAGGTGACGCTCTGCCCGGTCTCGGCCGGATTGGGCGAGACGGTCAGGACGGCCGTCGCCGGGTCGGTCTCGATCGGCGGCGGCTCACAGGGATCCTCGCGGGGACACGCCGCGCTCGCGGCCACCGCTGAGCCCAGGAGCGTGACGAGGGCGGCCGACAGCGCCACCAGCGCCGCGAGGCTGCGCGGGATGCCGTCGAGCAGCGACTTCTCGGTCACCGGGCTCGACATAGAAGTGTACGAACTCATCTCGATCTCCTTACAGAAAGAGGGTCTAACGCGTAGAAGTACGTCCAAGGTCAACTCGATAAGTCAAGGTAACTTCAGAGGCGGGGTCCGCGGAGGGGGGTAAACCGAACTCCTGGAGTGAGGGGGACTCGAGACCGCCGGAGCGGACGCGATGAGGGACCAGCTCTAAGCCGCCCCGCCCGGTTGTGAACGCCGAGGCGCCGCCTGAGGCGCGCGCGCGAACTTCTTACAGATGGTGCCGGTGGCCGAGCCCGGCGCTGCCCGCCCGCCTCCGTCTCCTCGCCGAGCTGCCGAGCCGTTCAGGCCGGCGGCAGCTGCGTGATGGTCCAACCTTCGTCCTCGTCGTAGCGGAGCTGGAGGGGCTCGCGTCCGCCGGGACCGCGCACCGTCGCCAGACCCCGGGTCAGGTCGATGCTTGTACGCAGCTCGAGGCCATCGACGTCGGTGTCCGAGATCCGGGCGCCGTCGTAGCTGAAGCTGCCTCCCGGCGAGCGGTCGATCGCGGCGGCCTGGGCCTCGACGAAATCCTCACAGCTTCCCGTGGTACCGAATTGGCGGGAGCCCGGCCCGGAGGCGAGCTGGCGCCGGGGGCCGGCCGCGAGCACCTCGCACGCGTCGTCGCCCTCACCCTCGACCATGGCGCCGAGGTACTCCTTCACCGTCGCCTCGGCCCCGTCGATGTCCCGCGAGTCGCCGGTGCCTCCGCTCGCGAGGCCGATCGTGAACAGAGCGACCGCGAGGAGCGACAGAACGGCGGCGATGAGCCCGAGGGTGAGCCCGGCGATCGCGAGCCCGCGCCCGCGGGCAGTCGCGCCCCGGTCGACGCGCCGCTTCCCGACGAGCCCCAGGACGAACCCGGTGACGCCGAGCACGAGCGTGAGCGGTGAAAGGAGGCCTATTGAGAAGAGCAGCAGGATGAGCGCCGCGAGCCCGAGCACGAAGCCGGCCACGGCAATGCCGTTGCCCGGAGGCTGAGCGGCGGGGCCGAAGCCGCCGGACGGAGGCGGGGGCGAGGCGGGGCGCGGCGGCTCCCCGGGCGGCGGCGAGGCGGGCACGCCGGACTGTGGCGAGGAGGGTGGCGACTGCTCGAAGGTGCTCATAAGGGAGTTTTGTGCTTTCACGTCTCCGTCCTCTCTGTCCGTCGGCTGGCTACGCTGCCCACCTTCGCCGACCGGGCGACGGCGTTGGATACGGCGAGCATGCAGACGCGGGTGTGGCTAACCGCCCTCCGTCCGTCCGGACATACCGGTGCGGTGGCCGACCGCAACGTCCTCGGTGGAGAGTTCGAGCTCTGCGGTACCGACCCCGTCACCGGCTTCTATCGGGGCCCGTGCTGCAGCACGGGCCGAAGACCGGGGAAGTCACACGATCTGCGCGGTGGTGACGGTCCCTGAAACCCGGCGGTCTTCGACCGACACGAAGCGGGGGGCCACGTCGATTCGGCGTGACCCCCGGCTTGCGTCCGGCGGCCGTGCGTCCGCGTTCGCAGCTCAGCTCCCCGGCTGCTCGTAGTCGATGGCGAGGAAGGGCGTCCGCGAGCCGCTCGCGTAGTTGCCCGAGCGGAACTTCCGCCAACTGAAGGTGTCCCGCCTGGCCTCGTCCTGAGGCTGGATGCGGACCCCGTGGTTGGGTACCTCGTTGTCGACCCACTTCTGGGCCAGCGAGGTGATCGGAAACCCGACCCAGCCCGCCGGGCAGGCGGAGCTGTAGCCCTTCGCGCTGTGCGAGGAGCCGTAGCGCGCCCCTACCGCGGGCTGCCTGGCCCACGTCGCCGAGGTCACGCCCCAGCTATCCGCGACGCGGTGGACCACGGTCGTGCGCGGCTGACACGACCACGACCAGTGGTTGTAGAGGCCGAGGGACGCGGAGGTGACCCGCGCGCCCCGCGGGATGCCGTCGAGCCCGTTGCTTCCATCGCCGGCCCGCCGGGGGAAGCGGATGAGGCTGCGGTGGAGGTTGCGGCCGTTGTAGCTGCCCGACCTGAGCTCGGTGCTCTTGCCGTAGTTTGCACTCGGCGAGTCGGACGATACGTAGGTGTCCGCGTTGGTCGTCAGGTTGGCGAGGGTGGCGATGGTCACCGGTCCCTCGGCCGAGCGCAGGAACGCCTGGTCGGGGCGGAGCTCGAGGACCTGCCTCCCGCCGTGATCGACGAGCCGGGTCGCGACCCGGGCCTGGCGGAGCGGCTCCTGGCTATGGCGACCGACCTTCTCACCCCACATTTGGGCGGGGTCGGCGACCGCAACGCGCCTGCCCCGCTCGTCGCGGAGCTCCAGGCGCTCGTCGGCGGTGAGCCGTGCCCTGAGGCCTCGGAGCTCGAGCCCGAAGCGCAGCACGAGCGCCCCGCGGGGGGCGGGGCGCACGACGACGCGCTCCTCGAAGCCCTGCGCCCGCGCCGAGAGCGCCAGGTCGACTCCAGGCTCGACGTCCCGGTAGGTCGCCTGGGCGCCGCCGAGCTCGGGCCGCGGGAGCCGCTCGCCCTTCCAGTTGAGCCCGAGAGCGCCCTGCTCCCCCTCGATGCGGGCGAGCGAGCGGTCGCCTCCATCCGAGAAGGCCAGCTCGGTCGCGGCGGCCTTCGGGCGTAGTTTCCCGTCGGCGTCCTCGAGATCCACGTCGAGCCCTCGCCACCGTCCACCCTCGCGGATGCGGACCGGAGCGCTGTAGAGCTTTGCGCTGCGGCTCCCCGACGGGTCGACGAAGATCGAGCGGGTCTCGGTGCGAAGGCCGAGAACCTCGACCGGCCGGCCGAGCGACCTCGCTCGCCGGGCGGCCTGCCCGGCGGTCGGGCGCTCCTCGAGGAAGGCCTCGTCGAGCGCAGTGACGGCGGCATCCGACGCGGCGGGCTCGCCGCCTCGCTCGCTCCCGACGGCGACCGACAGCGCGCCTCCGGTGGCGAGACCGCAGGCGAGCGCTCCCGCGAGGAGCGCGCGCCGCAGCGGGCTGTCCAAGGCGCCTCGAAAGCGGCGTCTGAGTTCGGGGGCTGCGGTGGGATTGGATGCGGGATCGTGCGATTCCATGGGGTCGGCTCCTCTCTGAGCGTTCGTGATCTCGGCCGGCTCGATCGGAGATCGGCTGGCGTGGGCGGCGCGGACCTGGAGGGCGGTCACGGCTCTCCCGTCCGAGCGAATGCTGGTCATCTCGGTCCTCTCCGGGGGGTGAAGCATCTGGCCGTACCCTCACCCTTGGGAGGCACGCTTTCCGTACGGAGACCCCGCGGACCGGCGTGCGGCTAACCGCCCTGTGGCGGTCGCGCTGGGGCACGCCGAAGCGCTTCGAAGGCGGGCCGGCGTACGGGTAGCCCCACCCTCACCGCCTCCTGCTCCGTCACAATCATCCTCAAGTGCCCATGACCGTCCTGATCGTCGATGACCACGAGAGCTTCCGCTCGAGTGCCCGCCTGCTGCTCGAGTCCGAGGGCTTCGAGGTGGTCGGGGAGGCCTGGGACGGCGTCTCGGGTCTCCGGGCGGTGGCCGAGCTGCACCCACAGCTCGTCCTCCTCGACGTCCAGCTGCCCGATGTCGACGGCTTCGACGTCGCCGCCCGGCTCACCGGACAGGACGATGCCCCGCAGGTCGTGCTCACCTCGAGCCGCGAGTTCACCGACATCGAGCCGCTGGTTCACCGCAGCGGAGCACGCGGCTTCGTCGCCAAGAGCGAGCTTTCCGAGGAGGCGCTAACAGCGGTCCTCCGCTGAGGCGCGGCAGCCTGGCATGCGCGTAGTGATCGCCGAGGACTCCGTGCTGCTCCGCGAGGGGTTAGCCCGGCTGCTCGAGGACTCGGGCTTCGAGGTCGTCGCCCGGGCCGGCGATGGCGAAGACCTGATCCGCAAGGTCTTCGCCCATAAGCCCGACGTGGCCATCGTCGACGTGCGCATGCCGCCGACCAACACCGACGAGGGACTTCGCGCCGCCCGGCGCATCCGCGAGGAGCTCCCGGACACGAGCGTGCTCGTCTTGTCGCAGTACGCCGAGGAGGAGTACGCCGCCGAGCTGATCGGCGAACGGGCCGCCGGGGTCGGCTACCTGCTCAAGGACCGGATCGCCGAGGTGGATAACTTCACCGACGCGGTGCGGCGCGTGGCCGCCGGCGGGTCTGCCCTCGACCCTGAGATCGTCTCGCTCATGCTCGGCCGCAGGCGGCAGCCGCTCGATGAGCTCACCCCTCGCGAGCGGGAAGTGCTCGCCCTCATGGCCGAGGGCCGGTCGAACCAGGCGATCGCAGAGACGCAGGTGGTCACCGAGCGGGCGGTCGAGAAGCACGTCACGAGCATCTTCGGCAAGCTCGACCTGCCGCCGACCGGGGAGACCCACCGCCGGGTCCTGGCGGTGCTCGCCTACCTAAGGTCCTGAGTCGCGCCGCGCGGCGGAGATCGCCCCCATCCTGCGACTCAGCGGATGCCGCGCTGGGTCAGTCGCCGCACGCGGTCGACGTCGGGGCGGGTGACGAAGCTCGGACCGGTGGGCACGAGCGTTCCCCGCGCGGGCACGACTCCGTAGCGGCCCTGCTGAGCCAGGAACAGCACCGGCAGGTATCCCTGCAGGAACGGCTGCTGGTCGACGGCGAAGGTCAGGCGATAGGCCTCGAGCGCGTCGAGGACCTCGGGCGAGAGGTCGAAGCTCGCGACCTTTACGCGGCTGGTCAGGTACTCCTTGCGCAGCCCTTCGAGGGCCGGCGCGGCGCCTGCCGGCCCGAGCGTGAGCATCCCGTCGGCACGACGCTCGGTCACCGCTCTGGCAACCTCTCGCTCGGCCGCGGCCCGATCCTGGAGGTCGATCCGCAGCACATCCGTCGTGCTTCCCGCGCTACGCAGGGCGGCGGCGAAGCCCCGGCAGCGCTCCTCGAGCGCGACGTTGTCGCGCTCGTGCTCGACGCAGATGGCTCGCCGCACCCCGTGTCGGGCCATGCGCTCGCCGGCGGCCTGGCCCGCCCGGCGGTCGGGCTGACCGACGTGGGCGAGCACGCCCAGCCGAGCGGCCGCGGCGGTGCCGGAGTTCATCGACACGACGGGGATGCCGCTGCGCACAGCCGACCTGATCGCAGGGCCCAGCGCTCGAGAGTCGGGGACCGAGACGACCAGGCCGTCGGGTCGCGAGGCAACCGCCTCGCGAATCAGGCCGCGCATGCGCCCCATGTCGGTGCTGTCGGGGGCCGAGTAGGTGACGGACACGCCGAGCTCACGCGAGGCCTGCTGGATGCCGGAGTTGACGACCGCCCAGAAGGGATCCGAGGCCTGGCCGTGCGTGACGACGGCAATGCGCATGCGGCCGGAGCGCCGCTGCCCGACCGCCGGCGCTGCGGCAGCGCTCAGCGTGGGTGCCGGCTCGGCGCGCGCGGTGGGCAGCCGAAGATCGGGCTCCCGGCGGTGCTCGACCCTGCCGCAGCCAGCAAGGCCGGCCACGAGTCCCGTGACCATCAGCGCCAAGACGATGGCGCGAAGTCTCACGTCGATCTCCCTGGCGCACTTCCGGAGCCGTCGGCACCGGGAAGGTCCGCCTGCGCCTGCGCCGGCGCCGGCGCCGTAGCGTCCGCTCCGTTGGCCGGCACAGCCCTCGGCGCGTCGAGCGGCGGCGCGGCGCCTCTGCCTGACCCCAGCGTCTCGGCGAGCGCGGGTCGCCAGGGAACGCGGGCCCGGACGCGAGTGCCCCGGCCGGGCGGGCTGTCGACGAGCAGGGTTCCGTCGACCGCGCCCAGCCGGTCGGCCAGGCCGCCGAGTCCCGACCCCCGGCTCGGGTCGGCACCGCCGATGCCGTCGTCCTCGACGAGCACCTCCAGGTGGTCGCCGACTTGCTCGACGCGCACGCGGACCTCGTTGGCATGCGCGTACTTGGCGACGTTGGTCAACGACTCGGTGACCACGAAGTAGGCGGCCGCCTCGACGGCCGGGGATGAACGTCCCTCGAAGTCGATGCCGCAGTCGACCTCGAGCGGAAACCGCCGGGTGAGCGCCTGCAGGGCGGGGCCGAGGCCGCGGTCGGTGAGGATCGCCGGGTGGATGCCGCGGGCGAGCTCGCGCAGTTCCTCGAGAGCAGCGGCGAGCTTCTGGCTGGCTCGCTCGACCAGGGCGGTCGTCTCGCCGTCACCCAGGGCCTTTCGCTTCAGCAACCGCATCTCGAGGGCAAGCGCGACGAGCTGCTGCTGCGCGCCGTCGTGGAGGTCCCGCTCAAGGCGCCGACGGGCCTCGTCGGCGGCCTCGACGATGCGCGCGCGTGAGGCGCGCAGCTCCTCGAGGCGGGCGCGCAGATCGGCCTTGAGGTGCTCGTTGTCGAGCGCCAGAGCCGCGCCCGCGGCGGCCGCCTGCACGAGCTCCGGACCCGCATCGAGGTCGGCCTCATGGACGATCGCCGCGACGCGGCGACCGCCGCGGTCGACCGACGTCCAGGTTCGGCCCGATCCCGGCGCGGGCATCTCCACGCGCTCGCCCTGCTCGTCGACGAAGATCTCGCGCTCGGGCAGCCAGTAGGCGATGGCCAGCGACCGGTCGCCGAGGCTCTCGGCCAGGACCTCGCGAACCGGCCCCTCCGCCGGCGCGCGCGCGGCCAACAGTGCCCGAGCCAGGTGGCGCAGGGCCGTGGCGAGCGCGCCGAGGGCGGCGAGCCCGACGACGCCGGCCGGGACGGCGAGCGCGAGCACGCCCACCGCCGTCAGCGGCCCGAGCGCCAGCGGTCCCAGAAAGCGCCCGGCGGCGCCCCCCAGGCCCTGGACGGCGAGCGCCACAAGGCCCGCCACGAGCGCCATGGTGAGGAGCGCCGCAGCGACCGTCACGAGGGCGACCGGCAGGCGAACTGCCAGCAGCACGACCGTCCGCGCGAGCCCCGCGGAGCGCAGCGTGACACGTAGGCCGGGCCAAGGGAGCCGGCCGGCGGGCGCCTGCCTGTGCAGCCGCGGGATACGCGCGTAGAGCAGCCGGTTGGCCAGCCACCGCTCGGCGACGGCGTATCGCCGGCCGACCTCCCCCGTCAGAGTCAGGATCGGGATGCCCACCCACACCGGTAGCAACAGCAGGCCGGCCGCCCCACCCACGATCAGCAGCACCGCCGCCCCCGCCACGAGCGGCAGTCCGGCGACGACGTAGGCGAGTACCCGCCCCGCGGTAGCGACGCGTTCGACGAGGTCAAGACCGTCGAGCTCGCGTGCCACGGCCGCGCTGACCGCTCCTGCGCTCCTGCCGGGGAGAGAGCTCTGGGTGGCGGCGCTCATCCAGCGCCCCGCACGGTCACGTCGCCGCTGTCGCTGAGCGCCCGGATCTCGAATGGAGCGTCGCCGCTCGCATCGAGGTCCATGACCCTGCGCCGGCCGCTGTTCGAGTCCGCCTCGGCGCGGTAGGTGCCGGACGGAACGTCGGCCTCGAGGTCGCCGCTCTCCGAGCGCAGGTCGAGGCGCTGCGGCGAGCACGCGGCACCTGCGCGCGCGTCGCCCGACACGGTCTTCACGGCGAGTGAGAAGCCGCAGAAGGCATCGACGGTCACGCCGCCCGAGCCGGTCAGCACCTGCGCCGAGCCGCGGAAGGCGGCGAGGCGAACCGCGCCCCGGCCCGTCCGGACCACGACCGCCACGTTGTCGGGCACGGTCAGCCGATAGCTCGCCGAGCAGCGCCCGGCGATTACCCGTGGGCAGCGCGAGCGCAGCCGCACCACCCCGCCCGCAGCACTGCGTCGCTCGTCGACCGCATGACCGAACGAGAAACGCTCGGTGCGCCGGACCGCGAGCGAGCCGGTGGCGCGGCCGACGACCTCGGCGCTGGCGCCGGCGAGGTCGAGCTCGACCCGGTCGGGGGTGCCTTGGACCGCGTAGGAGGTGACGCGGGTGGTGGAGGTGAGGGCGTGGCCGGCCGCAAGCGCCACCCCGACCAGCACGAGGATCCCCGTCGAGGCGGCGACCAGCACGGTCCAGGAGAAGCGGGGACTCGGCGCCGCGCCGCCGGCGGCAGCATGCGGGGCAGCCGCCCCGTCGACCGAGGAAGGGGCTTGCACGGACGCCACCTTAGCGCGGCGCAATAGGGAAACAGCGAGGTCAGAGCGGTGACTTCTTCGCGACCACAGCGTTCGTCGGCCGCCGCAGGGCGGTTAGCCGCACGGTCGGTTCGCGGGGTCGCCGTATGGAACGGCGGCGTCTCGCGGGCGAAGCTACGGTCAGCCGCTTTCACGAGCCCGGAGAAGAGACGAGATGACCCTCACGACCCACCAGCCGCACGACGCCGCCGGCGCCAGCTGCGTACGGATGGCCGCCGCGACGCGGTCGTGCTACGACCCCCCGGAAACTCGGCTGGCCCAGCCTCGGCCGTCGAATGCGGACCGCCCGGGTCGTCCGTTGACGCGGCAGGGCTTCCTGCATGAGAAGTGCGTCCGAAGTCTCGCTACAAACCCTCCTAGATGACCACGCTCGCGCCCGAGACCACCACCTGCTGCATCGCCGGATGCGGTCCGGCCGGCGCGATCCTCGGCCTCCTGCTCGCCCGCGCCGGCGTCCACGTCCTCGTGCTCGAGAAGCACGAGGACTTCTTCCGCGACTTCCGCGGGGACACGATCCATCCCTCGACGCTCCAGGTCATCGACGAGCTCCGCCTCGGCGAGCGCTTCGCCGCCGTGCCGCAGCAGCACGTCTCGAAGCTCGGCGCACTGACCGACCAGGGCATGGTCACTATCGCCTCCTTCGAGGGCCTGCGCCTCGCCCATCCCTACATCTCGTTCGTTCCGCAGTGGGACTTCCTCGACTTCCTCACCGACGCGGCGGCGGAGTTCCCCGGCTTCAACCTCCGGATGGGCGCAGAGGTCGTAGACCTGCTCGAGAACAACGGACAGACGACGGGCGTTCGTTACCGAGCCGACGACGGCCTGCACGAGGTCGGCGCCACGCTCACCGTGGCCGCGGACGGCCGCCGTTCGCTCGTGCGCCGGCGCGCCGGCCTCGAGCCGGTGACCTACGGCGCGCCCATGGACGTCCTGTGGTTTCGCCTCTCGCGCGAGGAGTCCGATCCGCCCGAGACCTTCGGCCGGTTCAGCACCGGCCACATCGTCGCGATGATCGCTCGCGGGGACTACTGGCAGGTCGGCTACGTGGTTCCCAAGGGCGCCGACGCGACGCTGCGCCGGCAGGGCATCGAGACGCTCCAGGCCTCCCTGGCCGAGCTGATGCCGGCCTTTGCCGAGCGAACCCGGCGTGAGCCGGCGAGCTGGGACGACGTGAGCACGCTCGAGGTGCAGGTGAATCGCCTGAGGCGCTGGCACA
>CADCVU010000089.1 GCA_902806245.1 uncultured Solirubrobacterales bacterium
GCGTCGAACCAGACGTAGAAGACCTGGCTCTCGTCCCAGGGCACGGGCACGCCCCAGGTGAGCGAGGAGCGGCTGAGCGAGATGTCGTTCAGGCCCTGGCGGATGAACGAGAGCGCCTCGTTGAAGCGGTTGGCGGGCCCCACGAAGTCGGGGCGCTCGGCGTAGAGGCGCTCGAGCCGCTCCTGAAAGGCCGAGAGGCGGAAGAAGTAGTTCTCCTCTCGCTCGCGGGCGAGCTCGATCTTGTGGATGGCACAGCGGTTTCCCTCGAGCAGCTCGCCCTCGGTCTTGAAGTCCGCGCAGCGGGGGCAGTACCAACCCTCGTAGACCCCCGCATAGACGTGACCTGCCTGCTCCACGCGCGAGAGCACGTCCTGCACCGCCGCCACGTGCTGCGGATCAGAGGTGCGAATGAAGAAGTCGTTGGTCGCGTTCACCCGCCGCGCGAGATCGCGGAAGTGCACGGAGTTGCGATCGGCGAGCTCTCGAGGCGTGGTCCCGAGACGCTCGGCGGCCAGGGCGACCGGCTCGCCGTGCTCGTCGGTGCCCGTCAGGAAGAAGACCTCCTCGCCGCGCTGGCGCATGTGACGGGCGAGGACGTCAGCGGCGATGGTGCTGTAGGCGTGGCCGAGGTGAGGCTCGGCGTTGACGTAGTAGATCGGAGTGGTGACGTAGTAGCCCATCGAGGGCGATGCTATCCCGGCCTTCACTGCGCCCGGCCGTGTGGTCGAGCTTCGGGCCGGCCGGGGCCGGCGGGGGCAGCGCCCCCGCCGGCAGACCGACCAGCGCGTCGAGCGAGAGGCTCGGCGCGTCCGGCGTCGTCGCGTCTTCGAGCCGCACGGGCTCGTCCTTACCGCTCGACCCGCCGTGGCTCCGTCGTGCCGCGAGCGCCGCGCCCACGAGGAGCGCGACGGCGCAGACGAGGACCCACTTCAGGTCGACGCCACTCGACGAGGCTGCGGCGGACCGTGGCGCGGCGGTGTTCCGCGCCGCTAGCGCCGGTCGCGCCGCCGAGTCCGCCAGCGACACGTCAGCGCCGCCGCCCGAGCCACGACGGTCGCCGCGCGCCGAGCCCCCGGCTCGGTCACCCCGACCGCTGGATCGGCCATCCTCGACCTCGCCCGCAGCGCTCACCCTCGAGACCGCACGAGGGTGCGACGACGAACCGCGCTCGGACCGGGTTGCGCCCGTGGCGCCGCCTCCGGCCGAGAGTCCTTCGCCGGCGAGCCTGCCACCAGGACCTGCGTCGAGGAACCCACCGGCACCTCGACCGACGGCCGTACCTCGCCCTGCTCGCCTCCGCGACGAGGCTCCGGCGCGCCGTGTCCCGGAGCGGCGGGCTCGTCCACGCGAGTCTGTCCGCCGTCGACGGCCTCCTCCTTGGGAATCGAGGATCCATCGGCGGTACCCGGTCCGTCGGCGGCTTCGGAGCCCGCGGGCGCCTCCGCCTCCTCTGCCGGGGTCGAGCCCTGCGCGCCCTCGGAGCCCTCCGTGGAGTCCCCGGTCCCCGGCGCTTCCGCGCCCGAGTCGGAGGCCGCCCCGTCTCCGGCCTCCGCACCCTCGGCCGGCTCGGCCTCGCTGACCGGGGTCGTGCCCTCGCCCGGCACCGCCTCGCCTGGGGCCGGAGCCGCCTCGGCCGGGGTCCCTTCGGACGCCTCGGTCTGCGGAGCCGGCACCTCGGGCGATGCCGCCGGGGCCTCAGCCGGCCGGCTCGCCAGGAGCTCGAGGGGATCGCGGTAGTCGTGGTCGGACCCGGCGACGCGCACCCCGAAGTGGAGGTGCGGCTGCTCGGCCGATCGCTGTCCGCTGGTGCCGACGGCGCCGATACGGTCGCCGGCGGACACCTCGTCGCCCCGCTTGACGTCGATCTCCGACAGATGCAGATACGACGTGTCGAAACGCCCGTCCGCGGTGCGGATCGACACCGTCCGCCCGGACGTCCCGAGCGAGCCGGCGTAACGGACCTTCCCGGCCGTGGCCGAGTGAACCGCCGTGCCCACCTCGCCCGCGACGTCGATGCCGCGGTGCTGCCCCGGCGCGTACGGGTCGTCGCCGTTGCGGTACGTGGTCAGAACCTCCCCCTCGACCGGCCAGGGCCAGTCCCCGGCCGCCTGGGCCGCCGGGGCTAGGGAGAGCGCCAGCGCCGCCACGGCGGCACCGACGATCCACGCGCGGACGTGGTCACGACGACGGAGGTACGCCGACGCCGGTGGTGATCTTCGTGTGGGAGCCGTGCACGCGACGCGCGCGCGGCCCGCTGTGGGTTTGGTGTTCATGGCGGCGAACGTACGCCGCCCCAGGGCGCGCACAAGAGCGCCGTCGCAGAGCCGTCAGTGGCCGGTGCGTGCGCGTCACTCAGGGTGGCGAGTCGTCACCCACGGATGCGTGTGGGTTGCGCGGCCGCAGCGCCTCGGTCGCAGCAGGACGCGCCGTCCGCAGGCCGCCTAAGCCTCGCCGCCCATGTCCTCTCCGCTCCCGCCGCGCGCCGCGAGCAAGGCTCGATACAGCCGGTTCGCGCTCTCCCCGGTCAGCTCCGACACCACCCCCGCTGCCGGTCGTGCCCGCGCCCCCGCCTCGACCAAGCGCGCCAGCGCGTCGAGGCCCGCCGGAGGACCTTCATCACGCCCCGGCCGCCCGCTCGAGCCGCCGACCACCAGCACGACCTCGCCCTTGGGCGCGCGCTCCGCGAAGCGCTCCGCCAGCTCCGAAGCGGTCCCCCGCGCGACCTCCTCGTGGACCTTGGTCAGCTCGCGACAGACCGCCGCGGGGCGCGAGGGGTCGATCTCCGCGAGGACGGCCAGCGTGGCCGCGAGCCGGTGCGGCGACTCGAACGCCACCAGCGTCCCACCCGGCTCCGACAGGACCGATCGCAGCTCCCCGCGCTTGCGCGGCAGGAAGCCCGCGAACCGCCAGCGATCGGCCGGCAGCGCCGAGGCCACGAGTGCGGCCAGTGCGGCCGAGGGCCCCGGCAGGACCTCGACGGCCACGCCCGCGGCGACGCACGCGCGCACGAGGACGTAACCCGGGTCCGAGACCAAGGGCATGCCGGCGTCGGAGACGAGCGCCACGGTCGCCCCCCTCCGCATGCGCTCGACGAGCGCGCCGGCCTGGCGGTCCTCGTTGTGCTCGTGGTAGGCCACGAGCTCCCCGCCCGCGCCGTAGCGGTCGAGCAGCACGCGCGTACGTCGCGTGTCCTCGCAGGCGATCACGTCGGCGTCGCGCAGCGCCGAGAGGACCCGCAGGGTCACGTCCTCGAGGTTGCCGATCGGCGTCGGGCAGACCACCAGGCGGCCGGTCATCGCCAGGCACCCGCGGTCGGGGCGCCGACGGCCAGCTCCGCGGCGGCGAGCGCCGCCCCGACCATGCCGGCGTCGTCGCCCAGGGTCGCCGCCACCACGCGCACGACGTCGCGGCTCGGCCGCAGGCCCCGCTCGGCCAGCACCGCGCGCGCGGGGGCCAGCAGGTAGTCGCCGGCGGCCATGGCCCCGCCGCCGAGCACGACGACCTCGGGATTGAAGATGTGCACGAGGTTGACCACCCCCACGCCGAGGCGCCGGCCGACCAGCTCGAGCACCGACTGGGCCGCCGCGTCGCCGGCGTGGGCGAGCTCCGTCACGAGCTCGCCGATCGGCGGGCGGCCGCTCGCCACCGCCTGGCCGAGCCCGGACTCGGGCGCGGCTGCGGCCGCGAGCGCCGCCTCGCGGCCGATCGCCGTCCCCGAGGCGACGACCTCGAGGCAACCGCGCCCCGGGCAATCGCCCTGACAGCGCGGACCGTCGAGGTCGACCGAGACGTGCCCCAGCTCGCCGCCCGCGCCGGCGCGTCCGCGGTAGAGCTCGCCGTCGAGCAGGAGCGCTCCGCCGATCCCCGTCCCCACCGTCAGCATCAGCGCCTCGGAGGCGCCCCGGGCCGCTCCGAGCCGGTGCTCGGCCAAGAGGGCGAGGTTGGTGTCGTTGTCCCAAGCCACCGGTATCCCGATGCGCTTGCCCATGACCTCGCCGAAGGGAAGGTCGTCGAGCGGAAGATGGACCGACTGCACCGACAGCCCGCGCTCGCGATCGATCAACGAGGGAATCCCGAAGCCCACGGCGACCGCGTCCGGCGCGATCCTGCGCAGCTCGCGCGCGGTGTCCGCGAAGATGGCGAGCAACTCCTCCCGCCCCCGCCCGGCGATCGGCAAGCGCACGCGATGATGAACGACCCCCTCGGCGTCGACCACGCCTCCGAGGAGCTTCGTCCCCCCGGCGTCAAAGGCGAGGACCCGGGGCGACGGCATCGAAGGACGGTATACAGATCGTCATGACCAGCCCTCCGCCTCGACCCGACTACAAGGTCTACAAGTCTCGCCGCGGGCCGTTCGATCTCCTGCGCGGGCTCGGCGGCCTTCAGGGCCTGCGCCGCGGCAGGCGCGGAACCGGCGGCGGCCACCACCTGAGCGGACCACGCCCGCCGGTACGGCGCGTCCTCAAGTGGATCGGGCTCGCCTGCGCCGCCTGGGTCGGCCTCGCGGTCGTGCTCTTCTTCCTCTCCGCCGCGCTCCAGGAGGACGAGGGCGTTCCTCGCGCCGCCCAGCGCCAGCTCGAGGGCAACTCGAGCTTCCTGACCGGAAGCACCGTGCTGGTGATCGGCTCAGACAAGCGCCCGAGCACCAGCACCGAGGGGAAGTCGCCTCCCCGCGCCGACAGCCTGATCCTGCTGCGCGGCAGCGTCGGCGCGGCCCGTCGCGTGTCGATCCTGCGGGACTCCCTGGCGCCGATCCCCGGCTATGGGAACCAGAAGATCAACGCGGCCTACGCGATCGGCGGCACCTCGCTCCTGATCCGGACGATCGAGGGCTTCTTCGGCGGTGACGTCGAGATCAACCACGTGATCCGGCTCTCCTTCGACGACTTCCCGAAGATGATCGACGCGCTCGGAGGGATCGACATCGCCCTGAAGCGCTGCGTGCGCTCGACCAAGTTCAACGGACGGCGGGTGAACCTGAGGCGCGGCGAGCACCACCTCGACGGCCGCGAGGCGCTGCTCTTCGCGCGCGTGCGCAAGAACCTCTGCGATCCCAGCGAGGACGACCGCGACCGCGCCGCCCGCCAGCAGCAGGTCCTCTCCGCGTTGCGCTCGCGGATGGTGTCGCTCGGCTCGTTCGCGCGCGCGCCGTTCATCGGCTGGCGCGTGCCGCAGACCCTCACCACCGACCTCGCCGGGCCGGGCCTCTCGGCGCTGGCCTTCGACGTGGCCACCGGCGGCTCGGGCGACACGCGCGTGCTCGAGCCGGCCGGATTCGGCCCGGGCGGCAGCGTGCTGATCACCGAGGGCGAGCGCGCAAAGGCGGCGAGCTACCTGCAGGGCGGGGAGTGAGCGGGCGCGGCGGGTTGAGCGCCGCGCTCGGTGTCGCTCAGGCGGAGGAGGGAGCCGAGGCTCCGGAGGCGCTCTTCGAGCTCGAGTCGCCCGAGCCCTTTGAATCGCTCGAGCCCTTCGATTCGGTCGACCCCTTCGAGTCGCTCGACCCCTTCGAGTCGCCGGCCGAGCCCTTGCCCTCGCCCGACGAACCCTTGGACTCGCCCGAGGTCGACCCCGAATCGCCGTCGGAGCTCTTCCCCTCGCCCCCGCCGTCGGACCTGCCGCCCTCGCCCTCACCCTCGCCCGAGCTCCCACGCTTCTGCTTGCCGTAGTCGGTGTTGTAGAAGCCCGAGCCCTTGAAGTGGACGGCCACGGGTGAGAAGACGCGCTGCACCGGCGCCTCGCAGGTGACACAGGCCGTCACCGGGTCGTCGGCCATGCGCTGACGGACCTCGAATTCGTGCCCTTCCTCGCAGCGGTACTCGTAGATCGGCATGGCAGTCTCAGTATAGGAGCGCCAGAACGGGCCGCTAGGGTGCCGGCGATGGCCACCGACGCCCCTGACGTCGTGACGATGGACAAGATCGTCGCGCTCTGCAAGCGGCGTGGGTTCGTCTTCCAGTCGTCGGAGATCTACGGTGGCCTGGCCTCGACCTACGACTACGGGCACTACGGCGTGCTGCTGAAGTCGAACGTCAAGGCGGAGTGGTGGCGCGCCATGGTCCAGCAGCGCGACGACATCGTGGCCCTCGACGCCGCGATCCTCATGCACCCCCGCACATGGGAGGCCTCCGGCCATCTCGAGGGCTTCACCGATCCGCTCGTGCAGTGCCTCGGCGAGTGCAAGCACCGCTGGCGGGAGGACCACCTGCGCGAGGCCGAAGCGGCCAAGCGGGGCATCGCCGACCCCGACGCCATACCCCGCGAGGAGCTCCGCTGCCCGAACTGCGGGGGCGAACTCTCGGAGCCCCGCAACTTCAACCTGATGTTCCAGACGTTCATGGGACCGGTGCAGGACGACGCGGCGCGCATCTTCATGCGGCCCGAGACCGCACAGGGGATCTTCGTCAACTTCAAGAACACGCTCCAGTTCGCGCGCAAGCGTCCCCCGTTCGGCATCGCCCAGGTCGGCAAGTCGTTTCGCAACGAGATAACACCGGGGAACTTTCTCTTTCGCACGCGCGAGTTCGAGCAGATGGAGATGGAGTTCTTCGTCCCGCCCGACGACGCACCGGGCTGGTTCGACTACTGGCTCTCCGAGCGCATGCGCTGGTACCTCGAGCTGGGGCTGCGGCCCGATCACGTGCGACTGCGCGAGCACGCCGCGGAGGAGCTCTCGCACTACTCGAGCGCGACCTCGGACGTCGAGTACCTGTTCCCGATCGGCTGGTCCGAGCTCGAGGGGATCGCCAACCGCGGCGACTTCGACCTGACCCAGCACGCGACCTTCTCGGGCGAGAAGATCGAATACGTCGACTCGGGCACAGGCGAGCGCTACGTCCCGCACGTGGTCGAGCCCGCCGCCGGCGCCGACCGGGCCACGCTGGCCTTCATGGTCGACGCCTACGACGAGGAGGAGGTCGAGGGCCGCTCGCGCGTCGTGCTGCGCTTCCACCCGCGCCTCGCACCGGTCAAGGTCGCCGTGCTCCCCTTGGTCAACAAGGACGGTCAGCCCGAACTGGCCCGCGAGATCTACGAGGAGCTCCGCGCGCTCATGCCCGCTGAGTACGACACCGGCGGCTCGATCGGCAAGCGCTACCGCCGCCAGGACGAGATCGGCAC
>CADCVU010000090.1 GCA_902806245.1 uncultured Solirubrobacterales bacterium
CCCGCCGACATAGCCGAGTTCGCCGCCGGCGAGCTGCGCCGGCGCGGAATCGAGATCCGCACCGACACCCGTCTCGAGGAGGTCGGGCCCGATCACGTCCGGCTCTCGACCGGCGAGACCGTCCCCACCCGCACGGTGGTGTGGACGGCCGGCGTGCGGGCCCACCCGGTCGTCGCGGAGCTCGGGCTGCCGCTGGGAGCCGAGGGCCGGATCGAGGTCGACGACCACATGCGCGTCCCCGGCGTCGAGGGCGTGTGGGCCATCGGCGACGCGGCCGCGGTGCCCGACCCCGCGCGCCCCGGCCAGCCCTGCCCGCCGACGGCCCAGCACGCCATGCGCCAGGGCCGCCGCGTGGCCGAGAACGTGGCCGCCGCCTTTGGGTCCGGCCGAGCTCGGCCCTTCACCTACAAGACGCTCGGCTTCTTCGCCGACCTCGGCCGCCACCAGGGCGTGGCCAAGATCCCCGGCCTCAAGCTACGCGGCTTTCCCGCCTGGTTCCTGACCCGGACCTACCACCTGAGCCGCATCCCCGGCTTCGGGCGGCGGCTGCGGCTCGTGGCCGACTGGACGGTCGGGCTGCTGTTCGGGCGGGACTCCTCGGAGCTCGGGCAGCTCGGGCATCCGGCCCAGCTCGGCTCGGCCGGGGAGGAGTCGTAGCCGGGGCCCATACAAAAGTCGGCGAAACTTACATAGACCGATCCGCTCTGTAAGTAACGTGAGCTACCCTTACAAAGCGTGGGAGGCATTGAACGGAACGAGCTGACCGTCGGCGCCGCGCCTCAACACCTCGCGCCGCTTGGACACCACGAGAGCCGATCCTGGCCCGCCGACCACAACGTCTACGGTCCTGCTCGCGCGAAGAAAGGCGGCTCGTATCGCGTCTTCATACCGACGCCGATCGCTGAGCGCGCTTTTCCGTTAGGGGACGCGGCCGGCGCCTCGGTCGCGGAGGCGACGAAGGCGCTCGGCCATCTGAGCCGGCCTACACCTCCGGTGGCGTCCCTCGATGCGCTGGCTCGAAACGTGCTGCGCTCGGAGAGCGTGGCTTCATCGCGGATCGAGGGCCTCCGGATATCTCACAAGCGGCTCGCGCGCGTCGCGTATGCGGGCGCGAGCGGCCGGCGCGGAGACCGCCGAGCCGCGGAGGTTCTAGGTAACGTCGAGGCGATGGAGCGAGCGATCGAGCTCGGCGCCGAGGCTGGAGACTTCACGGTTGACCACATCAGAGAGATCAATCGAACTCTGCTCCGTTACACCGACGATCACGGCATCGCTGGTGTGATTCGCGAGAAGCAGAACTGGCTCGGCGGTAACGACTACAACCCGGTCGGCGCGGACTACGTTCCCCCACCCCCCGAGTACGTCACCGGCCTGCTCGAAGACCTTTGTCGGTTCGTCGAGCGCGACGACGTAGCGGCAGTGACGCAGGCAGCGGTCGCTCACGCCCAGTTCGAGAACGTCCATCCTTTCGCCGATGGCAACGGCCGAACGGGACGAGCGCTGATCTACTCCGTTCTGCGTCGCCGCGGCGAAGTGACGAGCTTCATACCGCCGATCAGCCTCATTCTCGCGAGCCAGCCGAAGGCCTACGTCGGAGGGCTTGGCGCCTACAGCCGGGGAGCAATCGACACCTGGGTCGAGCGATTCGCCGCGGCAACGACCGAGGCAGGCGGTGAGGCGGAGCGAATGGCCATGGTCATCGAGGAGCGTCAAGAGCGCTGGCTCGAGAAGTTGGGCACACCTCGCAGAGATTCCGCTGTCCGGCGACTCGTCAGCGAGTTACCAGCTCATCCTCTGATGGACGTCGCCGCCGGTCAGCAGCTGACCGGCAGGTCTCACGTGGCCGTCGGCAGCGCCCTGCAGCAGCTCGAGGACGCCGGCATCCTTCGGCGACTGAACGAGCGAAAGTGGGGTCGCGTGTGGGAATGCGAGGAGCTCCTCGACCTCGTCTCTTCGTTCGAGGAGAGGCTCTCGCCACCGTAGCGACGGCTACCCCTACTCGTCACCGACCGACGCTTTCTCAGCTCGCCTTGCGCGTGGCGTAGACGATCAGGTTGTCGCGGTAGTGCCCGCTGGCGGAGTCGAACGAGCCGCCGCAGGTGACGAGCCGCAGAGTCGGCAGGCGCGTGTCGCCGTACACCCGCTCGGTGGGGAACTTGTCCTTCGAGACCTGCTCGGTGCGCTCGGCGACGAAGGTGACCGTGGTCCCGTCCTTGCGACGGACCTCGATCTCGTCGCCGCGCGACACGTCGTCGAGGCGATAGAAGGCGGCGGGCCCGGACTTCGAATCGACGTGCGCGGTGATGAAGGCGGCGCCGCGCTCCCCTGGCTCGGGACCGCCGGTGCGCCAGCCGGCCTTGGAGAAGTCCCGCGGCACCTCGATCCTGCCGTTCGGCTTCAGGCCGAGCCCGATCGTCGCAGCGGAGATCCCGGCAGAGGGCACGGCCACCGCCACCGGGCTGGCGGCGCGACGATCGATACGAACTCTCGTCGGCTCCTCCCGCTTCGCGGCGGGCTTCGGCTTCGGCTTCGGCTTCTTCGCACGCTTCGGCTTCGCCTTGGGCGGCGGCTCCCAGGCGAGGGGTGGTGGAGGGGTGGGGTCGGCGGCGACGATCGTCCGCGCCACCGGCGTGGTCCTCGGCTCGGCGGCCGGCCACACGAGCACGACGACCACGACCGCGGGCAGCGCGAGCGCGGGCGCCGCCACAAGGGCGCGGCGCCTCAGCTTCGACGGCTTGCCCGGCGACTCGCCCACCCCGATCGCCCGGTGGCTACGGCG
>CADCVU010000091.1 GCA_902806245.1 uncultured Solirubrobacterales bacterium
CTCGAGCAGCTCGGGAAGCTCAGCGAGCTCCGGCCGCACGCGCAGCGCCCCGACCTCGACCGGGGCGAGATAGGCCCGCACCGCGCCGGCCGCAACGATCTGCGGTCCGCCCCGGGGCCGCGTCCGCAGCGCCGCCGCGTAGGCGGCGAAGCGGCTCGGCCCCGCCCCGAGGCGAACCCGGCGCCCGAGCGCGCGGCGGGCCGCGACGAGCACGCCCTCGAGGTGGCCGCCATGGATGCCGTGCAGGCCCTCGGCCTCGAAGTGGGCCTCGCCCGCGCGATCGGACTCGGGCGCGGCGCCCATGCGCTCGAGGCGGTCGAGCACGCCGTTCCAGCGCGCGCGGACGGTGTCCGGATCCGGAGGCACGAGCCGCAGCTCGGGACAGCGTGCGAGCGCCTCGCCCATGCGCATCCCCGCCGTGACCCCGAAGGCCTCCGCCGCGGGGGTCACCTCCCCCACCGCCTGCACGCCGCCCGGCTGGGGCCCGAGCGCGACGGGGGCGGCCAGCAGTGCCGGGGCCGAGCCCCGGCCGCTCTCAACGGCCGCCAGCAGCGAGAAGCGGGGGACGAGAACGCAGACGACCATAGCGAACACATGTTCGCATAAGTCGCAGGCGAGCTGAACTCGCCCCGGCTGATCCCGACCCAGAGTCGGGCACGGGCGCGGGTGGGTAGAGACGACCGCAACCACACCGCCGAGAGACAAGGACACCAATGCGCCACAACTCGCTCGAGGGCCGCGTCGCGGCCATCACCGGCGCCTCCTCCGGGATCGGCGCGGCCACCGCCCGCGCCCTCGCCGAAGCCGGCGCCGCGGTCGCCGTGGGAGCGCGCCGCACCGATCGCCTCGAGGAGCTCGTCTCCGAGATCGAGGGCGACGGAGGCCGCGCCGTGGCCCTGTCGGTCGACGTCAGCGACGAGCAGGCGGCGCGCAAGTTCGCCGCCGACACCAAGGAGCAGCTCGGAGGTCTCGACATCCTCGTCAACAACGCCGGGGTGATGCTGCTCGGACCGGTTGAGGGAGCCGACACCGACCAGTGGCGACAGATGATCGACGCGAACGTCTACGGCGTCCTCTACTGCACCCACGCCGTGCTGCCGATCATGCGCGAGGCCGGCGGCGGACACATCGTCAACGTCTCCTCGGTGGCCGGTCGCGTCGCCGGGGCGGGCACCGCCGTCTACAACCTGACCAAGTTCGGCGTCACCGCCTTCTCGGAGGCGCTGCGCCAGGAGGCGCTCAACTCACGCGTGCGGGTGACCGCGATCGAGCCCGGGTTCGTCGAGACCGAGCTCCAGGGCCACAACACCGAGGACGTGCAGAAGGGGATCTCCTCGGTGATGGAGAAGATCGGCGACGTGCTCCAGCCCGAGGACATCGCCGAGGCGATCCTCTACGCGGTCTCTCAGCCCGAGCGGGTCGGGATCAACGAGGTGCTGGTGCGCCCGCTCGGCCAGAAGTAGCCCGGGCGCGGGGCGCGCGCCCTTCGCGTCCTCGATCGGGTAGGTGTCGGAGATGGCCGTGCCCGAGACCCTCGAGACCGCCGAGCCCGGCGCCGGTTCTCCGCTCGACGGCCGCCTCAGCCGCCTGCCCGTCCTCAGCTGGGTGCTGTTCGACTTCGGGGCGACGATCTTCTCCTACGTCGTCCTCACGCGCTACTTCAACGAGTGGATCGTCATCGAGCAGGGCCAGCCCGACTACGTGCTCGGCCTCATGTCGGCCACCGTGGCGATCCTCCTGCTCGTCGCGTTGCCCTCGTTCGGCGTGGTGGCCGACCGCCTCGGACGCCACAAGCCGCTGCTCGTCGGCTTCACCCTCGCCGCGATCGCCTGCACCGCCCTGCTCGGGCTCGTGGACGGCGTCCTCGTCGCCCTGGTCGTGGTCGGGGTCGCCATCTTCGCCTTCAACAGCGCCGAGGCGCAGTACCACCCGCTGCTGGCGAGCGTCGCCCCGCCCGAGCGCCAGAGCCGCGTCTCGGGCGTCGCGGTCGCCGTGGGTTACGTGGGGACGATCGTGGCGCTCGTGCTGCTCGGTCAGGTCATCGCCGGGGGAACCAACCAGCGCGCGTTTCTGCCCACCGCCGCGCTCTACCTGGCCTTTGCCCTGCCGTGCCTGCTGTTCGTGCGCGACCGCCGCCGCGCTCGCGCCACCGAGCCGGGCGAGGGCGACGCGAGCGTCGTCGGCATCCCCGCTCGCGCCCTGCGCCAGCTCGCCGCGAGCGTGCGGGCCGCGGCCAAGCGCCCCCACGGCCGCTTTCTCCTCGCCCGCTTCCTCTACGTCGACGCGATCGCCACGGTGATCGGCTTCATGACGGTTTACGCGCGTCGCACCGGCGACTTCGCCAGCCGCGAGCTCGACCTCCTGATCGCGCTCTCCACCGGCTTCGCCATCGTGGGCGCCCTCGGAGCGGGAGTGCTCGCGGGGCGCATCGGGCCCAAGCGCGTGCTGCTCGCGACGCTGGCCATGGTCACGGTCGCCCTGCTCGCGGCGGGCGCCTCGGGATCGAGCGCCCTGCTCTGGGTCGTCGGGCCGGCGGTCGGGATCGCCCTGGGCAGCGTGTCGGCGAGCGACCGGGTGCTGTTCCTGCGGCTCGTCCCGCCCGAGCGCCGCGGCGAGGACTTCGGCCTCTACGGCCTCGTCGACAAGGTCTCGAGCGGATTCGGGCCGCTCGTGCTGTGGGGGGCGACGATCGCCCTGTTCGCCGACGTGCTCGCGGTCACGACGACCTTCGGCGCGAGCCGCGTGGCGGTCTGCGTGCTCGCGGCGAGTGCGTTCGCGGGACTGCTGATCCTGCGCGCGGTCCCCGAGGGGGCGGCGCCCGCGGCTACCCCACCGTGACCAAGGCCTTCGGAAAGGCGCTGAGGACCTCCGGGCCCTCCTCCCCCACCACGACCAGGTCCTCGATCCGCACTCCGAACTCTCCGCTCACGTACACCCCCGGCTCGACCGTGACCACGTTGCCGGCGGCCAGCGTCCCCTCGCCCGTGGGCGAGAGCCGCGGGCGCTCGTGGATCTCGAGGCCCACCCCGTGGCCGAGGCCGTGGCCGAAGCGCTCGCCGTGCCCGCCGTCGGCGATCGCCTCGCGGGCGACCGCGTCGACCTCGCGCGCGCCCGCGCCGGCCCGCACGGCCTCGAGCGCGCGCTCCTGCGCCGCGAGCACGAGCGCGTACACCTCGGCGGCCTCCCCGTCGAGCGCACCGGTCGCGAAGGTTCGCGTGCAATCGGAGCAGTAGCCCTCGACCACGCAGCCGAGGTCGAGGATCACCAGCGCATCGGCGGGTATGGGCTCCTCGCGCGGGCTCGCGTGCGGCAGTGCGCCGTGGGCACCGCTCGCGACGATGATCGGAAACGACGGGCCCTCGGCGCCGCGCTGGCGCATGTCGCGCTCGAGCTCCGCCGCCACTGCGCGCTCGCTGCGGCCCACCAGCCCCTGCTCGGCCAGCGCGCCGAGCGCCTCATCGACGATCCTCGCCGCCCGGGCGATGCGCTCGACCTCGGCCGGCTCCTTGACCGCCCGGAGCTCCTCGACGAGCCCGCCGGCCGCCACCAGCTCGACGCCGTCGGGGACGAGCTCCGCGAGCCGGCGGTGGGCACCGACCGTGAGGTGCTCGTCGTCGAAGCCGACGCGTCCGGACAGCGGCGCCGCCGCGTCGCCGAGCAGGTCCTGGCGGCCGCGGACGCGCTCGAACTCGGCCGGGACCTGGGCCTCGGCCTGGTCCACGTAGCGGAAGTCGGTGACGAAGGTGCGCTCTCCCCCGGAACCGATGAGCGCGAGCCCGTTGGTGCCGGTGAACCCGGTCACGTAGCGAAGGTTCACGAGGTTCGTGACCAGCAGCGCGTCGAGCTCGCACTCGGCCACTCGCTCGGCCAGGCGATCCGCGCGGGTCCTCTGGGGCTTCGGCGCCGCCCCGCTCACCCGACCGCCTCCGCCAGGCGGTCGCGCAGCAGGCCGAGCGCCTCGCGATAGCCCTCGACTCCCTTCCCCTGTACCGAGCCGATCGAAAGCTCGCGGATCACCGAGACCCGGCGCCACTCCTCGCGCTCGTCGACCGCCGAGAGATGAACCTCGACGGCCGGCAGCCCGCTGACCTCGAGCGCGTCGCGGATCGCCCACGAGTAGTGCGTCCACGCACCCGGGTTGAGCACCAGCGCGTCGCAGTAGCCGGGGGCGGCGTGGAGCTCCTCGCAGAACTCTCCCTCGTGGTTGGTCTGGAAGAAGCTGGGATCGAGCCCGAGCTCGCTCGCGTAGGTCCGCACGCGCGCCTCGAGCTCGGTGAGAGTCAGCGTGCCGTAGTGAGCGGGGTTGCGGCTCCCGAGGGTGTCGAGGTTGACCCCGTGCATGATCGCCACACGCCCCCTCACCGCGAGACGACCTCCTCGACCGCGGCCCGCAGCTCCGCGTCGGCGACCGCGTGGCCGGGCGAGACCTCGCCGGGCACGGCCACGAGCACGAACGGCACCGACCCGCCGCGGCGCTTCTTGTCGCGGGCGGCGAGCGCGACGACCTCGGCGGGGTCGACGCCGTCTAGGCGCTCGGGCAGACCGCGGGCCCGCAGGAGTGCGGCGACCTCCTCGCGGAGCTCGGCCTGACCCGAGAGGCGCAGCGCGCACAGGAGCCCGAGCGCGACCGCCTCCCCGTGGCGCAGGCGCCGGTAGCCGGTCGCCGCCTCCAACGCGTGGCCGACCGTGTGGCCGAGGTTCAGGACCTGGCGACGACCCTCGTCGCGCTCGTCGGCGGCCACGGCGGCGAGCTTAGTGCGCGCGCAGCCGAGGATGACCTCCTCCCCGGTGGTGTCGGCACCGGCTCGGACCGTCTCCCAGAGCGCTCCCCCGGCGATCAGAGCCGTCTTCACGACCTCGGCGTAGCCGGCCGCGACCTCCTCGGGCGGCAGGGTGGCGAGGACACTCGGATCGACGAGGACTGAGCCGGGCTGGTGGTAGGCCCCGACGTAGTTCTTGGCCTCCGGGAGGTCGACGCCCGTCTTGCCGCCGTAGGCCGAGTCGACCTGAGCCACGAGCGTGGTCGGGACCTGGACGCAGCGCACGCCGCGCTGATAGACGGCGGCGCAGAAGCCCGCGAGGTCACCCACCACTCCTCCTCCAAAGGCGACGACGAGGTCGTCGCGCGCGACCCCGGCCCGGGCCATCTCGCGCAGGACCGACTCGGCTTCACTCAACGTTTTCTCGGCCTCGCCGCCGCGGATGGCGAGGCGCCAGTCGCCTTCGAGGTCGTGCAGGGCGGCCACCCGCTCGTCGGCGACCACGCACCGACGCCCGTCGGGCGGATCGAACACGCCCTGGGCCAGCGCCCTCCGCCCGAGGTAGACCGGGTAGTCGCCGGAGGCCGAGGTCGCCCAGACCAGGCGCAGGCCCGAGCCACCGCCTGCGAGGACCTCGCGCAGGCGCAGGAGCGCGGGGACGACCCCGCCGACCGACCGTCGCTCGAGCGCCGAGGGCAGGATGGCGTCGGCGACCTCGAGGTAGGTCGCGGCGCGCTCGGCGTGCAGGTGCTCGAACGATTCGCGCTCGCGCGCGAGCGGACGCCCCCTTCCGGCCGCACGCCGCCAGGCCTCCTCCGCCTCGACGTCGAGCCAGACCACCACGTGATCGCCGAGGGCCGCGCGCACGCGCGGCGAGCCGAGCGCGCCACCGCCGAGCGCCACGACGCGCGTATCCGGCCGCCCGAGAACCCGGAGGACGAGCTCCTCCTCCCGAGCCCGGAAGGCCGCCTCCCCCTCGCGCTCGAAGAACGATTCGATCGTCTCGCCGAGCTCGGACTCGAGCAGGGCGTCGGAGTCGAGCGCCCGCTCGCCGAGAGCGGCGGCCGCGGCCCGTGCCGCGGTCGACTTGCCCGCCCCCATGAAGCCGACGAAGACCAGCGCGCGCGGCGCGGGCGCGGCGGCGCTCGGTCGGTCGGGCGCGTCGGCCACGCCGGTCGTCCCGCGCGCGCTCGCCTCTAGCGCACCCACCCGATGCGCTCCTCGTAGGCGCGCAGGGCGGCCACGGCGTCCTCGACGTGGTCGCCGCCGAGCTTCTCGCGGTAGGCGGCGGCGACCACGAGCGCGACCATGGCCTCCGCGACGACCGCGCCGGCCGGGACCGTGCACGAGTCGGTGCGCTCGCGCAGGGCCTGGGCCGGCTCCTTGGTGTGCGTGTCGACCGAGCGCAGCGGCTTGGTCAGGGTCGGGAGCGGCTTCATGGCGCCGCGGACGACCAGATCCTGACCTGTCGTCATCCCGCCCTCGAGGCCGCCGGCGTGGTTGGTCTCGCGGTAGTAGCCGCGCTCGGCGGTCCAGAAGATCTCGTCGTGGGCGCCCGATCCGTCGCGGGCCGCGAGGTCGAAGCCCTCGCCGATGCCGACGCCCTTCATGGACTGGATCGACATCGTCGCCGCGGCGAGGCGGGCGTCGAGGCGCTCCTCCCACGAGGCGTAGGAGCCGAGGCCGGGCACCAGCCCGAACGCGCGCACCTCGAACACTCCGCCGAGCGACTCGTTGGCCTTGCGCGCGCGGTTGATCTCGGCCACCATCGCCTCGGTGGCGGCGGGGTCGAGGCAGCGGACCGGCGAGGCGTCGACATCGCTGAAGTCGGCGGCGACGAGGTCGTCGGCCACCGGCGCCTCGACCGCGCCCACGCCCAGCACGTGGCTGTGGACCTCGACCCCGAGCCGGCGCAGAAAGGCCCTGGCCAGCGCGCCGCAGGCCACCCGCGCGGCGGTCTCGCGCGCGCTCGCGCGCTCGAGGACGTTGCGCACGTCGCTGAAGCCGTACTTCTGAACGCCGGCGAGGTCGGCGTGGCCGGGGCGGGGCAGATGGACCTCGGCCACCTTGGCCTCGACCGGCCACGGGTTCATCCGCTCCTCCCAGTTGGCGTAGTCGCGGTTCTCGACGCGCAGGGCCACGGGGCTGCCGAGCGTGCGCCCGTGGCGCACCCCCGAGGTGACGATCGCCCGGTCGGTCTCGATCTTCATGCGCCCGCCGCGGCCGTGCCCGAGCTGGCGGCGCGCCATGTCACGGTCGAGATCCTCGGGCTCGAGCTCGAGGCCCGCGGGCAGACCCTCGACCACGGCGGTGAGACCGGGCCCGTGCGACTCGCCGGCGGTTACGAAACGAAGGGTCATGCGGAGGTCGACAGACTACCCGCGGGCGAGCCGCCGGCGGGCGAAGCGGCGCGGAGGCACTTGCCCCCAGACGACGACGAGGCTCTACGCGCTGCGCGCGCCGGCGGTCGAGCGCCACTCCGCGCAGCGACGCGCCGGGGAGGCGTGCGACCATCGAGGTCCTCCGCCCGCCGCCGACGTGAAAGGAGAGCTCCATGAGGGCGAACCCCGCGCTCGCCATCGAGGCCGCCGGCCTCGTCAAGGCCTTCGGCTCGACGCGCGCCGTCGACGGCGTGGATCTGAACGTCGCGCGCGGAACCGTGTACGGCGTGCTCGGTCCCAACGGCGCGGGCAAGACCACGACGATCCGCATGCTCGCCACCCTGCTGCGCCCGGACGAGGGCCGCGCCCGCGTTCTCGGGCACGACGTCGTCGACGAGGCCGACGCGGTCCGGGCGCTGGTCAGCCTGACCGGTCAGCTCGCCTCGGTCGACGAGGACCTGACCGGCCGCGAGAACCTGGTGCTCGTCGGGCGGCTGCTGGGCGCGCGGCGAGCCCAGGCCAAGGCACGCGCGGCCGAGCTGCTCGAGGCCTTCGGGCTCTCCGAGGCGGCCGGTCGCCAGGTCAAGGACTACTCGGGCGGCATGCGCCGGCGCCTCGACATCGCCGCCAGCATCGTCGTCACTCCGCAGCTGATGTTCCTCGACGAGCCGACGACCGGGCTCGACCCGCGCTCGCGCAACCAGGTCTGGGAGATCGTCCGTGCGCTGGTGGCCGAGGGCACCACCGTGCTGCTGTGCACCCAGTACCTCGACGAGGCCGATCAGCTCGCGGCCAGGATCGCCGTCATCGACCGCGGCCGGGTGATCGCCGAGGGGACGCCGGCCGAGCTCAAGGCCTCGGTCGGGCAGGGCGCGCTGCACGTGCGCCTGCTCGATCCCGGCCAGCGACCGGAGGCCGAGCGCGCGCTGCTGCGCGCCCTCGACCTGGAGCCCCATCTCGAGTCCGACCCCGCCGGGCTGTCGGCTCCGGTCGCCGGGGCCGAGCAGGCCTCCGAGGCGCTCGCGGAGCTGTCTCGGGCCGGCGTCGGGCTGGCCAACTTCTCGCTCGGCCAGCCGAGCCTCGACGAGGTCTTCCTGTCACTGACCGGCCACCCGGCCGAGGAGCCGAGCACCGGCGAAGCCACCGCGATCGAGGAGCACGCCGCATGAGCGCCGCGCCGGCCGCCCATCCACAGCCCGAGCCCTTCGTCGACGACGGATTGCGCGCGGCGCTCGCGCCGACCGCGCGTCCGCCGCGCGCGAGCGCGCTCTCGGCCTGCCTGACCTTCGGCTGGCGCGGGATGCTGAAGATCAAGCACGTGCCCGAGCAGCTCCTCGACGTGACGCTTACGCCGGTGCTCTTCCTGCTCATGTTCACCTACCTGTTCGGCGGCGCGCTCGCGGGGTCCACCACTCAGTACCTCCAGTACCTGCTGCCGGGGATGCTGGTCCAATCGGTGCTGTTCACCGCCGTCTACTCCGGCGTGACGCTGAACACCGACGTCACCAAGGGCGTGGTCGACCGCTTCCGCTCGCTGCCGGTCTGGAAGCCGGCGCCGCTGGTCGGCGCGGTGCTGGGCGACTCGGTGCGCTACGCGCTCGGCGCCACGGTGGTGGTGGCGCTCGGGCTCCTGATGGGGTTCCGGCCGCAGGCCGGGGTCGTCGGGGTGATAGCGGCGATGGCGCTCGTGGTCGTATTCGCTTCCGGGTTGGCCTGGGTCTTCACCACCGTGGGGATGATCCTGCGCTCGCCCAGCGCGGTCATGAACTCCGGATTCATGGCGCTCTTCCCCCTGATCTTCCTGAGCAACATCTTCGTCGACCCGGCGACGCTGCCGGGGTGGCTCGAGGCCTTCGTCGGCGTCAACCCGATCTCCCACCTGGTGACTGCGGTACGCGGACTGATGGCGGGGACGGTGACCGCCGGGCAGATCGGCCTGGTGCTGGCCTCGACGGCGGTCCTGACCGCCGTGTTCGCGCCGCTCACCGTGCGGCTCTACCGCGGAAAGGGCTGAGCGCCGATGAGCTCCACCTTCTCGCTGAGTCTCAGCGGAGAGATGATCGGCGGTTCGTACTACTTCCTCGATCTCACCGTGCTCGGCCCCCAGGAGGACTGGGAGGAGCCGAAGGGGACGCGCGGCCGCTGCGCACGGTGCGGTTCCGGACTTCTCGGCGTAGGGCGCGCCGCCATGGGAGACCTCGGCGCCCAGCAGTTCGTCAGTGCAGACGGATACGCCGCCAACGATCGAGACGAGTACGCGGCGCTCTCCGCCGTCCACCGGTAGCGCACGGGGCGTGGGGAGCTCGGGCCGCCAAGCGACCGACCTGGAGGGCGCGCGCGTCGTGCTGGCGCCGCTCGGCGAAGCGGACGCTCCCGCGCTGCGCGCCATGCGGCTCGAGCCCGAGGTGGCGGCCTGGTGGGGCCCGCTCGAGGACGACTTCCCGTTCGGCGACGACCCCGACGCGACGCGCTTCACGATCCGCCGCGAAGGCGCGGTCGCGGGGCTGATCCAGTTCGGCGAGCAGCTCGAGCCGATGTACCGCCACGCCTGGATCGATCTCTTCGTCGATCCCGCCCTCGGGCGCCGGGGCGTGGGCACCCACGCGATCGTCACCCTCGTCCGGCACCTGACCGAGGACCGCGGCCATCATCGCATCACCATCGACCCCGCCACCGACAACGCCGCGGCGATCGGTTGTTACGAAAAGGCTGGCTTTCGCCGGGTAGGGGTGATGCAGGCCGCCGAGCGCGATCCGTTGAGCGGTCGCTGGCGCGACGCGCTGCTGATGGAGCTGGTGGTCTGGCCGCTCTCGCGGTGAGCGTTCCGCGAGCCTCGGAGCGAATGGCCTGGGCGGTCGAGGAGTTGGCGGCGGCGACCTCGGTCTGTGTGGTCGCCACCAAGCAGTAGGCAGACAGGCCGTCGCGCCCGCGGTCTGGAATGCTGCCCGCTTTCTCGGAGCCGAAGAAGCGAGGGAGATCGTGAAGCTCGTGATCGGAGTGGTACGGCCGGAGAAGGCCAACGACGTGATGGAGGCCCTATATCGCGCGGAGGTACGGGGGCTCTCGGTGAGCCGCGTGCAGGGCCACGGCGGAGAGCTCGACCGCGTCGAGACCTACCGCGGCACGACCGTGCAGATGCGCCTGTCGGAGAAGGTCCGCTTCGAGGTCGCGGTCTCCGATCCCTACGTCGAGCCGACGATCAACGCCCTGTGCGAGGGCGGTTCCACCGGCGAGGTCGGCGACGGCAAGATCTTCGTGGTGCCGCTGGAGCGGGTGGTTCGCATCCGCACCGGCGAGACCGGCGACAGTGCCGTCACGCCGGTGGAGAAGTGACGCTCCCCGTCCTCATCGCAGCGGCGCCCGGGCGGGTCGACGCCGGGGACACGGCGTGGATGCTCGTGGCCACCGCCCTGGTGCTGATGATGACCCCCGCGCTCGGGCTCTTCTACGCGGGCCTCGTACGCGGCAAGAACACCCTCAACACGTTCATGATGTGCGTCGCCGCGCTCGCGGTCGCCACCGTGATGTGGGCGCTCGTGGGCTACTCGATCGCCTTCGACGAGGGCAACGCGCTCATCGGCGGGCTCGATCACGCGTTCCTGCGCGACGTCGGCTTCGGGCCCCGCGAGGGGACGACGATCCCCCACCTGCTGTTCATGGCCTTCCAGGCGACGTTCTGCATCGTCACCGTCGCGCTCGTCTCGGGCGCCGTGGCGGAGCGGATGCGCTTCGGGGCCTACCTCGTGTTCGCCGCGGCGTGGTCGGTCCTCGTCTACGCGGTGCTCGCGCACTGGGCCTTCGGCGGCGGCTGGCTCCAGTCGCTCGGCACGCTCGACTTCGCCGGCGGGGTGGCGGTCGAGATGGGATCGGGGTTCTCGGCGCTGGCGGCGGCGCTGGTGGTCGGAGCCCGCAAGGACTACGGCCGCCAGGCCCTCCTCCCCCACAACGCCGTCTACGTGCTGCTCGGGGCCGGCCTGCTCTGGTTCGGCTGGTTCGGGTTCAACGGCGGCAGCGGCTTCTCGACCGGTAGCTCCGGGGTGCTCGCGTTCACCAACACGCTGCTGTGCCCGGCCGCCACCCTCTGCGTCTGGTTCGCGCTCGACCTGATCCGCGGCCGCCAGGTGACCGCGATCGGCGCGGCGACGGCGATCATCGTCGGCTGCGTGCTGATCACCCCGGCCGGCGGCTACGTCAGTCCCGGCTCCGCGCTGCTGCTCGGCGCGCTCGGCGCGCTGCCGAGCTACGCGGGCATCGTCTGGCGTCCGCGCACGCGCGTGGACGAGACCCTCGACGTGCTCGCCGCGCATGGGGTCGCGGGGTTGACCGGCATCCTCTTCGTCGGCTTCTTCGCGCAGGAGCTGTGGAACGGCGTCGGCGACGGCCTCCTCTACGGCAACGCGGCCCAGCTCGGGTGGCAGGCGCTGGCGGCGGTGGCCACGCCGGTGTACGCGTTCGTGGTCACCTTCGCGCTGCTGAGGGTGATCGGCCTGCTCATGCCGCTGCGCGCGACCGAGCGCGAGGAGGCGCTCGGGATGGACGTCGTGCAGCACGGCGAGGAGGCCTACGCCACGGGCGAGGGCGCGATCCTCATCTCCCCGGAGGACGGGGTCAGGGCTCCGGTGCCGGTGGCCGACCCGGGCTGAGCCGACCGGCCGGCCTCGGCGCTCAGCTCATCGGCGCCTCCGGCGGACGATCGGAGGGCTTTCCGAGCGGAGTGACCGGCGTCAGAGGACTCTCGGCCGGCTCGCCCAGCGTGATCTCGAGGGCGCGATCGAAGGTCCCGGCGACCAGCTCCGCCGCCGCCTCCTCCTGCTCGAGGATCCGCTCGACCACCGAGACGGTCTCCGTGTCGCCGGCACGCTCCGCGAGGGTGTGGAGCATCCGATACGACGCGACCTCCAGGTTCTCGTAGGCGAACGCCGCGGCGGCGAGCGTCGCAGGGGTGTCCGGCGACGCCAGGGCCGCTCCGCCGACGCCCAGAGCGCCGGCCTTTGCGGCGAGGCCACCTACCTTCGAGGGGCTCTTGCCGTGGGCCTGCAGGCGCTTCAGGATGTGCTCCTTGTGCTCCTTGGTCTGCAACTGGTGCGCGCGGTAGATCCTTGCGATCTCCTCGTCTCCCGCGATGCCGGCCCCTCTCTCGAGGAGCTCGGCGGACAGCTCCTCCATCGCGTGGGCCTCGGTGAGGTACTTCACCAGTTGTTCCTCGGCGGTCTTGGCCATCTGCTCCCCCTCTGGTTCCCTTTCCGACGTCCTTACCCGATGCGATGCGGATCGCACGCCCTTCCGCGCCGGCGCGCCGCTCGACAGTCCCGCGGACATGGTGTGATGGAGCCGTGAGCCGCGCCGCCGAGGACGCCAACCGCCGCCTGCTCCGCGCCCGCGACGCCATGGACCGCACCTACACGCAGCCGCTCGACGTGGCTGCGCTGGCCCGGATCGCCCACGTCTCCGAGGCACACTTCATCCGCACCTTCCGCGCCACGTTCGGCGAGACGCCCCACCGCTACCTCCAGCGCCGCCGGGTCGAGCGCGCGATGTTCCTGCTGCGCCAGACCGACCGCAGCGTCACCGAGATCTGCTTCGACGTGGGCTTCGTCAGCCTGGGCACGTTCAGCCGAACGTTCAGCGGGATCGTCGGCGCGCCGCCGTCGGTGTACCGCCGCGGAGCCGCGCTCGGAGCGGTTCCGACCTGCTTCGCGATGACCTGGACGCGACCGAGCAGTTTCGGAGAAGCGCGGGCTCGGGGCCTCGATTAGCGTCGGGCTCGATCACTCAATCAATCCCAGCGAAAGGGGAAAACCGCATGCCCAACGCCATCTCCCACCACTCGATCTTCGTCCTCGACCAGGAAGAGGCGCTCGACTTCTACGTCGGAAAGCTCGGCTTCGAGGTCAGCGCCGACGTCGACATGGGCAACATGCGCTGGCTGACGGTCAACGTTCCTGGCGATGGCGACCGCCACATGCTGCTCGAGAGGCCGGGTCCTCCCGGGATGGACGACGCCGCCGCCGAGCAGGTGCGCGACCTCCTCACCAAGGGAGCTACGGGTCTCGCGTTCGTGCTGCGAACCGACGACTGCCGCAAGACCTACGAGGAGCTCGTGGCCAAGGGCGTCGAGTTCACCTCGGAGCCCGTCGAGCAGTTCTACGGCGTCGACTGCGGGCTGCGCGACCCGTTCGGCAACCACATCCGGGTCGTGCAGCCGACGCCCGAGCCCGCTCAGTAGCAGGCGCGGGCCTCACCCTGCGCTCGCTGCGGCCTCGGCGAGCCGCGCGAGGCGCGGACCTCGTCGTCGACCAGCGAACGCGGGCGGACTCGACCGGTTGGAAGTCCAGGGTTCGCGCCGAGGCCCTCGCCTCGAGGTCGGCCCAATCGCGGGTTTGGTCTGGGATTGCCTCGACGAGCGTGAGCTCGACCGGGCCGAGAATCGGGAGGGAGTACCGGCAAAGTCGACGGTCCGGGCGTTTGCGAGCGGCGTCGGTGGGGAGCGAAGAGCTCAGGGTGCATCGTCCGGTCCTCGACCGCCGTCGCGCTCCGACGCGAACAGGTCGGCTACTCCGCGGCCGTCCGCGCTCGCCTGCTGCTCCCACTGCTCCCACTGCTCCCACGGGAGCTCTGCGGCATCGCGCTCGTCGCGCCAGCCGTCGCGCGGTTGGTAGGCGAACAGCCGCGGGTCCTTGCCGAAGAGCCGGGCGAGGCGCCAGCAGTCGGGACAGAGATCGTCTCGCCAGGCCGGGCCGCGACAGCTCCGGCGGTGACAGAGAGGACCTAGGGAGACGATCGGCACTGAGGCAAAGGTACCGACGCCGTCCGAGGTCCTCGAGCGCCCCCTACGCCGGCGCCAGCCGCTCCAGGGTCGCCGCGTCGATGTCGAAGTTCGCGTGCACGGCCGAGACGTCGTCCTGCTCCTCGAGGTCCTCGAGCAGGCGCAGCACGCGCGCGACCTGGCCCTCCTCGACCTCGACCCGGCTCTGCGGGCGCATGGTCAGATCGGCTGACTGGATCTCGACGCCTTCGTGCTCGAGCGCCTGGCGCACGCCTTGAAGGTCGCCCGGCGCCGCGACGATCTCCCACACGGTCTCGTCGCGCGTGAGATCCTCCGCGCCGGCGTCGATGGCGACGATCAGGTCGTCCTCGGAGTGACGCTCGGCGTCAACTAGCACGACGCCCTTCTTGTCGAAGTTCCAGGCCACCGAGCCCGGCTCGCCGAGGCTCCCGCCGTGGCGGCCGAAGAAGTGGCGAACCTCGGATCCCGTGCGGTTGCGGTTGTCGGTCAGCGCCTCGACGAGCACGGCGACCCCCCCGGCCGCGTACCCCTCGTAGACCACGTTCTCGAAGGCCTCGGCGTCGGCGTCGTTACCCGCGCCCTTGGCGATCGCCCGCTCGATGTTGTCCTTGGGCATGCTCGCGTCGCGCGCCTTCTGCACGGCGGTGGCGAGCGCGGCGTTACCGGCGGGATCGCCCCCGCCCTCGCGCGCGGCGACCTGGATCGCGCGGGCGAGCTTCGTGAAGAGCTGGCCGCGCTTGGCGTCGGCGGCGCCCTTCTTGTGCTTGATGGAGGACCATTTGGAGTGGCCGGACATGGGGTGATTCTAGGGCGCTAGTGGAGCCAGTGGACAAAGCTCGGGTATGGCGGTCCGGTAGCCAGCAGTGCCTCGAGCGCAGCAACGAGGGCGCCAATAGTGCCGGCGCCCTGCGGAAACCGTCGCGGGTTGACGATCACGATCCCGTGATGGTCTCGCCCGTGGTCGCGGTAGCGACGGTCGAGCGTGAGAAAGTCGTCGCGGTCGTAGGTAACGACCGCTCGTTCCTCAACCTGGGCGCGTTCGAAGAGATCGATGTCGGCAAGCCCGCGCAGGTCAGCGCGTTCGTCTACGGCGGCGGCGTCGTGATCGCGGATGCGCAGCTGCTCGGCAATGACGGCCGACAGCATCTCGTCGAGCAGGAGATTCACGCAAGCGCGTTCTGCTCACGGCGCCACCGCTCCTCGTCCGCGTCGGCCTCCTCGATGTTGCGGCGAACCCATTCGTCGATCTGGTCGGGATACTCGGCGTAGTAGGCGACAGCGGTCCGCACCTGCGCAATGGTGAGGCTGCCCCACTCCGCGGTGGCCGCTAGCGCTTCCTCGCCTTCCAGCCTCGTGCCCCGGACCGTGGCGATGACCTGCCACACGTCGGGACCGCGCGCGAGCCCGGCGCGGCGCCCGGCGGGGCCGTCGCGGAAGACGATGCCTGGGTGATCTTCCATCCGCATGCCCTCGTCCAAGTATCGCTCGGCGAGGCGGGACCGGTTGAGTCCTGCCCGGGTGCCCCGGCGCTCGAGCCGGTCGACCACGGAGGAATCGAGGCGAGCGGAGAACTGGCGTGAGGGCATGTAGGACACTGTAACGCGCAGGTCAGTTCGGGCTCCTCTGTCTTGGTTGGGAGGCAGCCGGCCGCCGCCATACCTTCACGAAGTGGCGAAGAAGTACCGCGGCATGGACGGCCTAGCGTCAGCGCCGATCTAGCGAAGTCTGAAGCTGACCATTCGGTCGCATCTCAAGCCCACGGAGCGGACCGAGCTGCGTATCACGCTGATACGGACAGCCTGTGAAAACCGTCAGCAGCAGAGATCTGCGCAACCACGGCGGCGACGTGGTCGACCGTGCCTCGGTGCTAGCAGGTCACAATTAGCGGGGCCGGAAGGCCGTCGCCGAGCTTCGGCCTATCGCCGAGCCGCCGCTTCTGCCGTGGCGCTCCTGACTCGATGGAGGCGCCTTCCGTCAACAGGTCGAGGCGGACATCGAGCCGCTGCACTTCAATGCAGCGGCCGCGCGTGTTCGGGCAGGTCGCCGCTTCGCTCCGCCGCGCCGGCCGCAAGTCCACGGCGCGCGCCTACGACGCCATGATCGCCACGACGGCGCTCGCGAACGGCCTGCCGGTCTACACCTCCAAAGCCGACGACTTCGACGGGATCGACGGCCTGGAGGTCGTCGCCGTACCCGAGCCGGCGGGCTAGCCGAGCCGCCCACCGCCGTCGCCGCGAGCGTCACGATCGCGCCTGCGTCGACGCTCGCGCGTCAAGCCGGCCCTGCGCGGCACCGGCGACCGCACCGCCCTCCTGCGGATCGATCAGCACGCGCCAGCACGCGAGCACCGCGGCGCAGGCCATCAGAACCGCGCTCGCCACGCACCACTGGCAGATCGCTTCGATGACGAACAGCTCGAGGTATGTGAGGTAAGCGCTGAACACTGCGCCCACCAGGGCGAGGGTGGCGGTCGCGAGCCGGGCGCGCTCGCCGCGGAGCAGCAGCGAGGCCAGAAGGGCCAGGTAGCCGCCGAGACCGATCCCCGCGACGGGGACGCCGGCGAGCGTGGCCCAGCTCGAGCCCTGCACGCGCTGGCAGCCTCCGCCGCCGCCTGCGCATCCGAGCTCGAGCCCCGCGTAGTGGACCCAGGTCAGGTAGCCGGCCACGCCGACGCCCGCCGCCGCGACGCCGAGCAGCCCGAGCCGGAGACGTCGATCGCTCACGGGCGCAACTCGGGCTCGAGGGCCTCCTGGAACGACTCGAAGGTGAGCTCTCGGGGCAGTATCCGCTTTCCGCGGCCGGGTTGGCGCCCGAGCAGGAAGGTCGGAGTCACTCTCACCCCTGCGGCCTCCGCCTGTCGTTCGGCCTGACGGAGCGGCACGTTCAGGACCGGGGACTTGATGCCGTCGAAGACGAACTGCGGGTCTACTCCGGTGCCCTGCGCGATCGCCGCGATGAACGGATTCGTGGCGTAGCCGCTTCCCTCGGCGCCCTGGTTGTAGAACCACAGCTCGGTGAAGTTCCACATCAGCCCGCGCCGGCCCGCCGCTTGCGCCGCCTTTGCTCCGCGGACGGAGTCCGGCCCGAGGAAGGCCGCGGTGCGCAGCTCAAGGCGCAGCCGCCCCGGGCGCACGTAGGTCTCGATGACGCCGGGGAGCACCTGGAGCGCGGCCTGAGCGCAGAAAGTGCACTGAAGGTCGACGAACTCAGTGAGCACCATCGGGGCGCGGGGATCGCCGAGCGTCGTGCCGTCCTGCGGGATGCCGGCGAAGGTGGCGCGGGTCTCGGCGACGCCGACCGGCCCGCCGTCACCGCTGGGCTCGACCGGGTCCTTGCTGCTCTGCTGGCTGACGAGGATGAGCACGAGCGCAACCGCGACCCCGATGGCGGCGGCGACCGCGAGGTCGCGCCGAGGCGCGCGGCGCGGATGGCGACGGTCCGACTGCTCGCCGAGCGCTTCGCCCTCCCTCCCGGGCCGGCCCTCCTCAGCCTGCTGACTGCTCACGGTGCTCCCTCGGCTGGATCGGTCGAAGCCTCGAAAGGGCTCAGCGCGTCGCTCGCACCGAGTACACCGGCGGGAGGTGCTTCGCCGCGCCGAACCAGCTCGCCCCCGCGTCGCCCGAGCCGAAGACCTCGCCCGTGGTCGTGCCGAAGTACAGCTCGAGCTCCGGCCCCTCCCCGCGCCGGTCGAGCCCGTGGCGGAGCACGGTCAGGTAGGCGTTCTCCTGCGGCAGCCCGTCACCGCGCTCGGTCCAGCTCTCCCCCGCGTCGCGCGTCTCGTACACGCGCACGCGACCGTCGGGGGTGACCCGGTCCATATCCGCGGCCAGCGGGATCACGTAGGCGCTGTCGGGGTCGGCGGGGTCGATGGCCATCGGGAACCCGAAGTCCGACGGCAGCCCGGCGCCGATGTCGGTCCAGCTCTCCCCCGCGTCGTCGGAGCGGTAGACCCCGCCGTGGAACTGCATGAACATGCGCTCGGGTCGCCGCGGCGCGCGGTGCAGACGGTGCACGCACAGGGCGGTGGTCTCCTCGCGCGACTCCTCGGGCACGTAACGGGCGACGAGGCCCTTGTTGCCCTGACGCCAGGTGCTCCCGCCGTCCTCGGTCAACCACACGCCGGCGGCGGAGATCCCCATGGCGAGGCGGTCCGGGTCGTCGGGCCAGGGCACGATCGAGTGCAGGCACAGCCCACCCCCGCCGGGCTGCCAGCCCGGCCGGGTCGGGTGCTCCCACAGCGCGCGGTTGAGCTCCCACGAGGCGCCGCCGTCGCGACTCTCGAAGAGCACGCCCGGGTCGCCGCCCGCGTACAGGGCGCGGTCGCCGTCGCCCTCGCCGTCGACGATCGTCCAGATGCGCTCGAGCGCGGCCCCGCCGCCCTCGGGCAGCGCGACACCCCCCGCCTGCTCCCACTCCCCCGCGGGGTCGTCCGCGTACCAGATCTTCGGCCCGTAGAACGCGGAGGTCACCGAGGCGAGCAGCCGGTCCGTGAGCGGGTCGCGCATCGCGTACTCGACCGGCTCGCCGGCGAACGCCCGCGCCTTGACCTCGAGCTCGCCGCCGGGCTCGCCCTCGAGCACGAACAGTCCCTTCTTGGTTCCCACGAGCAGCTCGGTCATCTGCGGATCACCCTCCTGAGATCGCCGGGAGGACGTCGATCCGGTCGTCCACGGCGACCGGCGCGTCCTCTCGAACGCACTCACCGTTCACGAAAACGTTGATGTGGCGGCGGATCAGCCCGCGCTCATCGAGGATCCAGCCGTCGACGGCGGGGTGCTCGCGCTCGAGCCGGCGCAGGAGCTCGCAGACGGTGCCGGCCTCGACCGATTGCTCGGAGCGGTCTCCGGCCAGCCTCTTCAGGGGTCCGCGCAGCCTCACCAGTGCCACGGCGCCATCCTACGGCGTCGCCGGACGGTGGGCGGGGCCGGCGCCTCCTACTCTCTCCCCGTGCCCGCGCCCAGCCTGCTCGCCGCCTACCGCGCCGCCGGCGCCACGCTTCCCTTCGGCGACCCTCGCGGCGCTCACGGCGTCGAGATGGAGGGCTACTACTGGCGCATCACCGACCCTCGCTCGGGTCAGGTCGTCGTCGCGCTGTGCGGGGTCAGCCGCGCGCCCGACGGGGACTGGGGCGCCATCGCGCTGGCCGGGAGCGCCGACCGTTTCCTGCGCGAGGAGCTCACCGCTTCGGCGAGCGCCGCTCGCTGGGGGGTGGGCGTCTCCGCCGGATCGGTCCTCGAGGCCAGCGAGGACCGGCTGAACGTGGACCTCGCTTCGGACGCCCGCCTCTCCGTCGGGTTCCACTCCCCCACTCCGTGGCCGCACCGCGCGCTCGGCGGCCTCGGCGCCGCCCAGGCCGTCCCCGGCCTCGGCCAGTACTGGCATCCCCACCTGCTCGGCGCGCGCGTCGAGGGCCACGCCGTCCTCGGCGATCGCACCGTCGACCTCGACGGCGCCACCGCCTACGCCGAGAAGAACTGGGGCGCCGCCTTCCCCGGGCGCTGGTGGTGGGGCCAGGCCCACGGCTTCGGGGACCCCGGCGTGTGCGTCGCCTTTGCCGGCGGCGTGCTCGAGCGCGGGCCGCTCGAGCTGGCGGCCACGAGCGTCGTCGTCCATCTCGGAGCGGCTGAGACGCTGCGGCTCGTGCCGCCGCTCGCGCTCGTCGCGGTCGACACCGGCGCCAGCGCGTGGCGGGTGCGCGCGCGCTCGGCCCGCCACCGCGTGACCGTCGAGGGCGACTCGGGCGGCAGCGAGCCGCATCTGCTCCCGGTGCCGATCCCCGCTGAGCGCCGCACGGTCAACCGCGCGCGTCAGTACCTGGCCGGGCGTATGCGCGTCGAGGTCCACACCGGGCGGCGGCTGCGCTACCGCGGCGAGTCGCGGCTGGCCGGCCTCGAGGTCGGGGACGAGACCTAGCTCCCGTGCTCCGCTCGCCGCGCCGCCAGCGCCAGCGGCTCGCTGCCGATCAGCGGCTCGAAGCGCCCGACCACCGCCCACAGCCCGCGGAGCCGTAGCGCCGCCCGGCGGTCGACCGGCTCGACGCGCGTCTCGCTGACGATCTTCGAGCCGCCCTCGTCGGTGGGCTCTGACCAGTGGGCGAACAGCACCCGTACGGTGGCGGGCTCGCTCCAGGCCTGGAACTCGGAGGCGCTAGACAGGCGCGGGTAGTCGCGGCGGAAGGTCCAGATCCGCCCGCACAGCCCCGAGAGGAAATGGTTCGGCCCACTCGCGAGCGGCGTGAACGGGTAGCGGTCGAAGAGCTCGGCGAAGCGGAGGTCGGCGGGCGTCCCGGGGATGCGCCAGCGCACCAGCCGACCGACCGAGCGGGTCTCCGAGAGCTTCACGCTCTGAGCCGCCCGCCACAGCTCCTCGGCGTCGACCGCGGCCGAGCGCTCGCGGCGCGTGCGCACCGCCGGGGAGCTCACCCATGCGTCGAGGTCCTCCGCCGACAAGGGCGCCGGCGCAACCTGAGCCGCCACTAGATGCGGCTGAGGACGACCCCGGCCACCAGCAGCACGCTGAACAGCAGGTGCAGCTGCGCGGTGCGCAGCGGCAGGGTCGTGAGCAACTCGCTGCCCTCCTCGCGCGCGGTGCGGACCTGCTCGATGCGCCCGGTCGCGAGCGGCAGGGTCAGGAGCGGGAGCAGGATCGGCGCGTCGAACAGGCCGGCGAGCCACACCACCACCGGGGTGGCGTAGGTCAGCGCGAGCAGACCGAGATACAGGATCCGCGCGTTGTCGAAGCCGAGGCGCACGGCCAGGGTGCGCACCCCGGCGCCGCGGTCGCCGGGGATGTCCGAGAGGTTGTTGCCCGACACCGTCGCCGCGATCAGCAGCCCGGGCGCGAAGCCGACCCAGAACGCCGGCGCGTGGAAGGGGTCGCCGGTCACGGCGGTGTAGGCCCCTTGGGTCATCAGCGGTCCCATGAGGAAGATGATGCTGGTCTCCCCCAGGCCGGCGAACTTGAGTGGCCGCGGTCCCGCCGAGTAGCCCCAGCCGCCGACGATCCCGATCACCCCGACCAGCAGCAGCGCCGGCCCCTGAATCGCCACCATCACCAGCCCGAGCACAAAGGCGGCGGCGAAGAAGGCGAGCGCGAGGCGGCGTCCCTCGGCGATCGACATCAGCCCGGTGGTGAAGACCCGTGAGTTGTCGATCTTGTCCGGCGAGTCGACTCCACGGGCGGCGTCCTCGGTGTCGTTGATGACGTCGGTCCCGGCGTGGACGCACAGCAGGGCGAGCAGCGCGAGCGGGAGGACGGCCCAGTTCGCCTCCGCGATCCCGATCGCCGCGAGCGCGCCCGCCAGCGCCGGCACGACCGAGGTCGGGAGGTACTGCGGGCGGGTGGCCCGGAAGATGATCGCGGCGCGGCTCGGGGCCTCAGGACCCGCCCCGCCGGGACCGGCCGGGGCGGGCGTGGCCATGGCGGCCGCGCGGTGCGTCGCCGCGCCCTCGCCTCTGCTGTCGGTCATCGGTCCCCCTCGCGCTCGCGGTGTGCGCTCATCTGTTCATCCTCGATACGCCGCGCAGCGGCGCGCGGCTCATGCCGCGCCTACCCGCGATTCGGTGCCGCCGGTCGCTCCTCGCAGGAGCCAGACGATCGAGCGGAGCTCCTCGGTGCGGGGTGCTCCTGCAGCGACCTCCGGCGTACTCACGCGACCTCCTCGATGTCGACGGCGCGGCGCCGGTCGATCGACCGCCGCTCCTGAGTCGGCACCTATACCACGAAGCGAAGGGCGGTTCAGGTCCGCGAGCGCTGCCTCTACACTTGGGTCCGGCGCCTCGGTGGTCACGCGGAGGCGTCCTTCTCCCGCCGGGGGACGCCGCGTCCGTGATCCGGTCGTCGGAGGTCCGCGGCCATCCCATCCTTCCCGTGGACACGGCTCCTCAGCTTCCGAGACCCCAGTACCTCGCCTCGCGTCTGCGCGCCGCGGCGGGATGGGCGAACGAGCGCCCTGACCTCATGCGGGCCGTCCGCATGCTCCGCGACTTCCTGCCGGGCGACGCCGAGTTCGGTGACCCGTACTCCACCGCCGGCAACGAGCCGGCCCAGCTCGTCGGTCGGCGCCTGTGGGCCATCAACCACTCACGCTGGTCGGCGGCCGGCGAGGCCGGGCTGGCCTTTCTCCAGGTCGCGGAATGGGTGACGCGCCGAGATCAGGCACGCGAGGAGATCCGCGACGTGGCGATCGTCTTCACCGACCTGGTCGGGTTCTCCTCGTGGGCCCTCGAGGCCGGCGACGACCGGTCGATCGAGCTCCTGCGTCGCGTCGGGGCCACGGTCGAGGGCTGCATCGAGGCTCACGGAGGCCGGCTGATCAAGCGCCTCGGTGACGGGGTAATGGCCGTCTTCGAGGAGCCGGCCGATGCTCTGACCGCCATGCACGAGGCCATCGAGCGAGTCGCCGATCTGCGCGCCGACGGCTACCGCGTTCTTATGCGCGCCGGTCTCCACGTCGGGCAGGCGCGCCGGCTCGGGGGCGACTACCTCGGCGTCGACGTCAACGTCGCCTCGCGGATCTGCGAGGACGCCCAGGAGGGAGAGGCGCTCATCTCGCGCCCGGTGCTCGACCGACTGGATGGCGCGCCGGTCAAGGTCCGCGGCCGGCGGACGGTGGAACGGCCGGGTGTGCCCCGAGATCTCGAGGTCTATGCCGTGGAGTTGGACGGGCACCGCGGCAGCGACTGAAGCTGAGCGCTCAGGCCGCGATACCCCGGGGTGACTCGTCCTCGCCGGCGAGTGCCTCGCGGCCGTGCGGCGCCTCGAAGTCCGTGTCCGGCTGGACGGCCACCAGGCCGCTGGGGTTGATCTGCGGGTGGGTGCGGTAGTAGTGGGCGCGGATCTCGTCGAGGCGAACGGTCGGGGCGATCCCGGGCCACTGGTACAGATCGCGGACGTAGGGCCACAGGTTCTCGTAGTCCACGACCCGCCGCCGGCTGCACTTGAAGTGGACGTTGTAGACGGCGTCGAAGCGCAGCAGGGTGGTGAACAGCCGCCAATCGGTCTCGACCGGCTCCTCGCCGAAGAGAAAGCGCGTGTTCGCCAGCCGCTCGTCGAGCTCGTCGAGCACCTGGAAGAGGCCATGCACCGTGGTCTCGTAGATTTCCTGATCGGTCGAGAAGCCGGCTACGTAGACCGCGTTGTTGACACTCGCGTAGATGCGGGCGTTCAGCTCGTCGATCTCGGCGCGGTGAGCGTGCGGGTAGAGGTCGGCCGCGCGGGTGGCCAGGCCATCGAAGCCCGTGGTCAGCATGCGCAGGATGTCGGCGGACTCGTTGTTGACGATCCGCGCGGTCTCGGTGTCCCACAGCACGGGGACGCTGAAGCGGCCTTCGTAGGCCGGATCGGTGGCGGCGTAGGCCTCGCTGAGGAGCTCGAAGCCGTTGATCGGGTCGACGTACTCGCCGCCGGTGAAGGCCCAGGAGCGCTCGTCGCGGATCGGGTCGACCACCGCGAGCCCGATCACCCCCTCGAGGCCCTTCAGCAGGCGCCCGATGACCGTCCGGTGCGCCCAGGGACAGGCCCAGGAGACGTACAGGTGGTAGCGGCCGGCCTCGGCCGGGTAGGGCGTCGAGCCGTCGGCGGAGACCCAGTCCCGAAAGGCGCTGGGCGGTCGCTCGTAGCGCCCGCGGGCCAGGGCGGCACCGAGGCCGGTGTCGAGCCGGAGGCTCATACCACGAACCGCCCGTCGCGCTGGAGCTCGACGCCGTCCACGGTGATCGAGCCGCCCTGGCGCAGGTCGCAGACCATGTCCCAGTGGACCGCGGAGTCGTTGATCCCGCCGGTCTCCGGATAGCTCATCCCCACCGCCATGTGCACGGTCCCGCCGATCTTCTCGTCGAGCAGGATCTCCTTGGTGCCGGTGGCGATGCCGTAGTTCGTCCCGATGCCGAGCTCGCCGAGGCGCCGCGCACCCTCGTCGGTGTCGAGCGTCTCAATCAGGAAGTCCTCGCCGCGCTCGGCGCTCGCGTCGACCACCTTGCCCTCCTCGAAGCGCAGCCGCACGCCGGCGACCTCCCGACCCCCATAGACGGACGGGAACGAGAACGCGACCTCACCGCTGGCGGAATCCTCGATCGGCCCGGTGAAGAACTCGCCGTCGGGCATGTTGTGCTCCCCGACGCAGGGCACGAAGGTGCGCTCGGAGACGTTGAGCGTGATGTCGGTGCCGTTCGGCGCAACGATCCGGACCTCCTCGCGGCCCTCGATCCATTCGGCGAGACGGCGGACCTCGTCGGACTGGCGCTGCCAGGCGGTGACCGGCTCCTCGTCGGTGGCCAGGCAGGCCGCGTAGTAGAAGTCCTCGTAGCGCGCGAGCGACATGCCGGCCTCGCTCGCGTAGGCGTGGGTCGGAAAGAGCGTGACGTTCCAGCGGTACTCGCCGGCCGCCGCCCGGCGCATCGAGGTCTCCATCAGCGGCTTGCGGGCGCGGGCGTGGCGGGTCTGGCGCTTCGGATCCACGGAGCTGAGCTCGCGCGCGTTGGCGTCCGCCATGATGGCGATTCGCACGTCGGCGTTCTCGGCCGTCCAGGTCGAGGTCGGCGGGATCCAGTCGAGCTGCTCCTCGGAGGCGAGCTCGTAGAACGCCGATCCCGCGCCCTCGGTGGTGAGCTGCATGACCGGCAGGCCGCCGGCGCGCAGGACCTCCTCGTAGACCGCCTGCACGAGCGGCTCGGCCGTCGTGGTCGACTGAATCACGCAGACGTCGCCCTTCTTGACGCCGGTCGAGTAGCGGACGAGGATCTGAGCGAGCGCGTCGGCACGCTGGTCTCTCATGCGGCCTCCCGCGTGGCGGGCGGCGCATGCTCAGCGCGCGCGGCCACGCGCTCGAGGAGCCAGCGGTGGAGGCCGTCCTCCCCGCTGATCTCCGGGTGGAAGGCGACGGCGAGGACGTCGCCGCGGCGCACGGCGACCGGGCGCTCGCCGACCGAGGCCAGGACCTCGACCTCCTCGCCGTGCTCCTCGACCCACGGGGCCCGGATGAACACCGCCCGAACGCGGGTCGGCTCCGAGCCGGCGGCGCCGAGCGGCAGTTCGAGCTCCTCCTCGAAGCTCGCGACCTGACGGCCGAAGGCGTTTCGCCGCGCGCTGATGTCGAGCACGCCCAGGTGCTCGCGGTCGAGCATGATCAGCCCGGCGCACGTCCCGAGGGTCGGCGTGCCGGCGCGCACCAGGTTGCGCAGCGGCTCGGCCAGCCCCTCGCGCTCGATCCCGAGCGTCATGGTCGTCGACTCGCCGCCGGGGATGACGAGCGCGTCGAGCCCTTCGAGGTCGGCCGGCTCACGTACCACCCGCGGCTGCGCGCCCAGCTCGGCGAGCACGCGCACGTGCGCCGCGAAGTCCCCCTGGAGGGCGAGGACGCCGACGACCGCCACGGCGCGCGCCTACCAGCCGCGATGCTGGAGCAGTCCGTCCCCGTTCGGACCGGTGAGGGCGGAGATCTCGAGGCCGGCCATGGCCGCGCCGAGTCCGCGCGAGGCTCCGGCCACGCGCTCGGGCTGGTCGAAGTGGGTGGTGGCCTCGACGATCGCCGCGGCGGTGCGCTCCGGGTCCTCGGACTTGAAGATCCCCGAGCCGACGAACACGCCCTCGGCGCCGAGCTGCATCATCAGCGCCGCGTCGGCCGGCGTGGCGATCCCGCCCGCGGAGAAGTTGACCACCGGCAGCTTCCCGCTCTCGGCGATCTCGCGCACGAGGTCGAGCGGCGCTGCGAGCTCCTTGGCGTTGCGGTAGAGCTCGGCCTCGTCCATCCCGCCGAGGCGGCGGATCCCGCCCTGGATGGCGCGCATGTGGCGCACGGCCTCGACGACGTTGCCGGTGCCGGCCTCACCCTTGGTCCGGATCATCGCCGCGCCCTCGCCGATGCGCCGCAGCGCCTCGCCCAGGTCCGTTGCGCCGCACACGAACGGGACCTTGAACGCCCACTTGTCGATGTGGTTGGCCTCGTCGGCCGGGGTCAGCACCTCGGACTCGTCGATGTAGTCGACCTCGAGGGCCTCGAGCAGCTGGGCCTCCACGAAGTGGCCGATGCGAGCCTTGGCCATGACCGGGATGGTCACGGCCTCCTTGATCCCCTCGATCATCGAGGGATCGGACATGCGCGCGACCCCGCCGGCGCTGCGGATGTCGGCCGGCACGCGCTCGAGGGCCATGACCGCGACCGCGCCCGC
>CADCVU010000092.1 GCA_902806245.1 uncultured Solirubrobacterales bacterium
AGGAGGAGGAGCGCTCCCGTTTCGTGGTCCAGGAGCACCACGCCCGCCGTCTGCACTGGGACCTCCGCCTCGAGCGCGACGGCGTGCTCGTCTCGTGGGCGGTGCCCAAGGGCATCCCGCCCGACCCGAAGGAGAACCGTCTCGCCGTCCACACCGAGGACCATCCGCTCGAGTACCTCGACTTCCATGGCGAGATCCCTGCGGGCTCCTACGGCGCCGGGACGATGCGCATATGGGATCACGGCACCTACGAGACGCACAAGTTCCGCGACGACGAGGTCATGGTCACCTTCCACGGCGAGCGGGTCCGCGGACGCTACGTGCTCTTCCGCACGCGCGGAAAGGACTGGATGATCCACCGCATGGACCCGCCCGAGGACCCCGACCGCGAGCCGCTGCCCGCAGGCCTCGAGCCCATGAAGGCCCGCACCGGCGACCTCCCGGCCGACGAGCGGGGCTGGGCCTTCGAGATCAAGTGGGACGGCGTGCGCGCGCTGCTCTACGCCGAGGGCGGAAGGGTGCGCCTCGAGGCCCGCTCCGGCAACGACATCAGCGCGCGTTACCCGGAGCTGCGCGGGATCGGCCGCGGGCTCGGCTCGCACGAGGCCCTGCTCGACGGCGAGGTCGTCGCCTTTGACGCGCAGGGACGGCCGGACTTCGGCCTGCTCCAGCGGCGCATGCACCTCGCCTCGGAGTCCGCCGTCCGCAGGCGCATGGCCGACACCCCGGTCGCCTACATGGCCTTCGACCTGCTCCACCTCGACGGCCGCCCCACGATCGACCTGCCCTACGCCGAGCGCCGCGAGCTGCTCGAGGGCCTCGGGCTCGAGGGCCCGAGCTGGCGCACCCCCGCCTTTCATCCCGGAGACGGTCAGGCCCTGCTCGAGGCCAGCCGTGAGCAGGGCCTCGAGGGCATCGTGGCCAAGCGCCTCGACAGCCGCTACGAGCCGGGCCGCCGCAGCGGAGCCTGGATCAAGGTAAAGAACGTCCGCCGCCAGGAAGTGCTGATCGGCGGCTGGCTGGCGGGCCGGGGCGCGCGCTTCGGGCGCCTCGGCGCCCTGCTGGCCGGCGTCTACGAGAAGCGCGACGGCGAGCCGGCGCTGCGCTACGTCGGGCGTGTGGGCACCGGTTTCGATGAGGCGGAGCTCACGCGTCTCGGCCAGCTGCTCCAGCCGCTCACGCGCGAGTCGAGCCCGTTTGCGGCCGGCGCCCGCCCGCCGCGCGAGGCGACCTTCTGCGAGCCCGAGCTCGTCGCCGAGGTCGGCTTCGCCGAGTGGACGCGAACCGGGACCCTGCGCGCTCCACGCTACCTCGGCCTGCGCGAGGACAAGCCTCCGCTCGAGGTCGTGGCCGAGCCGGTCAGCCCGGTCGCCGAGCCGGATGGTGCGCCCGACGCGGACGCCGGGTAGGAGGAGCGCATGCCTCGCTCGATCTGGACCGGCGCCATCTCCTTTGGGCTCGTCACCGTGCCGGTGCGGCTGAGCCCGGCGGTGCGCCGCCAGGGCATCTCCTTCCACCAGCTCCACGCCCACGACGGGGCGCGCATCCAGCATCGCCGCTTCTGCTCCGAGGAGGAGCGCGAGGTCCCCCGCGAGGAGATCGTGCGCGGCTATGAGCTCGAGGGCGGTCGCTACGTGACCGTGACCGACGAGGAGATCGAGCGCCTCGATCCCGACCGCACGCACACCATCGACATCGAGCGCTTCGTCGATCTCGGGGAGATCGACCCGGTCCTCTACGACAGCTCCTACCACGCCATCCCGGACGGCGAGATCGCCGCCAAGCCCTACGAGCTGCTGCGCCGCGCCATGGCCCAGTCGGGGCGCGTGGCCATCGGCCGCGTGGTCATCCGCACCAAGGAGCACCTCGCCGCGCTGCGCCCCACCGACGACCTGCTCACGGTGTCGACCATGCTCTTCCCCGACGAGGTCGTCCCCCGCGAGCAGGTCGAGCTGCCCACCGCCCGCGGCGAGGCGAGCGACGACGAGGTCGCGATGGCCTGCCGGCTCGTCGACTCCCTCACCGGCCAGTTCGAGCCCGAGCGCTACCGCGACACCTACCGCGAGCAGGTCCTCGAGCTCATCGAGTGCAAGGCTCGCGGCGAGGAGGTGGTGGTCGAGCCGGCCGCCGAGCGCACCGAGCCGGCGCCCGATCTCATGGCCGCGCTCGAGGCCAGCATCGCCCGCGCGCGCGACGGTGGCGAGGGCCCCGGCGCCGGTGGCGACGGCGACACGAACGGATCCCGCTCCGGACGGGCGCGCGCACGCGCGTGAGCCGCACCGTCGAGGTCGAGGTCGAGGGACGCGCCCTGCGGCTCTCGAACCTCGACAAGGTTCTCTACCCCGAGGCGCGCTTCACCAAGGCGCAGGTCATCGACTACTACACGCGGGTGGCGCCGGTGCTCCTGCCTCACCTGCAGGGCCGTCCGCTCACCCTCAAGCGCTACCCGAACGGGGTCGAGGGGAAGTACTTCTACGAGAAGGAGTGCCCCTCGCACCGGCCCGAGTGGATCCGTACCGCGCGGGTCCCCATCCGCACCGACGGGCGCACCGTCAACTTCTGCCTTGCCGAGGACCTGCCGACCCTGGTCTGGACCTCGAACCTCGCCGACCTCGAGCTGCACACCTCGCTGGCCCGGGCGGCGGCGATCACCCGCCCCACCATGATGGTCTTCGACCTCGATCCGGGCGCCCCCGCCGCCGTGCTCGAGTGCGCGCGCGTGGCCCTCGCCCTGCGTGATCTGCTCGCCCCGCTCGGCCTCGAGAGCTGGATCAAGACCTCGGGCTCGAAGGGGCTCCAGGTCTACGTGCCGCTCAACGTCGAGACGAGCTACGAGGAGACCAAGCCGTTCGCCCTCGCCGTGGCCCAACTGCTCGAGCGCGACCAGCCTGAGCTCGTGGTCTCGCGTATGCGCAAGGACCTCCGCGCCGGAAAGGTGCTCGTGGACTGGAGCCAGAACGACGAGCACAAAACCACCGTGTGCGTCTACTCGCTGCGGGCCCGGGCGCGGCCGATGGTCTCCACTCCGCTGGTGTGGTCCGAGGTGGAGGAGGCCGTCCAGGTGGGCGATGCGGCCCTCCTGGCCTTTGACTCGGAGGCGGCGCTTACGCGCGTCGACGAGCACGGCGACCTGTTCTCGGGCGTCCTCGAGCGGACGCAGAGCCTGCCCGTCCTTCGGTAGCGCGCCGGCGCGTGATCGTGGTCAAGCTACGGGTTGCGGTACAGGGAACGCTTACGCTGGATATGTGCGCGTGGGGATCAGGCGGCTGAGGAAAAGGGATGAAGGCGACGAGGGTCATCGAGCGGGAGGCGGCCGAAGGGCTCCACATGGAGGAGCTCGAGTACAGCGAGCTCTTCGCCCGGCTCGGTTCTGCGCCACCTGCCCGGGAGCGCCGTCGTGCTCCTCGACCGCGACCTGTGCCTCCGGATGGCCGAGGGCCCGGCTTTGGACGAGCTCGGCTGGTCCACGGGCACCGTGCACGGTCGGCCGCTCGAGGAGCTGGTGGCCGGCGAGCCCGGCCGCACGCTGGTCGCCCACTGCCGCGCCGCCCTCGAGGGCGAAGCGCGCTCGTTCGAGTTCCCCCTCGACGGCCGCACCCACTTCGTAGAGGCGGTCCCGGTGATCGGCTTCGACGAGGGGATCTCCGGCGTCCTCGCGGTCTCCCTGGACGTGACCGATCGTCAGCAGGCCGAGGAGGACCTTCGCACCAGCGAGCGCGACTTCCGCCTGCTGACCGAGAATGCCACCGACTTCGTCTCGCGCCAGGACCGCGAGGCTCGGCTCGTCTACGCCTCGCCGTCGTCGCGCAGCTTGTTCGGCTTCACACCGGATGAGCTAGCGGGCCGGTCCGGCTTCGACTTCGTCCATCCCGACGACCTCGAGCACGTACGGCAGACGTACCGTGAGGTCCTGCGGACCCCGGGTGGCTTCAGACGGTCAGCTTCCGCCTGCGCCACAAGGACGGAAGCTACGTGTGGGCCGAGACGAGCTGTCGTGGCATCGCCGACGACTCAGGAGAGCTGACCGAGGTTCACTGCGTCACCCGCGACATCACCGAGCGCCGTCGCGCCCAGGCGGAGCTCGAGCGGCTTCTGCGCCAGCAGTCGGCGATCGCCGCACTCGGGGAGCAGGCGCTCGAGGACGACGACCTGTCCCGGCTGCTGCGGCGGGCGTGCTCGACGGTGGCCATGACGCTGGGCGTCGAGGCCTGCGGCGTCTTCCGCCTCACCGGCGAGGGCGAGCGCGTGGCCGTCGAGGCGGGCACCGGCTGGCTCGAGGAGGAGGCCGGGCGGGTGTCGACTCCGACGGTGAACGATCCCTCGAAGGGGCTCGTCGAGTGCCTGATCGAGGGTCCCACGATCACCGACGACATGGCCGAGGAGGACCGCTTCGAAGCGCGGGCACTCGAGCGCAACGGCGTTACCAGCGCGATCAACGTCCTCATCGGCCAGGGCGCGTTCAAGTAGGGGATTCTCGGCGTGTACTCGAGCGAGCGCCGATCCTTCAACCTCGACGACGCCAACTTCCTCCAGGCCGTCGGCCACGTGCTCGGGACCGCGATCGAGCGCCGGCGCAGCGAGGACCGCGCTCGCCACGAGGCCCTGCACGACCCGTTGACCGGCATGCCCAACCGCAGCCTGCTGCGCGACCGCCTCGAGCAGGCCCTCGTTCGCTGCGAGCGTCGCGGGACCCAGATCGCCCTGCTCTTCCTCGACATCGACAACTTCAAGCTGGTCAACGACAGCCTCGGCCACTCGGCCGGTGACGAGCTCCTCCAGGCCGTCGCCCCGCGCCTCGAGGAGGCGGTCCGCCCCTCCGACACGGTCGCCCGCTTCGGCGGCGACGAGTTCGTCGTCCTGGCCGAGGACGTCGAGGACGAGCGCGCCGCGCGACTGCTCACCGAGCGCATCGCCGCCGCGTTCACGAGCCCGTTCCTGTTGCGCGGCGAGTCCCATGTGGTCAGCGCCAGCACGGGAGTCGTCATGTGCCCGGGAGGCGAGGTTTACCCCGAGGACCTGCTGCGCGACGCCGATGCGGCCATGTACCGGGCCAAGGAGCGGGGCCGTGGGCACTACGAGATGTTCGACGACGCGATGCGGGCGCGCGTCGTCGGCCGCCTGAAGCCCGAGAACGAGCTGCGCCGGGCCCTGGCCGAGGACGAGCTCGTGGTCCACTACCAGCCCTACTACTCGCTGGCCGACCAGACGATCGCCGGCGTCGAGGCCCTCGTGCGCTGGCGGCATCCCGAGCGCGGCCTGCTGCTGCCGGGGGAGTTCATACCGGTGGCCGAGGAGAGCGGGCTGATCGTGCCGCTCGGGGCGGTGGTCATGCGCCAGGCCTGCCACGACGCCAGCCACTGGCGCGGAGTGTGCTCCGAAGCGCCGGATCTGCGCCTCACGGTCAACCTGTCGGCGCGCCAGGCCGCTCAGCCCGGTCTGGTCGATCTCGTCGCGGCCACCCTCGCCGACAGCGGTCTCGAGCCGAGCTGCCTCGGCGTCGAGATCACCGAGAGCGTGGTCATGGAGGAGGCCACCGGGCAGATCGAGGCCCTCGAGGGCCTGCGCGAGCTCGGCTTGCGGCTCGTGGTCGACGACTTCGGCACCGGCTACTCCTCGCTCGCCTACCTCTCGCGCTTCTCGCTCGACGTCCTCAAGATCGACCGTTCCTTCGTCGCGGGCCTCGACTCCGGCGAGAGCAGCGAGGCCATCGTCGCCGCCATCGTCGGGATGGCCTCGGCGCTCGGGCTCTCCGTCATCCCCGAGGGCATCGAGACCGAGGCTCAGCTCGTCAAGCTGACCGAGCTCGGCTGCCGCCTCGGCCAGGGCTTCATGTTCTCACCCGCGGTCGAGGCCGCGGAGATCGAGCGGATGCTCTCGGCGGGCGTGGCCGTAGCCTGACCCAGACCGCCCGCTCGGCGCTCAGCCGCCGGCCGCGTTCGCCTGTTCGGCGGTGAGGCGAAAGGCGCTCTGGAGGAAGTCGTTGACGCCCGAGGTGGCCAGCACCGTCGTGGCGATGCGCCCCGCCGGCGGGGACAGCAGCCGCAGGGCGACGAGCGCGAGCGCCGCCCACGCGCCGACGCAGCGCGTGCAGGTCAGGAGCTCGCCGATGGCGCGGCGCATGCCTCTGCCCCGCGGGCCCTCGGGCTTGTGCTCGGCGTCCTGCTCCACGAAGGGCTCGCGTACCCAGGTGCCGATCTTCTCGCGCGCGACGACCTTGGACAGGGCGAAGGTGGCGACTCCGAGGGGCACGATCTCGCGCGAGGGGATCGCGGTCTCCGCGCCGGGGCGGCGGCTGGTGGCGGCGATCACGCCGGCGAAGAGCGTCAGATAAACCGCGTTCAGGGCTCCGTAGTCGCCGGGCTCGGTCGGTGCCTCGGCGCCGTCGGCCTCGGACGCACGGTGGTGGACGGTGGTGGCGCTCATCAGGGGATACTGCCCGCGATCGGCCGCGCTCATGCTTCTTGCCCCGCCGGACTATCGCGCGTGGGCCACTAACGTTGGCGAAGAGATGCTCGACCGTGCGCTCGCCCTTCAGATCGCCCGCCTCGCGGCGGGCTCCGATCCCGGCGATCCGCTGCCCGGCGACCTCGACGGGTGGGCCGTGCGCGCCGAGGACGAGGTCGGGCGCTTCACGGGACTGGAGCCCGCCGGGCCGCTGCCCGAGCCCGAGCCCGTGGGGCGCGCGGCCTGGGCGGAGGTCAACGTCGAGATGATGGCCGAGCTGCTGGCTCCGGTCGGCGAACGGCTCGAACGGCGGCTCGAGAGCGCCGGGCCGCTGGCGGGGCCGCTGCGCATCGCCGCCAAGGCGACGCTCTCCGCCGAGGTCGGCCTGGTCATGGGCTACCTCTCGACCCGCGTGCTCGGTCAGTACGAGCTCTCGCTGCTCGGCCACGAGCGGGCGCCGCGACTGCTCTTCGTCAGTCCCAACGTCGCCGGCGCGGCCCGGGAGATGGCCGTCGACGGCGAGAGCTTCATGGCCTGGATCGCCCTGCACGAGGTGACGCACGCCTTCCAGTTCGCCGGCGTCCCGTGGCTGCGCGAGCATCTCGGCGGCCTGCTCGAGCAGTACCTCGACACCGTCGACGTGCGCATCCGCCGTGGGTCCGCGGGCGGGCTGCCCAGCCTTCCCGATCCGGCCCGCCTCGTCGAGGCCTTCCGCGAAGGCGGGCTGGCCGCCCTCGTCCAGACACGCGAGCAGCGCGCGATCATGGACCGGGTACAGGCCGCGATGGCCGTGGTCGAGGGCTACTCCGAGCACGTCATGGACGCGCTCGGGGCCGAGGTGGTGCCGAACTACACGGGGCTGCGCGAGGCGATGGAGCACCGGCGCGCCAGTCGCTCGGCGCCCGAGCGGATCCTCTCGCGCCTGCTGGGACTCGACCTGAAGATGCGCCAGTACGAGCTCGGCCGGCGCTTCTGCGCGGAGGTCGTGCGCCGCAATGGGATGCATGCGCTCAACCGCGTGTGGAGTGCTCCCGGCGCGCTGCCGACGCTCGCCGAGCTCGAGGCTCCGGCGGCCTGGCTGGCGCGTCTCGAGCGCGAGCCGGCCCTCCCCGCCTAGCGGGGCGACCACACGCTCGACGCGTCGCCGCGCGACGGCGGCGCCCCGCGCCCCTCTGTGACCACTCCCTCACAAGGCGCGTTGACGGTTCCCGTGCCCTGGTATACCGTTACCGTCGTTAAAAGTAATATCCTTACACCTCGGCACTACCGGGGGAGAGACTCACTCGTCAGGAGGGTTCACTCACCATGGCCGAAAGCACTCAGAGCCAGAATCGCAGCCAGTCGCAGAGCCGCGGCCAGACGCAGGGCCGCAGCCAGTCGCAGAACGGCGCTCAGAACCGCACTCGGTCGCAGTCGGGCGGTCAGCGTCAGCGCACGCAGGCCGAGCGTTCGGCGAGCGGCAAGCGCGCCGCGGCCACGCGTCAGCGCAATCAGGCCCGCAGTTCGCAGGCCCAAGCGCGCGGACAGGCCCGCTCGACCGCTCGCAGCGCCCGCACGACCGCCCGCAGCGCCGGTCGCACGACCGAGCGTCGGGTCAAGGCGGAGACCACCCGTCTCGAGGCGGCCCTGACCGAGGCCCAGCGCCCGGTGCTGATCTCGGTCGGCGTCTGGCTCACCGTTCGCGACAACGTCGTGAGCACGGTGCGTCCGTACACGAAGCGCAGGACCGCCGAGCGTGAGCTGCGCCGGCTGCGTAACCGCTTCAACGTCAACGTGCGCAAGTACGAGCGGCGCGGGACGACCGAGCGCAACAAGCTCGAGCGTCAGGTCAAGCGCACCCGCACGCAGGCCGAGCGTGTCCTGCGGCGCAGCGGGCGCGACTTCGAGCGCGGTGCCGACAAGTTCGAGAGCGGCGCGCGCGACGTCGTCAAGGGCGTCGAGGAGCTCGCGGGCGCGGCGCGTTAGCTGCCCGGACCGATTTACCCTCGCGCGCCCCGGAGAGAGGCGGCGCGAGGAGAGGCTGCCGGCCTCATACCTCGCCGGCAGTAGCAGTATCTCTCCTCCCTCGGCCGGCGGGACCTTCGGGTCTCGCCGGTCTTCTATCGCCCTCTGCAGCCACCGCGAGCGCATAGTTCCGGGCTGCGACAATGGGCCGCGATGACGCTGACCGAGATGCCGACCCGAGATGCCGTGCGCCAGGCCCTGCGCACGGTCGTCGACCCCGAGCTGCATCAGAACATCGTCGACCTCGGCATGGTCCGCAGCGTCGAGTACCCCTCGGCGCGTGAGGTGTCGGTCACCGTCTCTCTGACCACGCCCGGCTGTCCGATCCGCTCACACTTCCAGCAGGCGGTCGATCACACCGTGGGGGCGCTCCCCGGCGTCGAGCGCGTGCACGTCGACTTCGACGTGCTCTCCGAGCGAGAGAAGGACGAGCTGAAGCAACGCGTCGGGCGCACCGACGGCCTGCCCGACGGAGCCCTCGCCGCGGTCAAGAACGTGATCTGCGTCGGCTCGGGCAAGGGCGGGGTCGGCAAGTCCACCACGACCGCGAACCTCACTGCCGCGCTCTTCGCCGAGGGCAAGCGCGCCGCCGCCCTCGACGCCGACGTGTGGGGTTACTCGATCCCGCGCATGCTCGGCGTGCACGGCAAGCCCAAGGTCTCCGCGAACAAGCGCATCCTTCCCCTGGTGGTCCACGGCGGGGTCAAGGCGATGTCGATCGAGTTCTTCCTCGAAGGCCGCGATCAGGCGGTGGTCTGGCGCGGGCCCATGCTCCACAAGGCGATCCGCCAGTTCCTCGAGGACGTCGAGTGGGGCGAGCTCGACTACCTGCTGATCGACCTCCCGCCGGGAACGGGCGACGTGTCCATGACCCTCGCCCAGCTCCTCCCCCAGTCCCGTTTCGTCATCGTCACCACGCCGCAGCCGGCCGCCCAACAGGTGGCCAAGCGCGCCGCGGAGACCGCGCGGCGCTTCGACCTCGAGATCGTCGGCGTGATCGAGAACATGTCCGGCTTCGTGGCCCCGACGGGCGAGCGCTACACGATCTTCGGCGAGGGCGGCGGCCAGACTCTCTCCGACGAGCTCGACGTCCCGCTGCTCGGCAAGATTCCGCTTCAGGAGGAGCTGCGCATCGCCGCCGACAACGGGACCCCGCTCGTGCTCGAGGATCCGGACGCCCCGGCCTCGCAGGCCCTCTTTCACGCCGCTCGCGGCCTGATCGCCACCACGCCGCAGCAGCTCGCCGTGCTTCAGCCCCCCGCCCGGCCTGACATCGCGCCGCCGAGCGGAGTTTCGCTGCCGATGGCGCCGTAGGCCGCCGCCCCTCTCAATAAGCGAAGAACTCGAGCCGGTAGCCGTCCGGGTCGGTCACCTGCACCTGCACGAGGCCGGTTCTCCTGCCATTCCGTCTCGGGTACCTCGGGTGCCCGCAGGCGCTCGCGAGCTGCGTAGACCTCGCCCGTGCTGGCCAGCTGGAACCCGAAGTGGTTCGTGCGCGGAAGACCCCCCGCGGGCGACTCGCCATCCGAGAGCGCCAGCAGAGCTCCATCGCTCGAGCCCAAGATGAGCAGGTGCTCGTCCTCGTGGACTCGCGCCTCGAGCCCGAAGTGCCTCCCGTAGAACGCCGCGGACCGCTCTCGGCCGCGGACGGTCAGAGCAACGTGGTTGAGTGGCACCATCGCCCTGAGAGTCCACGGGCGCAGGTCAGCTGAGGAGCGAAAACCAAGCTATGCCAGGACGCAGGGAGCGAAGTGTGCTCCGCACACGAGCGACCGAGGACGCCGCAGAGCGCCGGTTTGCAGCCCTCAGCTGGCCTGCGCGAAGTATTCGGCGTTGATCTGGATGTACTTCTCCCACTCCCCCGGCAGCTGATCCTCGGCGAAGCAGGCGTCGACCGGGCAGGCCTCGACGCAGGCGTCGCAGTCGATGCACTCGTCGGGATCGATGTAGAGCATCTCGACCGAGTCGTAGTCGGGCTCGTCGGGCGTCGGGTGGATGCAGTCGACCGGGCACACCTCGACGCAGGAGTTGTCCTTCTGCCCGATGCAGGGCTCGGCGATGACGTAGGCCACGGGGTCTTGCTCCTTAGGGTGTCGAGGCGAGGGGAGGCGTCCGGAGCGGGGGTCTGCCACCGGAGCGGCCATTCTAACCCCCGAGGCAGGTACGCTGCCCGCCGCCATGATCCTCCTCACCGGCGCCAGCGGCACCGTCGGGGCGGCGGTGCTGCGCCGCCTGCTCGCTGCGGGCCGGCAGGTCCGCTGCCTCGTCCGCGATCCGCGCGAGATCGGCCCGGAACGCGTCCGGGTTCAACTGGTGCTCGGCGACCTCGGCGCTCCCAACTCGTTCCGTCACGCCATGCGCGGAGTCGACTGCGTGGTGCACCTGGCCACCGCGACCCGCGACGCGCGGAGCGCCTCGCTCGAGGAGCTCAACGCGCTGGCCACCCTACGCCTCCTGCGCGCGGCCGAGGCCGCCGGCGTCGAGCGCTTCGTCTTCCTCTCGAGTCTCGGCGCCACTCTCCACTCGCACTCACGCCTGCTGCGCTCCAAGGCGCTGGCCGAGAGCGCGGTCGCGCAATCGCCGCTCGACACGACGATTCTCGCGCCCTCCCTAGTGGTCACGCCCGGGGACCGCTGGCTGACCGTGCTCGAGCGCCTCTCCTGGCTTCCGGCCATGCTCGTGCCGGGCCATGGACATGCCTGCTTCCAGCCGATCGCGGCCGCCGACGTGGCGGACTGCTTGATCGCCGCCCTCGACCGGCCCGTGTCCGCCCGCCTCGAGCTCGCCGGCCCCGAGACCCTGACCCACGACGAGATCGTCGCGCACGTGCTCCGCGCGCGAGGGCGCCGACGCCGACTCCTGCACGTCCCGCCCCCCGGCGTGCGGCTCGGCCTCGGGACGATCGAGCGAATCGTCGGGCCGGCGGTGTTCGCCACTCCGGACGAGGCCGATCTGCTCGACCTCTCGCTCACCACTCCACGCGGAACGGCCGACGCCGAGGCGCTCGGCGTGCACCCGCTACGCCTCTCCGCCGTCCTCGGCGGCTGAGGCGAACGCCGCGCACAGCCGTTCCGGGGGCCCAGGAACGAAAGAGGGCCCGGCGCACGCCGAGCCCTCTCCCTCCCTACGAGCGCAGGGCGCTCGTTACATCATGCCGCCCATGTCGGGCATGCCACCGCCGCCGGCGCCGTTTCCGTCCTTCTCCGGCACCTCGGCCACGATGCACTCCGTGGTGAGGATGTTCTTGGCGATCGAGGCCGCGTTCTGCAGCGCCGAGCGCGTGACCATCGCCGGGTCGATGATCCCCGCGGGGATCAGGTCGACGAGCTC
>CADCVU010000093.1 GCA_902806245.1 uncultured Solirubrobacterales bacterium
CGCCACCCCGGCGGGGTGCAGGTGCGCACGGGCGGGGCCGTGCGGGGTGTCGAGGTCGAGGACCGTCGGAGCGACGAGCGCCACAGAGCGCACCGTACCCCGCGCGGCTCGCATCGCCGCGACGACCGCCGACACCCTCTGCTGCGATCCGGCCACCGGATGACTCTCTCGGAGAGTCATCGAGTGTCCCGATCACGAAGAAGGGGCCGGCCACAACCTCACCCGGTAGGCGCGCGAGCAGAACCTGCGGGCGCTCGACCGCCTGGAGGACGTGGTTCGGCGGCGCGCGCATCTTTCTCCTCCGGGCCTCGTTTCAAGGGGCATGTCTCCCCGCAGTCTCCCCACCCTCCTCCTGTCCGCGGCCCTCGCCGCGGGCCTCGCCGCCCTCCCCGCAGCGGCCCCCGCCGCCGGCGCCACGCTCGCCGAGGACCCGGCCATCGGCCAGCTCACCGCGCTCGACGAGACCATCGTCTGGGTGACCGGCGAGCCCGGCAACCGCCAGACGCTCATGCGCTACACCGCGGCCGGGGGCGCCGAGCGCGTCCCGGGCGCCCCGGACGCCCGCTTCTACCGCTCGATCGACCTCGGCCGCGACCGCGACAACGCGCTCGTGCTGACCTACCTGCGCTGTGACACCGTCTCGCGCTGCGTCGCGCGCCAGGACGACCTCGACGGCGGCCGCCGCGGGATCCGCGGCCTGACGCTGAAGGGCTGCACCGCGACCACCGCCCCGGCCCTGTGGCGCACGCGCGCGGTGGTCGGCCAGCTCTGCCGGAAGGGCAGGACCTTCGACGCCCGCCGCTCCGGCGTCTACGTCAGGTCGGGCGCCGGCCGGCCGCGCAAGCTGCGCGCGCCGTCCGAGGCGAGCCGCCGCGGCGCCGACGAGGTCACCGCCGTCGACGTGCGCGGCACCCGTGCCGCCGCGACGCTGGCCGACGTCTACGCCTACGCCGCGGCGTTCGACCTGCGCCGCGGCACGGTCGAGGCGGACCTCGTCGCGGCCTCCGAGGGCGACGGCGACCAGCGCGCGAGCGGCCTGTCGCTCGGCGCCGGGGACGCGCTGTGGTCGCTCACCCAGGCCGAGCACGCCGGCGACCCGCCACAGGCGGTCATCAGCCGGATGCGGGCCGGCGACTGCCGCGAGTCCGAGGTCCTCACCGCCGAGCCGGCGGCGCAGCGGCACCCGGCGGTCGACGTCGCCGCCGACGGTGGGGTGACCTACCTGGCCGTGCCGGGCACGGGCCTCGTCTCGCACCCGTTCAGGCCGCGGAACGCCTGCCCCTGAAACGACGAAGGGCGCCCCTCGGGGCGCCCTTCGGCAAATCCGCTCCAGCCAGACGGAGCTACTGGTCGTCGTCCGTCGGCTCCTCGACCGCGGGCTTCGAGAGCGCGCCGCCGGGCTCGTCGATGACCTGGCCGCCGCCCTCGCCCGCCTCGAGCTCCTCGCGGGCGCCCACGCCGACCGGCTGCTTCTCCGGCTTGACGATCGTGAGGCGCATCTGGATCGGCGCGTCCTTGTCCTTGGGCGCGTCGGGATCCGGCTCCGCCGGCGGCTCGACCATGACCGTGCCGCCCGCCATCAGCTCCTCGCGGAGGACGAAGTCGGCCAGCGGGTCCTCGATGTAGCGCTGGATCGCCCGGCGCAGCGGGCGGGCGCCCATCGACGGGTCCCAGCCCTTGTCGACCAGGAAGTCCTCCGCCGCCTCGGAGAGCTCGAGCTGGAGCTCGCGCTCGGCCAGCGACGCCCGGATCCGCAGCAGCAGGAGGTCGACGATCTGCTTGATCTCCTCCTTCTGCAGCTTGTGGAAGACGATCACGTCGTCGATGCGGTTGAGGAACTCCGGCCGGAAGACCTTCTTGAGCTCGCCCATGACGCGGCCCTTCATGTCCTCGTACGTCATGCCCTGATCCGCGTCGCCGACGGAGAAGCCGAGCGGCGTGTTGCGCGCGATCTCCGACGCCCCGATGTTCGAGGTCATGACGATGATCGCGTGCCGGAAGTCCACCGTGCGGCCCTGCGAGTCGGTCAGGCGACCGTCCTCGAGGATCTGCAGGAGGATGTTGAAGACGTCCGGGTGGGCCTTCTCGATCTCGTCGAGCAGGAGCACGGAGTACGGCTTGCGGCGCACGGCCTCGGTGAGCTGGCCGCCCTCGTCGTACCCGACGTAGCCGGGGGGCGAGCCGACGAGCCGGGACACGGCGTGCTTCTCCATGTACTCCGACATGTCGATGCGGACCATCGCCTCCTCGTCGCCGAAGAGGAACTCCGCGAGCGTGCGCGCCAGCTCGGTCTTGCCCACGCCCGACGGCCCGAGGAAGACGAAGGAGCCGGTCGGCCGCTTCGGGTCCTTGAGGCCGGCGCGCGAGCGCCGGATCGCCTTCGAGATGGTCTCGACCGCCTGGTGCTGGCCGATGACGCGCTTGTGGAGCTCCTCCTCCATGCGCATCAGCTTCTGGGTCTCGGCCTCGGTGAGCTTGAAGACGGGGATGCCCGTCCACATGGAGACGATGTCGGCGATCTCCTCCTCGCCGATCGACGGCCGCTCGCCGCCCTCGCCGGACTCCCACGCGTCCTCGAGCTCGCGCTTCTTGTTCGTCAGGCGCCGCTCCTTGTCGCGGAGGTTGGCGGCCTTCTCGAACTCCTGCGCCTCGATCGCGGCCTCCTTGTCGCGCCGCGTCGTCTCGATCTCGTCCTCGAGCTCCCGGTACACGGGCGGGGACGACATCGACTTGATGCGCATGCGCGAGGCGGCCTCGTCGATGAGGTCGATCGCCTTGTCGGGCAGGAAGCGGTCGGAGATGTAGCGGTCGGCCAGCTCGGC
>CADCVU010000094.1 GCA_902806245.1 uncultured Solirubrobacterales bacterium
CCCCGCGCGGTAGCTTGACGATGCCTCGGCCGGATTCGCGACCGGCGGGACGACACCATGCCCCTGCCCCGATCGAGCACCTCCGCCGCCGAGCTCGTTCCCATCGGGCTGCGCCGGGCCAGTGCCTACGCGTGGCGCGTCCTGCTGCTGATCGCGGCGGCCGTGGGGATCCTCTGGGTCCTCGTCCAGACGCAGGCGGTCGTGCTGCCGGTGATCGCCGCCGTTCTGCTCGCCGCGTTCATCGAGCCGGGGACGCGCCGGCTGCGGGCGAGCGGTCTGCCGGACTGGGCCGTCGGCGTGATCGCGCTGCTCACCGTGGTCGCCGTCTTCGCCGGCGTGGGACTTTTGATCGTGCCCGAGGTGATCGGCCAGATCAGCCAGGTGAACCTCAACCTCAATCAGGGCATCCGCAGGATCGAGGCCTTCGTGCTCGAGACCTTTCCCGTGTCCGAGACCCAGGTCGAGCGCGGACTGAGCCAGGGGTTCAGCGCCATCCAGTCGCGGATCGGCGGCGTCGCCGCGCAGGTCCTTGGGGCGGCGGGTGCGGTGGTCGGCCTGCTCGTGCAGATCTTCGTGACGCTGTTTCTGTTCTTCTTCTTCGTCAAGGACGGGCCGCGGTTCTACCGCTGGCTTCGCGCCGCCGCGCCCGCCAGCCGGCGGCGCAACGTCGAGGAGCTGCTCCCGCAGGTCTGGTCGACGCTCCAGTCCTACCTCACGGGCGTGGTGATCGTCGGGCTGATCGACGCGGTGTTCATCGCCATCGCCCTGATCGCCGTGGGTGTCCCGCTCGTGTTGCCGCTGGCCGTCCTCACCTTCTTCGGCGCCTTCTTCCCGCTGGTAGGCGCGATCGTGGCCGGCGCGACGGCGGCCCTGGTCGCGCTCGTCACCGGCGGCTTCACCGACGCTCTGATCATCATCGGCGCGACCGTCGTCGTCCAGCAGGTCGAGGGCAACCTCCTCCAACCGCTGGTCATGGGGCGCCAGGTCGAGCTGCATCCCGCCGTGACCCTGCTCGCGGTCACGGGCGGCGGCGCGGTGGCGGGGATCGTCGGAGCCTTTCTCGCCGTGCCGGTGGCCGCGGTGACCCGGCGAGTGCTCCGATACGCCTCACCGCACCTCGCCGCGGCCAGCGAGCAGGCCTCCGAGCCGTCGGTGCAACGCAGGATGGCCGAGACCGGTCGCAGCGGCGACGACGACGACGAGGCGACCGGCCCGACCGATCCACGCGCAGGTCGGCCCGACGCTTCACCGAAGTAGCTCTGCGCCATCCCGCCCTCCGTCGCCGAGGGCTCAGGCCACCCGCTCGAGAGCGTCCGACTCCCTCTCGGTGATCAGGTCGAGCACCGCCGTCTCGAGGCTCGACTGCACGGCCGGCGCCCCGATGTCGTCGCCGTCGACCAGCTCGAGGAAGGCCCCACCGATGGTCAAGCCCGCGTCGAAGCGCTCGAAGACACGGGGATCGATGTAGGAGGCGCGGGCCACGGCCGGCGTGTTGCCGAGGTAGTGCGAGACCTCCTTGACCGCGCGGGTCTTCACCCGTTTGCGCGCGGTCTCCGACGCGTCGGCCATCGACCCCGAGACCGCCAGGGCGGTGGCCGCGAGCACAGTGGCGTTCCAGGTGCGGAAGTCCTTGGCCGAGTAGTCATCGCCCGCGGCCTCCTTGACGTACTCGTTGATGTCCTCGGAGCGCAGATCGAGCCAGCGGCTTCCGCGCCTGTAGGCCAGCAGCTCGTCGCCGCCTCCGCGCCGGCGCCTGAGCTTGAGGATGATCTCACACACCTGGGGATCGAGGATCGAGCGCAGCAGGTGACGGCCGCTCTTGGCCGGGTAGTCGAAGGTGATCATCGGCCCGTCGACGCGGACGTGCTCCTTGCGCATGGTGGCGAGGCCGTAGCTCTGGTTGTCGGCTGCGTACTCCTCGCCGCCGACGCGGAAGAAACCGCGGTCGAGCAGCCGCACGGCGCTCGCGAGCACCCGTTCGCGAGTGAGCTGATTCGTGGCGGCGAGGTCGGCGGCGACCCGGGCCCGCAGCCGCGGGAGCGCGCGCGCGAAGTCGAGCATCTCGTCGAACTTCTCGCGGTCACGGTGCTCGCGCCATTGCTGGTGGTAGAGGTACTGCTTGCGCCCCCGCGCGTCGAGGCCCGTGGCCTGGATATGGCCGTGCGGGTCCGAGCAGATCCACACCTCCTGCCAGGCGGGCGGGATCACCAGCTCGCGGATGCGCTCGACCGTGTCCTCGTCCTCGATGCGCTCCCCCTCGCCGTCGAGGTACTCGAAGCCGTTCCCACGGCCGCGCCGGGCGATGCCGGGGCCGGAGCAGTCGACGTATCGGAGCTCGGGAACCACGTCGGGGCTCATGCCCGCTCCGCTCGACCTCCAAGCGCCTCCAATAGGATGTCGAGCTCGCTCCGTCGCCATGCTGCCAGTACGCGCGAGCGCATCGAAAGGTCCAGTGAGGTCCGCCCGTCGGAGTCCTGGGCGTCGGGGAAGACCGCGACGCCGCCGGCCTCGCGGACGATCAGCTGCCCGGCGGCGGCGTCGACCGAGCGGCACGGCGCGAGGCTGGCCATGGCGTCGGCGCGACCCCCGGCCACGAGGCACAGGGCGAGGGCGATCGCCCCCAGGGCCCGCAGCCGGTGCGCGCCGGTCGCGGCGATCGCCTCGGCGTTCGCGGCGACGATGCGCGGGTTCGCCGACTCGATGGCCAGCACCTCGATGTCGCGAGCCTCCTCGGGGCGGTCGGTCACCGCGAGCCGGGCGCCGTCGGCGAACGCCCCCTCTCCGCGCGAGGCCCACCACTCGCCGCCGCTCGCCGCGGTCGAGGCGCCGGCGCCGCCGGCGAGCTCGGCGATGTAGCCGAACTCGACCTCCTCCATGGTCGGCCCCGAGGCCACGGCGATCGAGAGGCAGTGAAAGGGCAGGCGGCGCTTGGCGTTGAGCGAGCCGTCGATTGGATCGACGACCACGTGCACGGGTCCGCCGCCGTTCACGGCGATGTGACCGCGCTCCTCGGAGACCGCGGTCAGCCCGAGGCTAAGAGCCTCGAGCTCGGCGAAGATCGCGTCCTCGGCCGCGCGATCCATGGCCAGGGCGAGGTCGCCGCCCTCGCCACGGCCGGTCGTCAACGCGCGCTCGGCCGGGGTGGGATAGGACTCGAGGGCGTCGCGGACCCCCGTGGTCGCGCGCCGGCAGAGGCCGAGCCAGTCGATGTCGAGCGTGCGGTCGGGCTCGGTGGGGGTGGTCATCTCGGCCCTATCCTAGGCCGATGCCGGATCCGCTCGACGGCCTCAACGCGCCTCAGCGCGCCGGCGTCACCCATGCGGCCGGCCCGCTGATCCTCGGCGGAGGGCCTGGCACCGGCAAGACCCGCGCGGTCGCCCGCCGGGTCGCCTGGCTGGTCGAGCAGGGGATTCGCGCCGAGGAGGTCCTCGCCCTGACCTTCTCGGACCCGGCCGCCGATCGCATCCGCTGCCAGGTCGAGGCGCTCGTCGAGCGGCCCTACGACGAGCTGTCGGTCCTATCGTTCCCCGCGTTCTGCGCGCGCCTGCTGCGCGAAGAGGCGCTCGAGGCCGGGCTCGATCCCTTCTTCGCGCCGGTCACGCGCGCCGACCGGATCGCCCTCCTGCTCGAGCGCGTCGACGACCTGCCGCTGAGCCACCACGAGATCCGGGGCAACCCGGCCCCGCTCGTGGCGAGCTTCGTGGCGCGGATCGACGGCCTCAAGGAGGAGCTCGTGAGCGCGGACGACCTGCGCGGCCGCGCGGAGGCGAGCCTGGCCGCGGCGAACGGCGACCTCGGCGCGCGCACCGGCGCCGAGCGCGAGCTCGAGCTCGCGGCGGTCTACCGCCAGCACGATCGCCTGCTGGCCGAGCGCGGAGCTCTCGACGCCGGCGATCTCGTCGTGCGCGCCGAGCGCCTGCTGCGCGAGCGCCCCGGTGCTCGCGAGCGAGTAGCGGCGCGCTTCCGTTACGTGCTGGTCGACGACTTCCAGGAGGCCGACCGCGCGCAGGTCGCGCTGCTGAGGGCGCTGTGCGGGGCGGAGGCCGACGTGTGCGTGGCCGGCGACGACGACCAGTCCCTGCGCCGCTCGGGAGGCAGCACGCTCGAGGTCTTCGCCGCCGAGCATCCGCACGCGCGCCGGATCGTCCTCACCCGCAGCCAGCGCTGCGGTCAGCGCATCCTCGACGCCGGTGAGGCGGTGATCGCCGGAGCCGGATCGCCGCGCTCCGGGCCGAGGCTGCGCGGGCGCTCCGGCGCGGCGGCGGGAGAGGTTCGCTTCTGGCAGTGCGCCTCCGAGCGCGCGCAGGCCCAGGCGGTCGCGCGCGAGGCCGAACGGCTGATCGCCGTCGAGGGTGTCGCGCCCGAACGGATCGGTGTCCTCGTGCGTTCGGTCCGAGACGACGGCGGAACGATCGGTTCGGCGCTCGAGGAGCGCTCGGTGCCCTTCCGGCTCGGCCACGGCAACGCCGCCTTCGAGCGGGTCGAGGTGCGCGACGTGCTCGCCTGGCTGCGCCTGCTCGCCGATCCCGGCGACTCGAGCGCCGTGGTTCGCGCCCTCACGCGGCCGCCGATCGAGCTGCCCTCGGTCGACGTCGCTCGCCTCACGCAACTCGCCCGGCGGCGCAAGCTCGACATGGTGGGAGCGGCCCGCGCGGCCTGCGACGGCCCCCAGCTCTCGCCCGAGGGCCGCGACCGGGTGCTGTCGTTCCTGCGCCTGCACCGGGCGGCCGCGCTCGCCTTTGACTCGATGCGCCCCGACGCCTTCGTCCATCGCCTGGTGGAGCGCATCGGGCTGCGGCGCCAGCAGCTCTACGCGACCCAGGCCGACACAGCTGAGCGGCTGGTCAACATCGCGCGGCTGAGCGAGCTGGCGATCGCCTACATGCGCCGCGAGCCCGACGGGGGCGTGCGCGAGTTCGTACGTCACCTCGTCGCCGTCGCCGAGGCCGGAGCGCGCGACGACGAGGAGGCGCCGGTCTCGGCCGTCGCGGTCGACGCTGTCCGCGTGATCGCCATGCGGGCCGCCCGCGGCCTCGAGTTCGACCACGTCTTCGCGGTCGGGCTCGGCGCCGAGGCGATGCCCGGGCGGCGACCGCGGCGCGCCGGCGAGGGGTCCGGCGCTCCGCCCGAGGCGAGCGTGCGCGACCACGAGGCGGCCATGCGCCGCCTCACCTACGTGGCCCTCACGCGGGCTCGGCGGTCGCTCGTCGTCTCGTGGGCACACCCGGCCGCGGGCGAGGCCGCCGCCACGCCGCGCCCCTCGCCCTTCGCCGAGGAGGCCCGCGCGGCGGTCGGCGGCGAGTGGGAGTACGTCGAGGAGGACCTCTTCGGGCCGGCCGAGGGGCTGCACTCGACCTTCCGGATGATGCGCGACGAGCTGCTCGACCAGGTCGCCCGGGTGGGCGGGCGCCTGGCCGAGATGCGCCTCGACACCTATCTTGACGTCGCCCAGGCCGGCACGCGCTACCTCGAGCTGCTCAAGATCGCCGCGCTAATCGAGCGTCAGAAGCAGGGCCAGGGCGTCTCCGACGCCCTCCCCGAGGTCAACGACGTCCTGCTCCAGGGCGCGACCTCCGAGCAGCGCGAGCTCTTCGAGACCTCGGCCCTGGACGACTACCTGCGCGACGGCGAGCGCGACGAGCGCCGGCGTGCCGAGGCGCTCGGAGTCCGGTCGCAGCCGTCGCTCGAGAGCTTCCTGCCCC
>CADCVU010000095.1 GCA_902806245.1 uncultured Solirubrobacterales bacterium
GGCGCGGAGACCGCCGGGAGCGCGCCGCCGCGAGCCGGCGCCCCCGCCGCGGGCGACGACCCGCCGCTCGCCGCCTTTGGGGAGATCGGGCTGACGGGCGAGCTTCGCTTCGTGGCCCATCCGGAGCGGCGCAGCGCGGAGGCGGCCAAGTTCGGGCTCGAGCCGGTGCTCTCGCCCGAGGGTTCGGTGCGAACGTTGCGCCAGGCGCTCGCCGCGGCGCTGGGAGGTCGAGCCCGCGAGCCGCAGCGCGTGGCCGCGTGATCGCGCGCCCGGGGCCCTTACCGGCTTAACAGGACATGACAGGATAAGCATAAGTTCATCGCTTATCATGAGCCAATGGCCACACACGCCGGGTACGAGCCGAGCGAGCTAGAGCATCGCCAGGAGCCCCGGCTCATCCGGGCGCTCGAGACCGTCGCTCCCGGCGCCGCCATCCGCGAGGGCATCGACGCCATCGTCCAGGCCCGCACCGGCGCGCTGCTCGTGGTCGGCGAGGAGGAGGAGCTCTCGTTCCTGCTCTCGGGTGGGCTCCGTGTCGACATCGACTACACGCCGGCCCTGCTCTACCAGCTGGCGAAGATGGACGGGGCGATCCTGCTCTCCGCCGACGCGACCAAGATCCTCTGGGCCAACGTCCAGCTGATGCCGGACCCGACGATCCTGTCGCTCGAGACGGGCACCCGCCACCGCACGGCCGAGCGCGCCTCGAAGCAGACCGGCGCGCTCGTGATCGCCATCTCCCAGCGCCGCGACGTGGTCTCGATCTACCTCGACGGCTCCAAGTACATCCTCGAGGAGATCCCCGTGGTGCTGGCGAAGGCCAATCAGGCGCTGGCCACGCTCGACAAGTACCGCCGCCGGCTCGACCAGGTCGCCACGCGGCTGACCGCACTCGAGTTCGCCAGCGGCGCGATGCTCCACGACGTCCTCACCGTCCTCCAGCGGGCCGAGCTCGTGACCCGCATGGCCGTCGAGGTCGAGCGCTACATCGTCGAGCTCGGCACCGAGGGCCGCCTGATCGAGATGCAGCTCGAGGAGACGATGGTCGGCGTCGCCGCCGACAAGGCCGCCCTGGTCCGCGACTACGTGACCCCGGCCTCGCAGGACGACTTCGCGCTCGTGCTCGACTCGCTGGCCCGCCTGCCGCACCAGGACGTGCTCGATTTCGGCCGCCTCGCCGAGCTGCTCGGCTATGAGCGCAAGGTCGGGACCCTCGACTTCCCGGTCTCGCCTCGCGGCTACCGGATCCTGGGACGGATCCCCCGCGTGCCGCGGCTGGCCATCGACGCCATCGTTCGCTCCTTCGAGGGGCTCGACGAGGTTCTCGCCGCCACCGACGGCGACCTCGAGGCGCTCGAGGGGGTGGGCGAGTCGCGCGCCAAGGAGATCCGCGAGGGCCTGCGCGGCCTCCAGGAGATCAACCTCGTGGACCGCTACCTACAGACCTGAATCAACCACGCGCGGCGATCGCGGCGCGCGACGACGAGGAGGACACCATCACCGACGTAGCCTGGGAAGAAGAGCTTGAGGATCTCGAGATCATCCCCGAGATCGACTACAAGATCGGCGACCACGTGGTCTACCCACACCACGGCGCCGGCAAGGTCCTCAAGAAGGAGGTCCGCAACGTCCTCGGGGCCGAGCGCGAGTACCTGACCATCAAGATCATCCACAACGAGATGACGGTCATGGTCCCCTGTGAGAACGCCTCCAAGGCGGGGCTGCGGCGCATCATCGACGAGGAGGAGGTCGCGCGCGTGATCGCCGTTCTGCGCGACGACGTCTCCTCGATGCCCAAGAACTGGAACCGCCGGTTCAAGCACAATCGCGACAAGATCAAGACCGGTGACGTCTTCGAGCTGGCCGAGGTCGTGCGCAACCTGGCCATCCGCGAGGCCGACAAGGGGCTCTCGACCGGCGAGAAGCAGATGTTCACCCGGGCCAAGAAGGTCCTCGCCTCCGAGCTCACCTACGCGCTCGAGATGGAGGAGGGCGACGCCGAAGCCCACATCGACAGCCTGATCGTGGAGGCCCAGGCCGCCCGCGTCGACGCCGGGACCGCCGGCGACGGACAGGCGGCGGCCTAGGCCCGACTCGTCTCGCTCTCGCGGCGACCGCGCAACGTGATCGTCGTCGGGTTGCTGGTCGCCGCGGGCAGCGGCGAGCGGCTCGGGGCGGGCGCTCCCAAGGCGTTCGTGGGGTGCGCGGGGCGTCCGCTGCTTGAGTGGAGCCTCGACGCCCTGAGCGCGGTGTGCGATCGCGTGGTCGTCGCCGTGCCCCCTGAGCTCGCGGGTCTCGAGCGCGACCGGGTGGCCGGTGCCGCGTCTCGCTCGGGCTCGGTTCGCGCCGCGCTGCGGGCGGCACCGGAGGCCGACATCGCGATCGTGCACGACGCGGCCCGCCCGCTGCTCACCTCCGGTCTCCTCGAGCGCTGCCTCGCCGCGCTCGAGGACGGTTGGGACGGCGTTGTCGCCGCGGCGCCGGTGAGCGACACGATCAAGGAGACCGGGCCGGGCCGGACCCGCGTCGTGCGCACGCTGCCGCGCCGCGGGCTGTGGGCGGTCCAGACCCCGCAGGTGTTCCGGGCCGAGGTCCTTCGAGCGGCGCTCGAGGCCGACGAGGCGACGCTCGCCGCGGCCAGCGACGACGCCTCGCTGATCGAGGCCGCCGGCGGAGCGGTGCGCGTGGTCGAGGCACCGGCGGAGAACCTCAAGGTCACCGGTCGCCTCGACCTGCGCGTGGCCGAGGCGCTGCTGCGAGAGCGCGAGGGCGGCGCGAAGTCCTCGAGGCCGGACACCGGGGCGGGATTGTGCTCGTCGCCGACCGCCGCGCCGCGGGCCTGAGAGGCCCGCACCGCGTGCTCACCGACCTCCACGTCCACCTGCGTGCCGATGCGCCCGAGGCCACCGCCGCCGCCGCCTTTACGCCCGCCAACGCCGAGCGCTACGCCGAGGTCGCCTCCGAGCGTGGGATCGAGTACCTCGGGGTCTCCGAGCACGTCCACCGCTTTCGCCAGGCCCTCGAGGTCTGGGATCACCCCTTCTGGCAGGAGAGCGCGACCGACGACCTCGACGCCTACTGCGAGTTCGTGCGCGCCGAGACCGATCTCGCCCTCGGGATAGAGGCGGACTTCGTGCCCGGGCGAGAGGATCAGATGGCCAACCTGCTCGAGGCCCGCGACTGGGACTACGTGCTCGGGTCGGTCCACTTCGTGGGCCGGTACGCCGTCGACATGGGCGGCGAGTGGGACGTCTGGCGCCGCCAGAGCGAACCCGACAAGGTCTGGCGCCACTACTTCGAGACCCTCGGCGAAGCCGCGGGCTCCGGTCTGTTCGACGTCATCACCCACCCCGACCTGGTCAAGATGTGGGGCCCCGAGCGCCCGCGACCGACGCGCGACCTGCGCTTCTTCTACGAGCTCGCGCTCGACGGGATCGCCGATTCGGACGTGGCGATCGAGGTCTCGACCGCGGGGTTGCGCAAGCCCGCCCGCGAGATCTATCCTGACCCCGCCTTCCTCTCGATGTGCCTCGAAGCCGGTCGTCCGGTGACGCTCTCCTCCGACGCCCACACTCCGAACGACCTCGGCCACCGCTACGAGGAGGCCGTCGAGCTGCTCGGGTCGCTCGGGGTGGAGGAGGTCGCGGTGTTCGAGCGGCGGGGGCGGCGGCTGGTGCCGCTCGGCTAGACGACTGCGCGCACTCCGGGTCCGGCGACGCCGTGCAGCCGCCGTCTGAGCGATGATCTGGAGCGTGAGCACGCGCTCGGGCATCGGCTACGACTCGCACCGCCTGGCGCCCGGGCGGCGGCTCGTGCTCGGTGGCGTCGAGATCGAGGGGGCCGAGCGAGGACTCGAAGGGCACTCCGACGCCGATGTGCTCACCCACGCGGTCATCGACGCCCTGCTCGGAGCCGCCGGGCTCGGCGACATCGGCCAGCACTTCCCCGACACCGACGAGCGCTACCGCGACGCCGACAGCGCCGATCTCCTGAGCGAGGTCTGCTCGTTCCTCGAGGACCACGCCTGGACGATTGTGCACCTCGACGCCACGCTGGTGTGCGAGCGACCGAAGCTCGGGCCCTACCGCGACCGCATGCGCACCTGCCTCGCGGCGACAACAGGACTGCGACCGCTCGAGGTCAACGTCAAGTTCACCACCGGCGAGGGCATGGGCTTCGTCGGCCGCGGCGAGGGCATCGGCGCGCTCGCGGTGGCCACCGTGGAGCGCGCGCAGTGACCGACGCCGCCGACCTGGTCTTCGCGGGCATCGCCCGCCAGGCCGAGCTCGTCCGTGCCGGAGAGGTCTCCTCGCGCGAGCTCGTCGATGCCTGTCTGGGGCGGATCGCCAGCCTCGATCCGAGCCTGAACGCCTTTCGCGTCGTGCTCGGCGAGCGAGCCGTCGCGGAGGCCGCCCAGGCCGACGCGCGCCGAGCCGCCGGCGACGAGCGGCCGCTGCTGGGCGTGCCCGTGGCCATCAAGGACGTGGTCGACGTGGCGGGGGAGACGACGACCCACGGCACGGGCGCCCACGGACCGCCGCCCGCCCGCGACGCCGAGCTTGTGCGGCGGCTGCGCGTCGCCGGGGCGGTCGTGGTCGGCAAGACGCACACCCCGGAGCTCGCGCTGTGGGGGTTCACGGAATCGGCGACCTTCGGGGTGACTCGCAACCCGTGGGCGCTCGACCGCACTCCCGGCGGCTCGAGCGGCGGGTCGGCCGCGGCGGTCGCTGCGGGGATGGTCGGCGCGGCGAGCGCCTCGGACGGGCTGGGCTCGATCCGGATTCCCGCGGCCTGCTGCGGTCTCTTCGGGCTCAAGCCCCAGCGCGGCCGCGTGCCGCTCGCGCCCGACGAGGATCACTGGCACGGCCTGAGCGTGGCCGGCGTCCTCACTCGCTCGGTGCTCGACACCGCGCTGTTCCTCGACGTGGCGAGCGATCCGACGGGCGCCGGCGGAGCGTTCGTCGAGGCCGCGCGCCGTCCGCCCGGCCCGCTGCGGATCGTCGTGGCGCTCAACCCGCCGCCCGGCGGCAGGCGCGCGAGCGAGAACGTCCGCCGCGCGGTCGAGGAGACGGCGCAGCTGCTGCGCGACCTCGGCCATCAGGTGGTCGAGGGGCGCATCGACTACGGCGACGCCGGGATTCGCGCCATCGGACGTTTCCTGCGCGGAGTCCGCGACGACGCGGCGCGGCTGCCGGCCCCGCGGCGGCTGGAGCGGCGCACGCGCGCGACGGCGCGGCTCGGGTCGCTCATCCCCGCCGCGGCGATCGCTCGCGAACGCGCGAACGAGACCGCACGGGCACGACGACTGAGCTCCGTGCTCGAAGGCCACGACGTGCTGCTCATGCCCACGATCGCCGCCCCCGCCGCCGAGATCGGGCTGTACGAGGGGATCGGCGCGCTCGGCACGCTCGTCGGCGAGGGCCTGCGCTGGCCCGGGGTCTACACCCCGCCCTGGAACCTGTCGGGCCAGCCGGCCGCCGCCGTCCCGGCGGGTCTCGACCGCCGCGGCCTGCCGCTCTCGGTGCAGCTGGTGGGCCGCGCCGACGACGAGCCCACGCTGCTCTCGCTCGCCGCGCAGCTGGAGGCCGAGCGTCCCTGGGCCGATCGCCGTCCGCCGGTGTCGTCAGGAGGCCGGCAGGCGCACCGCGGGCCCGAATAGGCTCCGAACGTGCGCGAGATCCGCCTCCACGACACTCTCAGCGGGACCCTCCGCCCCCTCGAGCCGCGCGAGCCCGGCCGGGTCTCGATCTACGCCTGCGGGCCGACGGTCTACTCGCGCATCCACGTCGGCAACGCGCGGCCCTATGTGGTCTTCTCGCTGCTCAAGCGGTTCCTCGAGCACGAGGGCTACGCGGCGACGCTGGTCATCAACGTCACCGACGTCAACGACAAGATCTACGCGGCGGCAGCGATCGCGGGCCTGCCGAGCGAGCAGCTCGCGCGCGAGATGACAGCCGCCTACGTCGCGGACACCGACGGCCTCGGCCTCGGGCGACCGGACCACGAGCCGCTGGCCACCGAGACCGTCGGGCCGATCGTCGCGCTGATCGAGGCGCTGCTCGAGCGCGGACACGCCTACGCCGCGGACGGCGACGTCTACTTCCGCGTGCGCAGCTTCGAGCCCTACGGAAAGCTCTCGAACCGCGCGCTCGCCGACATGGAGCAGGGCGAGGACGACGTGAGCACCGCGGGGGTCAAGGAGAGCCCGCACGACTTCGCGCTGTGGAAGGCGAGCAAGCCCGGCGAGGACACCGCCTGGGACGCGCCGTGGGGGAGAGGGCGCCCGGGCTGGCACATCGAGTGCTCGGCCATGGCCGAGGAACTGCTCGGGCTCGACTTCGAGATCCACGGCGGCGGCTCCGACCTCGTCTTCCCTCACCACGAGAACGAGATCGCCCAGACCGAGGCCGCCCGTGGCGCTCCGCTGGCCCGGCTGTGGATGCACAACGGCATCGTCCGCCTCGACCAGGAGAAGATGTCGAAGTCGGTCGGCAACATCAGCCAGCTCGGCGAGGCCCTCGAGCGCTTCGGCCGCGACGCGCTCGTCACCTACCTCGCGAGCGGGCACTACCGCCGGCCGCTCGCCTTCTCGGAGGAGCTGCTGGCCGAGGCCGGGCGGGCCGTCGACCGGGTGCGCGAGCTCTGCCTGCGCCTCGATTCGGCCGCGCCCGAGCCCGAGGCGCTCGGTCCCTACGCCGAGCGCTTCTTCGCCGCTCTCGCGGAGGACTTCAACACCCCGGCCGCGCGCGCGGCGCTGTTCGACTGGGTGGCCGAGGCGAACCGGCGGCTCGACGCGGGGGAGAGGCTCGGCGTGGGCGGCCTCGAGGCCATGCTGCATTGCCTGGGGATCGAGCATCTGTTGGACGAGACCAGACGCGGCGGCCCGGCCGGCAAGGACGAGCACGCACCGTCGCGAGGGGGCGCCGCGGCGGAGCCCGACGAACGCGTCGGCGAGCTGCTCGCCGCGCGCGAGGCCGCCCGCGCCGCCCGCGACTTCGCCACCGCCGATCTGCGCCGCGACGAGATCGCCGCGCTCGGCTGGGACGTGCGCGACACTCCGAAGGGCGCGCAGCTCGTCCCGCGGCGCTGAGGCGCGCCGTTGCCCGGGCGATGATCGTCTACGGTCGCCAGCCGGTCCGCGAGGCACTGCGCGGGCGGCGCTCGGTCGCGCGGGTCTGGGCCGTCGAGGGAGCGGCCCGAGCGCCGTGGCTCGGGAGAGTCTCGGTAGAGCCCGCCTCGACCGAGCGCATCGCGAGCCTGGCCGAGAGCCCCGACCACCAGGGCATCTGCGCCGAGGTCGCGCCGTATCCCTACACGCGGGCCGCCGAGCTCCTCCGAGCCGAGGACGCCCTCGTGGTCGTCCTCGACGAGGTTCAGGACCCTCGCAACCTCGGAGCGGTCTGCCGGGTCGCGGAGTGCGCCGGAGCCGCCGGGGTGGTGATCCCCGAGCGCCGCGCCGCCGAGGTGACGCCGGTCGTCTGTCGTGCCTCCGCCGGGGCCGTCGAGCACCTGCCCGTGGCCCGCGTACGCAACATCGCCGACTGGCTCGCCGAGGCTCAGGCCGCCGGCGCCTGGGTCTACGGCGCCGCGCTCGAGGGCGCGGTCGCCTACGACCGCCCGGACTACCAAGGCAGGGTGGTCCTCGTGCTCGGCTCCGAGGGGCGGGGCCTGCGCCCGCGCGTCGCCGCGGGATGCGACCAGCTCGTGGCCCTTCCAATTGCCGGCCGGATCGGCTCGCTCAACGTCTCGACCGCCGCGGCGGCCCTGATCTACGGAATTCTCCACTTTCGCGCGCCCAGCCCTTGACAGGAAGGGAGAGGGCGGTGATACTGCGCCCCACATAAGGCTGGACTCGAGGTTTAGATCGAGGGTCCGGCCGTTGGCAAGGGCGCGACCAGGGGAGGTACGTCCCGCCGCTAGACGACGCTGAGGCCCGCGAGAGCGCGGTCCGGAAGGGACGTCCCGTGGCTTCTATCTCCCAGACCCGCTTGCGAGTAGCACGCTCGCAACCTGAGGTCGAGCTTCACGATCACTACCTCGTGGCCATGGCCAAGCAGGGCCGCCACGAGGCCTACGAGCAGATTATGCGCCGCTACTACGGTTTCGTCCGCCTCAAGGCGTCGTCGTACTTCCTGCTCGGCGGCGACTCCGACGACCTGCTCCAGGAGGGGCTCGTCGGGCTCTACAAGGCGGTTCGCGACTACCGCAGCGACCGGGAATCGAGCTTCCGCAGCTTCGCCGAGCTCTGCATCACCCGCCAGATCATCACCGCGGTGAAGACCGCGACCCGCAACAAGCACACTCCGCTGAACCAGTCGATCTCGTTCTCGCACACGGCGACCGCCGACGGTGAGTCGGAGCCCGGCCTCGACGAGCTGCTGGCCGGCCCCTCGGCCCACGATCCCGTCAACCAGGTGATCTCCTCGGAGGAGCTGCACAGCCTTGTGGCCTGCCTGTCCACGGTGCTCTCCGAGCTCGAGGCGACCGTGCTCTCCCAGTACCTCGACGGGCGCTCCTACGACGAGATGGCAGGGCGGATCGGTTGCGACACCAAGACCGTCGACAACGCCCTCCAGCGCGTCAAGCGCAAGGTCGGAGCGCACCTCGACTCGCGCGCGGTGGCCGCCTAGGACGCGGCCGTCGCACGGCGTTGAGCGGGGTCGCGCCCGGCTCGAGCGCCGGCTGAACAGCAGCGGGCCGCGCCGCTACGGTTGGACCGATCTTCTCGGCTGACCACGTTCCTCGCCCAGGACGGGCTCTCAACTTTCCGGGCGCGCCGACCGATCTGGGTCTGAGTGACCCCGGCGGCGCGCATCCTGGTCCTGGCCGCGGCGCTCCTGGCGCTCGCCCTCACCACCGCGACCTCGCTCGCGGGGCAGAACGCCCGTGAGCGCTCCGAGCTCGCCCGCTCCGAGGCCCGCACGCCGAGCTCTCAGCGCGCCGCGAGCGACCGGGCGGGCGGTCCGGGCGGGCGGACTCCGTCTCGGCCTGAGATCAGAAGCGCAGACGGCCGCCGAGACCCCGCGCCCTTGCGAGCCGGTTCGGCGGCCGCGTCGCCGGGGTCGGCCACGGCCCGGCGGCGGCCTGCCCCGCAGGCGACGGCTTCGCGGGTGCGAATCAGATCCGGCCGCACGGTCGCGGTCCGCAGCCGACCGGGAGGCCGCGTGCTCGCGCGCCTCGACTCGCGCACGGAGTTCGGCTCGCCCCAGGTGCTTGCGGCGGTGAAGACGAAGGGCCGGTGGCTGGGCGTCGCCTCGACCGCCCGCTCCGACGGGACGCTCGGCTGGGTCGACTCACGCAGCAGCGCGTTGCGGGCCGCTCCCGCGAAGTTCTCCATCCGGGCCGATCTCTCCCGCCGCCGCATCGAGCTGCGGCGCGGCGAGAAGGTCACCCAGCGCCTCGCGGTGGCGATCGGGCGGCCGGGCTCGAGCACCCCGACCGGCCGCTTCACCGTCACCGACAAGCTCAACGGGCGCGATCTGAGTCCGTACTACGGCTGCTGCGTGCTCGCCCTGTCGGGGACCCAGCCCAACCTGCCGGCGGGCTGGAGCGGCGGTAACCGGCTCGCCATCCACGGCACCAACGACACCGGCTCGATCGGCCAGGCGAGCTCGGCCGGCTGCCTGCGCGCCGCCGACTCCGATCTGGGCACGCTCATGCGCCGGGTGCCGCTCGGCACGCCGGTCGAGATCCGGCGCTAGTCCGCGCCCGCCGTGGCGGCGCGCCCGGTCGACTCCGCCGGCGAAGCCCCCGCCGGCGCGGTCGTGCGAGTTCAGCGCACGATCTCCCACCGGTAGGTGCCGGTGTCCGGATCGACGACCACGGCAAGCTCGCGCAGGCTTCGTCCGCCGCGGCGCCGCACGCGCGCGAAGCACGTCGCCTCGAGCTCGGAGCGCTGCCGGCAGCGGACCCGCCCGACGCTCGCCACGGAGCTGCTCGTGCTGCGGGAACGGCTCTCGAGGTCGCGCTGCAGCTGCGAGCGGATGTCGCCCTCCATCCGCTCGAGGTCGAGCTGCGGGTCGTCGAGCTCGTTGACGAGGTCGATGGCGCCGCAGCCCGGGGCCAGGACGGCTGCGGCGACCAGCGCGAGGCAGGTCACGCGAGAGGGGCGGGCGCTCTGCGCGGCCGAGGAGCGCCGCCGGGACCGTGGTCGCTCAGCCGGGGAGGAGCGGATCACCACCCGAGCATGCCACGCGCGGCGACCGGCATCGCCGTCACGTTTCGCCGGGCGGTGGGCGACCGCGCGCACGAACCGGCCCTCAGGCCGTTCTCGCCGCACGCCAACCCTTTGCGCCCGAGCCAAGCCGAGAAACTTGGCATGCTGAAACCTTGCCAGTGGCCGCCCCCGAGCTCACCCACCAGGCCCCCGTCGGGGGCTACGCCAAGGCGATCTACTCGCTCAGCCGCGAGGGCGAGGGCCCGGTGAGCACCAGCGCGCTGGCCGAGCGGCTCGCGGTGACGCCCGGCTCGGTCTCGGCCGTGGTGCGCGAGCTCGACGCGCTCGGCGTCGCCGAGCACACCCCTTACATCGCGCCCAAGCTCGGCAATCCGACGCACGACGACCACGGCGATCCGATTCCCTCGGCGGACTTCTCGACCGAGGAGCTCGACACGCGCCCGTTCGACGAGCTGGCCGTGGGAGAGGCCGGGGTCTTCGCTCGCGTCTCTGACTCCGACCTGGACATGCTGCGCTGCCTGGCCGAGCGCTCGATCCGCCCGGGCGAGCGCTTCGAGGTCCTCGATCGCCGGCCCTTCGGCGGGCCGCTCACCGTCCGTCTCGAGAGCGGCGCCGAGCATGCCCTCGGCGGCGAGCTCGCGCGGGCCATGCGCGTCGAGGCCCAGCGGTGAGCAGGCCGCCGCTCGAGACCGAGGCGGCGGCCGCGGGCGCGCCCGCCTTCCAACCGCCGCTGAGCGCGCCGGAGCCGCTTAGCCCGCCGGAGCCGCTTAGCCCGCTGCGCGCCCTGCGCGCGCGGCCGCATCCGCGGGAAGCTGGCGCTGCTGGGCCCGGCCTTTGTCGCCGCCGTGGCCTACATCGACCCGGGCAACTTCGCCACGAACATCACCGCCGGGGCCAGGTACGGCTACCTGCTGGCGTGGGTGATCGTGGCGGCGAACCTGATCGCCATGCTCGTGCAGTACCTGTCGGCGAAGATCGGCATCGCCTCGGAGCGAAACCTGCCCGAGCTGTGCCGCGACACCATGTCGAAGCCGGTCACCTTCGGACTCTGGGTCCAGGCCGAGGCCATCGCGGTGGCCACCGACCTGGCCGAGTTCGTGGGCGCGGCCATCGCCCTGAACCTCCTCTTCGGCGTGCCCCTGTTCACCGCGGGGGCTGATGACCGCGGTCATCGCCTTTGCCATCCTCGCCCTCCAGACCCGCGGCTACCGGCGCTTCGAGCTGGCCATCGCCGCCATGCTCGGCATCGTCCTGCTCGGCTTCCTCTACGACTTCGTGCAGATAGGCGTCGACGCGCGCGGGTTCGCCGCCGGGCTCATCCCCCAGTTCTCGGCACCGGCAGCGTGCTGCTCGCGGTCGGCATCCTCGGCGCCACGGTCATGCCCCACGTGGTCTACCTGCACTCCGCCCTCACGCAGAACCGCGTGGTCGCGCGCGATGAGGGCGAGAAGCGCGAGCTTCTGCGCTTCGGGCGCGCCGACGTGATGATCGCCATGGGCGTCGCCGGCGTGATCAATATGACCATGCTGGTCGTGGCCGCCGGCCTGTTCTTCAACACCGGGCGCACCGGAGTCGACTCGATCGAGGGTGCCTACACCGGCCTCGAGACCCTGGTCGGCGGCGGCGCGGCGCTGGCCTTCGCCGTCGCGCTGCTCTCGTCCGGGCTGTCGAGCTCGAGCGTCGGAACCTACTCCGGGCAGGTCGTCATGCAGGGCTTCATCCGCCGCCGGATCCCGCTGTTCCTGCGTCGCGGGCTGACCATGCTGCCGCCCTCGTCGTGCTCGGCCTCGGCCTCGACCCGACGAGCACGCTGGTCATCTCCCAGGTCGTGCTCTCCTTTGGGATCCCGTTCGCGCTCGTGCCGGTGATCCTGGTCACGCGCCGGCGCGACCTCATGGGCGGACTGGTCAACCGGCCCGCGACCACCGCCGTCGCCTCGCTGGTCGCGGCGGTGACGATCGCCCTCAACGGCTTCCTGCTCTACGGCACCTTCTTCGGGTAGCGCGGGCGGGGGCGCGTTCGACCGCCGGCCGCGCGCGGTAGGATCCGGCCGCCAACAGCGACGGGGAGGCCACGAATGGCACTCATCTCCAATCCCATGACCGAGCTCACCGGCCCGCTCAATCGAGTCGAGACCGCGCTCAACCAGCTCTGCACCGACCTCGCGACGCTCGACGTCCTGCCCGGCGTCGAGCAGGGCGTGAGCCAGACCAACGAGCGCCTCGCCCGCGTCGAGCAGGAGCTCTCGCTCACCCGGACGGCCAACGAGCAGACCGTCACCTCGCTCGAGGCGATCCGCGCGGACCTCGGGGAGGTGGTGCGGCTGCTGGCCGCCGGCCTCCTGTCGGGGGCGCAGGAGAGTTCCGGGGCGGTCGCCGCCGCTCCGAGCGTCGCGCTCCGACCCCGCGACTGACCCGAACCGCTCGGCCGCGCCCCGCGCATGGCCCGGCACCCCGTCGCCGTCGATTCGTTAGCCGAGCCCGGCGCGCTCTTCCGGGACGCGATGTCGGCCCTCGCCAGCGGCGTCGCGGTGATCACGGCACGCCGCGCCGACGGCCGGCCCGCCGGCCTGCTCGCCACCTCGATCGCCGCCTACAGCGCGGCGCCTGCGTCGATCATGGTCTCGGTCGCGCACGCCTCGCGCTCGCACCCCGTGCTCGTCGAGCACGCCGAGCTCTTCGGGGTCCACCTGCTCGCCCGCGACCAAGAGGAGGCCGCGCGCGTCTTCGCCGGGCGCTCGGACGACAAGTACGCCGAGCTCGACTGGGAGTGGGACGGCGAGGTGCCGCGCCTCGCCGGCGTCGTGTCCTACCTGCGCTGCGCCCGCAGCGCGGTGTTCGACCACTACGACCACTCGGTGCTGATCGGCGACGTCCTCGACGGCCGCCACGCGGGCGGGGAGCCGCTGCTGTGGGTCCGCCGGCGCATGGACTGGCGGCTGAGCCCGGAGGGATGACCAACCGGCCTCGACCTACTTTACCGACGGTAACATCATTGCTAGTCTGCACCGCCGACGATGACCGGAGATCTCCGCATACCGTTACATCGAGTTATGGCACATAGCTCGATGTCGTGATCGTGTACCATCCCCGACATGCCTGAACGCGGCGCTCGCCCCAAGGTCCCGAGGATCCAGCGCACCGTGCTCAAGGCGGTGCAGGCCTTCTCCTCGCCGCTGCTGCCCGACGACTACCTCGAGCTCATCAACCCGCTGTGGTCGACGCGGGAGCTTCGTGGCCGGGTCGAGGGCGTCGATGCGGAGACCGAGAACTCGACGACCGTGACCATCCGTCCCGGCTACGAGTGGCCGGGTCACAACCCCGGCCAGTACGTGCGCATCGGCTTCGACATCAGGGGCGTGCGCCACTGGCGCGCCTACTCGCTGACCTCGGACTCCGATCGCGACGACGGCTTCGTCTCGATCACTCCGAAGCTGGTCGAGGGAGGAGTGGTCTCGCCCTACGTCAACCGGCAGCTGCGGCCCGGCATGATCGTCACCCTGAGCGACGTCGAGGGGTCGTTCGTCCTTCCCGAGTCGCTGCCCGAGAAGATGCTCTTCATCAGCGCCGGCAGCGGGGTGACGCCGATCATGAGCATGTTGCGTTCGCTCGAGCGCCGCGGTGAGCTCAACGACGTTGCTCACCTGCACTCCGCAAAGGACCGCGACGACGTGATGTTCGGCGATCAGGTGCGCGGGCTGGCCGAGCGCAACGACGGCTTCCACCTGCACGAGCAGCTGACCGGCGAGATGGGCCGCCTCACGCCCGAGGACCTCGACGACCTCTGCCCCGACTGGCGCGATCGTGAGACCTTCCTCTCGGGGCCTGGAGAGATGATCGACGCGATGGTCGACCACTGGGAGCTCAACGGCGACTCCGAGCGCCTCTGGCTCGAGCGCTTCCAGAAGCAGATCGGCGGGGGCGACTCGGAGGGTGAGGGCGGCACGGTCAAGTTCCTCAAGAGCGACGCCGAGACGGAGGTGGAGCCGGGCACCCCGATCCTCGTCGCCGGCGAGGAGATCGGCCTCAAGCTGCCCTACGGCTGCCGCGAGGGCATCTGCCACACGTGCGTCGGCGAGCTCTGCTCGGGCCAGCTGCGCGACCTGCGCTCCGACGAGATCTACGGCCAGGAGGGCCAGATGATCCGAACCTGCCTCAGCGCGCCGGAGGGGCACGTTGAGATCAACCTGTGAGACCTAGGAGGGGAAAGAATGGCTAGCCAGATCGAGAGCCCGCTCGCACACCTGTCAGACGAGCAGATCGAGGCCATCGGCGTCGAGTTCGACAACCTGCACTCCGAGGTCTTCGGCGACCTCGGCGACCGCGACGCCGCCTACATCCACGGCATCATCGGCCTTCAGCGCCGGCTCGCGCTGCTCGGGCGAGTGCTTCTCGCCGGCGCGGACTTCCGTCCCGTCTGGCTCGCGGGCACCGCGACCCTGGGGATGGCGAAGATCCTCGAGAACATGGAGATCGGCCACAACGTCATGCACGGCCAGTGGGACTGGATGAACCACCCCGAGGTCAACTCGGTCAACTGGGACTGGGACACC
>CADCVU010000096.1 GCA_902806245.1 uncultured Solirubrobacterales bacterium
AGGTGGCCGACCTCCGAATTGCCCATCTGGCCCTCCGGCAGCCCGACCGAGGCGCCGCTGGTGGTCAGCTCGGTGTGCGGGTGAGCGCTCCAGAGACCGTCGAAGACCGGGGTCCGGGCGAGCGAGACGGCGTTTCCCGGCCCGTCGGGGGCGAGGCCCCAGCCGTCGAGGACGACGAGGCATACCGCCGGCACGCTCACCGCGCGGCGGCCGCCACCAGCGCGGCGAAGTCCGCCACCTCGAGGCTCGCTCCGCCCACCAGAGCGCCGTCGACATCGGGTCCGGCGAGGATCTCGGCCGCGTTGTCGGGCTTGACGCTGCCCCCGTAGAGGACGCGGATGCGCTCTGCGCCGGCGCGCGAGCGGTCGCCGACCAGCGCGCGCACAAAGCCGAGCGCCTCCTGGGCCTGCTCCGGCGTGGCCACCCGTCCGGTCCCGATCGCCCACACCGGCTCGTAGGCGACGACCACCTCGGCCAGCCGCTCGGTGGGGACGAGCTCGAGGCCCTCCTGCACCTGGTGACGCAGGCGGCGCTCCATCTCCCCGGCGTCGCGCTCCTCTTCGGTCTCGCCCACGCAGAGGATGGGCTCGAGACCGGCCTCGAGCGCGGCCGGGACCTTCTCGGCGAGGAGGCGGTCGGTCTCCCCGTCGTCGCGCCGGCGCTCGGAGTGACCGAGGACCACGCCGTGGACACCGACATCGACGAGCATCGGCGCCGAGACCTCGCCGGTGTGAGCGCCCTGGGGTGCCCTGCCCATGGTCTGGGCGTGGACGCGCACGGCCGTGCCCCGAGCGGCGTCAAGCGCCGCGGCGAGGGAGACGAACGCCGGGCAGACCGCGACGTCGACGTAGGCCGCGTGGTCGGCGACGCGGGGGGCCAGCTCCGCCACGAAGTCCCGGGTCTCGGCCCTGGTCTTGTGCATCTTCCAGTTGCCGACCATGTAGGGCCGCCGCGGGTGCTCAGACATCGTCGAGAGCCTCGACCCCGGGCAGCGCCTTGCCCTCGAGCAGCTCGAGCGCCGCGCCGCCGCCCGTGGACAGGTGGGTGACCCGGTCGGCGAGCCCAAAGGCGGCCAGCGCCGCGGCCGAGTCGCCTCCCCCGACGACCGTCGTCCCTTCCGCCTCGGCGACCGCCTCGGCCACCGCGCGCGTGCCCGCCGCGAACGGCTCGAGCTCAAAGGCGCCCATCGGCCCGTTCCAGAACACGCTTCCCGCCGCGGCGATCTCCTGCGCGTAGGCAGCGGCGGTGCGCGGCCCGATGTCGAGGCCCATGAGCCCGTCGGGCACCTCGACTCCGTCGAGGCCGCGCGGCTCGGCGTCGGCCGAGAAGCGCTCCCCGGCGACGATGTCGACCGGCAGGACCAGACGCCCGTGCGACCGCTCGGCGTGGTCGAGCGCGCGGCGCGCCAGCTCGACCCCCTCCTCCTCCGCCAGCGAGCTCCCGGTCTCGAGCCCCTGAGCCCGAAAGAAGGCGAAGCACATGGCGCCGCCGATCAGCACGGCGTCGGCGCGATCGAGGAAGCGCTCGATGAGGGCGATCTTGTCGCTCACCTTGGCGCCGCCGAGAACGACCACGAGCGGCCGCCGGGGCGACTCGACCAGCCCTTCGAGCGTCGTCACCTCACGCTCGAGCAGCAGCCCCGCCGCGGCGGGCAGGTGCTCGGCCACTCCGGCGGTCGAGGCGTGGGCGCGGTGAGCCGCGCCAAAGGCGTCGTTCACGTACGCCTCCGCCAGCGACGCGAGCTCGTGTCCGAGCTCCGGATCGTTGGCGGTCTCGCCGGGCTCCCAGCGCGTGTTCTCGAGCACGAGCACGGACCCGGGCTCGAGCCGCGCCACTCCGCGGCGGACCTCGGGACCGACGACCTCGGGCGCCTGATTGACCCGGGTTCCGAGCAGCTCTCGCAGCCGCCGCGACGCGGGCGCCAGCGACGTCTCGGGATCGTGGCCCTTGGGCCGCCCGAGATGCGAGCACAGCACGAGCCGGGCGCCGCGGGCGCACAGCGCCTCGATCGTGGGCAGTGCCGCACGGATACGAGCGTCGTCGGCCACCTCGCCGCCGGCCAACGGCACGTTGAAGTCGACGCGCACGAGCACGGTCGCCCCCTCGGAGAGATCGAGGTCGGCCAGCCGTCGCTTCGAGAACGCGGCGGTCGCAGGCTCGCTCACGGGGCGGGCGGCGCCGACGCGCCCGATCCCCACACTCAGAGCACTTTCTGGACGAGATCGATCAGCCGGTTCGAGTAGCCCCACTCGTTGTCGTACCACGCGATGACCTTGACCAGCGAGCCATCGATGACCATGGTCAGGCCCGCGTCGAAGATCGCCGAGTAGGACGAGTGGACGATGTCGCTCGAGACCAGCGGCTCCTCGGAGTAGCGCAGCACGCCGGTCAGCGGACCGGTGTCGGAATGCTCACGAAAGGCGGCGTTGACCGAGTCGATCGACGCCTCGCTCTCGACCACGCAGACCAGGTCGACCACCGAGCCGGTGGGGATCGGCGCGCGGACGGCGATGCCGTTGAGCTTGCCGTCGAGCGAGGGGATGACCGCGCCGATCGCCTTGGCCGCGCCGGTCGAGGTCGGCACGAGGTTGATCGCCGCCCCGCGCGCTCGGCGGAGATCCTTGTGCGGAGCGTCGTGCAGGTTCTGATCGGCGGTGTAGGCGTGGATGGTGTTCATGACGCCGTGGCGGATCCCAAAGGCGTCGTCGAGGACCTTGGCCACCGGCGCCAGGCAGTTCGTGGTGCACGACGCGCACGAGATGACCTCGTGGCTCGCCTTGTCGTACGCGTCGTCGTTGACGCCGGGCACGAGAGTGACGTCCGGGCCTTTGGCGGGGGCCGAGATGACCACCTTGCGCGCGCCGGCCCCAATGTGCTTCGAGGCGTTCTCGCGGTCGGTGAACAGGCCGGTCGACTCGATCACGACCTCCGCTCCGGCGTCGGCCCACGGGAGGGCGGCCGGATCGCGCTCGGAGAACACCCTGAGCTCGCGCCCGTCGATGGTCAGGCCCGTGTCGGTCGCCTCGACGGTGCCCGGGAACGGCCCGAGCACCGAGTCGTACCGGAGCAGATGAGCGAGCGTGCCCGTGTCGGTGATGTCGTTGACGCCCACCCACTCGATGTCGGCGCCGCGCTCGTGAGCGGCCCGGAAGACGTTGCGTCCGATGCGACCGAAGCCGTTGATGCCGACCTTCACGGCCATGAGCGAGCTTCCTTTCTGCGCGGTTGACCGAGGTGCGGGCGGCGGGAATGTATCAGCGGGTCGCCCGGGAATGGAGGACCGCAGGGGCGACTGAGCGGATCAGGCGCAGTTCGAGATCGACTGCGCGATAGGGCTGGACCCCTGAAGCGGTCCGTGCTTCCTCAGGCCGCCTTGCGCAGGTGCCAGTTGATCTCCCGCGCCACCTTCCCCGGCAGCCCCGGCACCGCCTCGAGCTCCTCCCGGCTCGCCTCCAGGAACCGCTCGGGCGAACCGAAGTGGTTCAGCAGCAGCCGCTTGCGCGCCGGCCCGACCCCCGGCAGGTCGTCGAGGATCGAGCGCGTCATCGCCTTGTCGCGGCGGCCGCGGTGGAACTCGATGGCGAAGCGGTGGGCCTCGTCGCGGATGCGCTGGAGGAGCTGGAGCGGAGCGCTCTCGTGCGAGAGCACGAGCGGGTCGGTCCGCCCCGGCAGGAAGACCTCCTCGATCCGCTTGGCCAGGGAGACCACGATCACGCCGAGGTCGCGGAACTCGCTCAAGGCGTCGAGCCCGGCCGAGAGCTGGCCCTTGCCGCCGTCGATGACGATCAGGCCGGGCGCGGTCGCGAAGCTCGCGTCGTAGCTCTTCTCGTGCGGCGAGCGCTCGCGGTGCGCCACGTAGGCGGCCATCCGCCTCGAGAGCACCTCGTTCATGGCCGCGAAATCGTCCTGGACGGCCTCGCGGACGGCGAAGCGCCGGTAGTCCGACCTCTTGGGCGCGCCGCCCTCGAACACCACCATCGAGGCCACGGTGTGGGTCTCGCCGAGGTTCGAGATGTCGAAGCACTCGATGCGCATGGGGATCGCCGGCATGCCGAGCGTGTCCTGGAGCCCCTCGAGGGCGTCGATGCGCGCTGTGCGCCGACGCTCGTTGCGCAGCCGGTCCTGATCGAGCGCCAGGCGGGCGTTGCGCTCCGCCAGCTCGAAGATGCGCCGCTTGTCGCCGCGCTCGGGTGTGCGGATCTCGACCGCCCCGCCGCGGCGCTCCGCCAGCGCCTCGCCCAGCGTGGCCGCCCGCTCCGGGTCGATGCCCGCGGGCACGAGGATCTGCGGGGGGATCGCCGGCGAGCTCGCGTAGTACTGGAGCACGAACTCCTCCACGACCTCGGACTCGTCGCGCCCGGCCTCGTTCTCGAGGTAGAAGCTCTGGCGATCGGCCAGGATGCCGTCGCGGACCTGGAAGACCTGGGCGTTGGCGTCGGTGTCCTCGGCGGCCACGGCGATGGCGTCGATCGTCCCGACCGCCTCGTTGGAGACGCGCTGGCGCTCGAGCAGCGAGCGCACCGCCTTGAGCTTGTTGCGAAACGCCGCCGCCGCCTCGAACTCCTGGGCCTGCGAAGCCGCCTCCATGTCGCCGACCAGCTCGCGCTCGATCTCGCGGTAGCGCCCCGAGAGAAAGGCGATGATCGCGTCGATGTTGCGCCGGTAGTCCTCCCTGGAGACGTAGCCGACGCACGGGGCCTCGCAGCGGTCGATGAAGTAGTCGAGGCAGGGGCTTCCCGTCGCGCGTCCGGGCTCCGCCCCGTCGCAGGTGCGGTACTGGAATACCTTGCCGAGCAGGTCGAGGGTCTCGCGCACCCGCCGGGCGCTCGAGAACGGGCCGAAGTAGGAACGGTCGCGGCGGTGGCGCTCCCGCGTGAAGTAGACGCGCGGGAAGTCCTCGTCGAGCGAGATGGCGATGTAGGGGTACGACTTGTCGTCGCGCAGGCGGATGTTGAAGCGCGGCTTGTACTGCTTGATGAAGTTCTGCTCGGCCAGGAAGGCCTCGGCCTCGGTCTGGGTGACCAGGAACTCGATCGACTCGACCCGACTGACCATGTCCTGCGCGCCGCGCGTGCTCGGCTTCGAGAAGTGCCCACCTACGCGCTTGCGGATCGACTTGGCCTTGCCGACGTAGATGACCTTCCGCTTGGCGTCGCGGAAGAGGTAGACGCCGGGCTGGTCGGGCAGCGAACGGCGCTGCTCGGCGAGTCGAGGCCGCCGGGCCGCCGACGTCGTCGGGTTCATAGGTGTCGGCGTCTCGGAAGCTGCCATTCGGGGTCGCCGCATCGGCGGCTCTCACCGAGGATAGGACCTCGACCTCTCGGCTCCCGACGGGGGCTCGCGACGTGGAGCGTGCAACCTCCGGACAGCGTCTACCTCCCGTCTCCGGGCTCGAACGTGCTCGTCGAGGTCCACGACCGAACGGTCCGCGCCCGTCGGTTCGCGATCTCCGGCGGGGTCGGTCCGATCGGGTGACCGCCCGCCGACGCGGCGTCGGCGGGCGAGCGATATAAGGGCGGAGTGCGAACCGCGCTCCGACTGCTTGATCGGGATCGTCGTCGTGGTCGTGGTCATCGCCGTGCCGCTGCTCGCGGTGCAGCACGAGGACTGCCGCCAGGGCGACCGCTTCGAGGATGTGTGGTCGTTCGCCGTGCCCTTCCAGGCCGAGCGCCAGCGAGGCTGCCGCGAGCCCGAGACCGGCGCTGAGCAGCTGTTCGAGGTCGTCGGCGGCGAGTGACCGCAGCGCGGTCCGCTACTCGAGGCGCCGCGAGCGCACGAGCACCCAGTAGCCCCCGTAGGAGCAGAGCCCGAGCAGGACGAGCCACAGGAGCAGGCCCCCGAGCCCCTGCGAGAACAGCAGACGGGTGGCCGTGAAGGTCAGAAAGGCGAGCCCGATCGAGCCGTAGAGGACGAGCCGCTGGCGGTCGCTGAGTGCGTCGAGGGTGAAACGATGCTCGCGGTAGAGCCGGAAGCCGAACAGGCCGATGGCCGCGAAGAAGGCGACGGTGAGGAGGGTGAGAAAGACGTCGAGCGTCTGTCCTCCCCCCGGCGCGACCGTGAGCACCAGCGCGATCAGCGCGACGATGGCGAACTTGAGCGCAAGCTTCATCGCCTCGACAGGGTAGTGAGCCGAGCCGCCCATCACGAGATAACTCCGGTGGCCGCGAGCGCGAGCACGAGCGTCCCGAGCCCGACCCGATAGACCACGAACACGGCGGTCGAGTGGTCGGCCAGGTACCGCAGCAGAAAGGCGATCGAGGCGTAGCCGACGGCAAAGGCGAGCAGCGTGGCGACGACGAGGCCGACCACCCCGCCGCTCGCGCCCGGGTCTCCGCGGACTATCCCCGCCAGCTGAAACAGGCCGCTCAGCACCACCGCCGGTACCGAGAGGAGGAACGAGAAGCGCGCCGCCGCCCGGCGGTCCAGCCCGAGGAAGAGGCCGGCGCTGATCGTCGCGCCGGAGCGCGAGACGCCGGGGACCAGCGCGGCGGCCTGAGCCAGACCGACGAGCACGCCCTCCCGCGAGCTCATGTCGTCGAGCGTGCGCCGGTGCGATCCGACGCGCTCGGCCAGGAGCAGGATGAAGCCGAGGACGATCAGGGTCGTGCCCATGAGGTACAGGCTCCGCGCTCCGGTCTCGATCTGGCGCTCGAACAGCACCCCGAAGATGACGATCGGGACGGTGCCGATGACGATGTACCAGCCGAGGCGCGCGTCCAGGCTCGCCGGCCGCTGTCGACGGACCACCGAGGTCGTCCACGCGCGGGCGATCCGCCAGAGATCGGCGCGGAAGTAGGCGAGCACCGCGACCATGGTCCCGAGCTGGGTCACTGCGGTGAAGGCCGCGCCGGGATCCTCCCAGCCGAAGAAGGCCGGAACGATGCGCAGGTGTGCGGTGCTCGAGACCGGCAGGAACTCGGTGAGGCCCTGGACGATGCCGAGCACGATGGCCTCGAGCAGTGACACGGCCGCGGGAGGGTAGCCGCCGGTCGTCCAGGGCCGCCGGCGCGCCGGGCGCGGCCACGGCGACGGCGGGCGCTCAGCCCGAGTGCTCGCGGTGGCGCCGGCGCGCCTCCTCGACCTCGTGCTCGGCGTCCTCGCGGCTGAACCACCCGTCGACCTCGACGGTCTTCTGCTCGAGGTCCTTGTAGACCGAGAAGAAGTGGGTGATCTCCTGGGTCATCTGCTTCGGCAGGTCATCGAGCTTCTCGAGCGTGCTCCACGTGGGATCGCTGATCGGCACGCACAGCACCTTGTCGTCGACCCCCGCCTCGTCGCTCATGCGAAAGAGGGCGATCGGCTTGACCTCGATCATGCAGCCCGGGAAGGTCGGCTCGGTGACGCAGACCATGGCGTCGAGGGCGTCGCCGTCCTGGCCCAACGTGTCCGGGATGTAGCCGTAGTCGGTCGGATAGACGATCGACGAGTAGAGGAGACGGTCGAGCTTGATCGCGCCGATCTCCTCGTCGTACTCGTACTTGTTGCGGCTCCCTTTGGGGATCTCGACGTAGCAGAAGAGGGAATCGGCGCTCACGGGCGGCCAGACTACCCGTTCCGAGCGGTATCCTCCGCTTCGGAATGCGCCGCACCCTCATCCCCACGCTGCTCGTGACCCTCGGGCTCCTGCTGGCCACTGCGGCGCCCGTGCTCGGCGCCGGTACCGACGACGGCGAGGGCTTCCTCGGCGAGGCCAACGACCGCATCATCACCGCTTTCTCGATGGGCGTGATCCTCTTCTTCCCGGTCGTGGCGCTGCTGCTCAGCCTGCTCCAGGGTGCGCTCGACAAGCGCAAGGCGCGCCGCAAGGCGGCCTCCGAGCGCCGCGTCTCGGGCTGGTAGGGCGCTGAGCGCCGAGCGCCCGCCGGTCGGGTACGAGCGCCGCGGAGCGGCCGCGGTGCTCACCATCGACCGCCCCGAGCGCCGCAACGCCGTCGACGGTCCCACCGCCGAGCTGCTGGCCGCCGCGGTCGAGCGCTTCGAGGCCGACGACGAAGCGCGCGTGCTCGTCCTCACCGGCGGGGGCGAGGAGGCCTTCTGCGCCGGCGCGGACCTCAAGGCCATCGAGTCGTTCGTGCCGCGCCTCATGCTCCCCGAGGGACCGCTCGGCTTCACCCGGCGGACCCCCTCGAAGCCGGCGATCGCGGCGATCTCGGGCTGGTGCCTGGCCGGCGGGCTCGAACTCGCTCTGTGGTGCGACCTGCGCGTGGCGACCGGCGGATCGACCCTCGGCTTCCCGGAGCGGCGCTTCGGAGTGCCCCTGATCGACGGCGGCACCCAGCGGCTGCCGCGGCTCGTCGGCCTCGGTCGCGCCCTCGACATGATCCTCACCGGTCGCATGGTCGCCGCCGAGGAGGCCCTCGCGATGGGCCTCCTCACCGAGATCGTCGAGCCCGGCCGCCACCTCGAGCGCGCGCTCGAGATCGCCGAGGCGCTCGCCCGCTTCCCGCAGGAGACGATGCTCTCGGACCGCCGGGCCGCGCTGGAGGGGATCGGGCTGACCTTCGAGGAGGGGCTGAGGCTGGAGGCCGAGGTCGGCTTCGAGGTCTTCGAGGTGGCCCAGCGGGGCGCGGCGCGCTTCGCGGGCGGCGAGGGTCGCGGCGGCGTGGGCGCCGGGGCGTAGCTCGCCGACGCGGTCGCGCGCGGTGGACTCAACCGATCGGCGCGGGCTCTGCTCCCGACCGCGACCGTGAGCCCGTCCCGAGCGCCATCGCGCCCGGCAGCCCGGCCACCAGACACAGGGCCGCTCCGGCCAGCAGGGCGGCACGCACGTTCGCCGTGGTCACTCCCGGGGCCAGGGCTACGCCGGCCAACCCCGCACCCGCCGCCGCCCCGAGCAGGCGCCCCAGCGACAGCACGGACGAGACGCGGCCGTGGCGACTCTCGGCGACGGCGTTGAGCGCGGCCCGCGAGGTCGGCGCGAAGAGCAGTCCCAGGCCAAGGCCGACGAGCCCGAGCAGCGGCAGCGCGCTCGCGCCGCCGAGCGGAACCGCCCCCAGGCCCAGCACGGCGAGTCCGAGGCCAGCGCCCGCGAACCCGAGCAGCGCCGGCAGACGTTCGCCGCGCGCGTCGGCGAGGCGCCCAGCGAGCGGCGCCGCCACGGCCACGAGCACCGCCACGAACATCAAGGTCGAGCCGGCGCCGAGCGCCGATAGGCCCTGGACCTCCTGGAGGTACTGCTGAGCGAGGAAGAAGGTGCCGATGAGGATCGTGAAGGTGAGCGTGGCCACGAGCGTGGCCGCCGCCACTGCCCGCTGGCGCAGTCCCCCGAGCTGTGGGGACTCGTCGACCCGGACGGTGCGGGGCACCACGGCCCAGATCGCCACCGCGGCGGCGACCGAGAGCGGCAAGAGCGCCCACCAGTTGGCCCGCCAGCCGAAAGCGACGGTCAGGATTCCGCCGAGCAGGGGGCCGATCAGGTTGGCCACGCCCGAGCCCGCTCCCCAGATCCCGAGGGCGGCACCGCGGCGCTCGGGGGGGAACGCGCTGACCGCGCCGGCGAGTGCGGCCGGGCTGACCAGCCCGGCACCCACGCCCTGCAGAACCCGCGAGCCGATCAGGACCTCGAAGCTGGGCGCGAGTGCGCCCACCAGCGCCCCCGCCGCGAACGCCCCGAGGCCGGTGAGCGCCAGCTGCCGCGAGCCGAGGCGATCGACGAGTCGTCCACCGGGGAAGAGGGCGAGCGCGTAGGCCACGAAGTAGGCGGTGAGCACTCCGGCAAGCGGCCCCGCGCCGACCGACAGCGCGCTGCCGACCTGGGGCAGGGCGACGGTGATCAGCGTGCCGTCGATCTGCAGCAGCGCCGCCGCGCCGGTGCAGGCGGCGAGGCGCAGCCAGGCTTCGCGCGGGACCGGCGAGGCCTCCGGCGCGGACGAGGAGGAACCGCGCGAGCGTTGGGAGCGAGCCGCCGGCACGGCGCGGATTGTCGCAGTCGGCTCGCGGCGCCGACCGGGCTCAGAGGCGCAGGGACGCTCCGTGACGGCGCAGCCAGCGCTCGCGGTCGCGGAAGTCCGGGCACCGCCGCCCGACCAGCGCCCAGAACCGTCGCGAGTGGTCGGGGACCTCCAGATGGGCGACCTCGTGCTCGACGACGTAGTCGAGGATCTCGATCGGCGCGAGCAGCAGACGCCAGTTGAAGCTCATCGTGCCCGAGGACGAGCAGCTCGCCCAGCGGGTCCGCTGGGCGCGGATGGAGAGCGTGCGGTAGGAGCGTCCGGCTCGGCGCGTCGCGGCGTCGAGCCGCGGCTCGATCACGGCGCGAGCCTCACGCCGGTACCAACGCTCGAGTGCGTCGCGCAGCGGCTCCGGCCCAGCGCGGCCCACGGCGACCTCGAGCGCGTGCCCCCGCCGAGCGACGCGGGCGCGCGAGCGTCCGGGCTCGACGCGGACGCGCAACGTCAGCTCCCGGCCGAGGTAGGGCACAACGCCGCCGTGCTCGAGTCGAACCGGCGCGGCCTCGCGCGCCGCCTCGAAGCGGCGCAGCGTGCGCTCGATCCAGCGGCGCTTCTCGGCCACGAGCGGCGCGGCGTGACGGAGCGCCATCCGCCTCGGGAGGACGACCTCGACATCTCCCTCGGGCTTGACGACCACACGCGCGTGCCGCGCCCGCTCGGAGCGCCGGACGCGATAGTCGAAGCCCTCGGCCATGCCGTCGAGGCTACGAGAGCAGCCGGTCGTCGCTGACGCCGGCTTCGGGCCCTCCCCCGCACACGCTGGGCGATCGGCAATAAGTTCTTGCACCTCGTGCGAAAGATGCGCGCCGGACGCAAGCTCGTCGCGTGAGGTGCGAATGCCTTGCGCCGATTCGCCAGGGGGCGAAAAGAAGCGTCCCCTCGCCTTCCTACCGCATGCGCAGTGGCATCTACGTGAGCGGTCTCGCGCACGGGTACCGGGGCGTGCCGCGCTGGCGTGACCCGTACCACTGCGAGTGGTCGATCATCGTCGGCGATCGGGTGCGGCGGATCAGGCGCGCCAAGGATCTTACGCTCCGGAACGTCTCCGACCTGCTCTACCGCCCCTACGGCGGTCAGTACAGCGTCGCGTCGTTGTCGCGGCTCGAGCGTGGCTGGGCCAGCTCGCCGCTGTACGTCTACCTCGCGGTGGCGGACGTGCTCGAGGTCGAGCCCGGCCGGCTGATGGGTCCCGACGACGCCGAACGTCCGGTGAGCGAGCCCGAGGCCGCCCTGCTGTCCCTCCTCCGGCGCGCCGAGATGACTCCCGACGAAGCGATCGCTCGCCTCTTCAGGCTACGCGAGGGACCCGGCGCGAGGGCGGAGGGGACGGGTTGAAACGTCCTTCCCGCGCGCGCGGCGCTCAGTCCAAGTGCTGGTACGCCGGCAGCGTGAGGAAGTCGACGAACTCCTCGGCCAGCGCCACCTGCTCGAACAGGTCGCGCGAGAGCCCCGGCCGCCCCTCGCGCTGGAACCACTCGTCGTCGCCGATCTCGGAGCGGATGCGTTCGAGCTCCTCGGTCTCGAGCTCGCGGACGAGGTCGCGGGTGATCTCCCGGCCGTCCTCGAGCCTGCACTCGTGGCGCAGCCACTGCCAGACCTGGGCGCGCGCGATCTCCGCCGTGGCCGCATCCTCCATCAGACCGTAGATCCCGGCCGCCCCGTTGCCGCGCAGCCACGAGGAGATGTACTGGATGCCGACGTTGACGTTGCTGCGCAGGCCGGCCTCGGTGATCTCCTCGGCGCCCCCGGCCGAGGTGGGGTCGAGCAGGTCCTCCGCGCTGACCTCGACGTCGTCGCGCTGGCGGTCGACCTGGCTGGGGCGATCGCCGAGCACGGCGTCGAACTCCTCGAGCGCGGCCGCGACGAAGTCCGGGTGCGCGACCCAGGTGCCGTCGAAGCCGTCGCCGGCCTCGCGGGACTTGTCCTCGCGCAGCTTCTCGCCGGCCTGGCGGTTTGCCTCCTCGTCGGTGCGGCTCGGCAGGAAGGCGGCCATGCCGCCGATGGCGTGGGCGCCGCGGCGGTGGCAGGTGGCCACGAGCAGCTCGGTGTAGGCGCGCATGAACGGCACGGTCATCGTCACCTTGCCGCGGTCGGGCAGCACGAACTCCGGTCGCTCGCGGAAGGACTTGATCATCGAGAAGATGTAGTCCCAGCGCCCGGCGTTCAGGGCGGCGGGCCGCTCGCGCAGCTCGTGGAGGATCTCGTGCATTTCGAAGACGGCGGGGATGGTCTCGACGAGCACGGTGACGTTGACGGTCCCGCGGTCGAGCCCGAGCTCGTCCTCGGCGTGGCGGAAGACGTCGTTCCACAGCCGCGCCTCGAGGTGGTTCTCGAGCTTGGGCACGTAGAAGTAGGGTCCGGAGCCACGATCGAGCAGGCGGCGGGCGTTGTGGAAGAGATAGAGCCCGGCGTCGACGAGCGAGCCCGACATCGAGCGGCCATCCATCGACAGGTGCTTCTCGTCGAGGTGCCAGCCGCGCGGGCGCGGAATGATCGTGGCGAGCTCGTCGCCGAGGCGGTACTCGCCCTTGTCGGGATCGTCGAAGCTGAGCCGGCCCTCGATCGCGTCGATCAGGTTGACCTGCCCGCCGAGCACGTTGGCCCAGGTGGGCGAGTTCGAGTCCTCGAAGTCGGCCATGAAGCCGTCGGCGCCGGAGTTGAGCGCGTTGATGACCATCTTCGCGGTGGTCGGCCCGGTGATCTCGACGCGGCGGCGCTGCATGTCCTCGGGCGCCGGCGCGACCTTCCAGTCGCCCTCGCGGATCTCGCGCGTCTCAGTGAGGAAGTCGAGCGCTCCGCCCATGTCGAGGCGGGCCTGGCGCTCGGCCCGGCGGGCCAGCAGGTCGCGGCGGCGCGCGTCGAACGCGCGGTGCAGCCCGGCCAGAAAGGCGAGGGCGTCGTCGGTCAGGACCTCGGCGTCGCGGCCCTCGACCGGGGCACGAACGTCGACGCGAAGGTCCGTGCTCGTCATCGCCTGAGCCTCTACCCGGCTCCTGCGCGGCGCACGCCCCGGCTCAGGACTCGGGCTCGGGCAGTCCAGCGAGCGCGCCGCCCTCCGGCTCGCGACCGCGGCGCACGTCGTCGTACACGCGCACGACGCCCTCGGCCAGCGCCGGCCAGGCGTAACGCGCGCGGCTGCGCTCGTAGGCAGCCTCGCCAGAGGCGACGCGCCGCTCGCGCCCGTTGACCGCCTCGACCAGGGCGTCGGCGAGCGCGGCCTCGTCGTCGGGAGGGACGAGCCAGCCGGTCTCCCCCGCCTCGATGATCGTCGCCGGGCCGTGGGCGTTCACGGCGATGGCCGGCAGGCCGCAGGCCATCCCCTCGACGAGCACCTGGCCGAACTGCTCGTGGACCGATGCGAGCACGGTCACGTCGGCGGCGTTGAGGGCGTCGGGGAGCTCGTCGTGGGAGCGCCAGCCGGTCAGGAACACGTCGTCGAGCCCGGCTTCCTCGATGGCCTCGATCGGGTGCTGGCCCTCCCACTCGCCGGGGTGCCCGCCCAGCAGGACGAGCGGCGCCGGCTGCTCGAAGCGCTCGCGGGCGCGCGCGTACGCGCGCACGAGCAACGGCAACCGCTTGACCTCGGTGAAGCGCCCGACGTAGAGCAGCACCGGCGACTCGCCGCCGCCGAAGGGCGCCAGATCCTCCTCCCCGTAGGCGACGCTGCCCGCGTCCTCGCCGGGCCGCCAGCCGCGCGGCTCGCTCACCAGCCAGCGCCGCCACAGCTCGAGCCGGTCGGACCCGGCGAGCGGCCGGCGGTCGAAGCCCTCGGGCTCGAAGCCGTTGGGGGCCCAGACCACGCGCTCGGGCTCGACTCCGACGAGGTCGGGGACGCGGCTCACCGCGTCCGGAGAGAGCACGAGCAGCCGCTCGCAGCGCTGCGCCCAGCCACGCATGCGCTCCGCCCACGCCGCGGCGTGGGTCCAGCCCTCCGGCGGCCCGCGGTCGATGGCGTCGAGCATGAGCAGCTCGGTGCCGTGCAGGTGCCCGACGACCGGGATCTTCGGGAAGGAGCGTGCCGCCGCCTCGTTCATCGGCGTCAGGTGGTGGAGGTGGAGCACGTCGGCCTCTGCGGCACCCGCGGCGCCGAGTTCGCGCTCCCAGGCGCTCACCAGACGCTCGTAGGCCTCGTCGTCCACGGCGGCG
>CADCVU010000097.1 GCA_902806245.1 uncultured Solirubrobacterales bacterium
GCGCGAGCAGTTCGGCCAGCCGCTCGCCGGCTTCCAGCTGATCCAGAACCGGCTGGCGCGGATGCTGGCCGAGGTCACCTCGATGCAGCTCTACTGCTTCCGCATCGCCCGGCTGGCCGAGGCCGGCCACGCCACCGACACGATCGCCGGTCTGGCCAAGATGAACAACACCCGCAAGGCGCGCGAGGTGATCGCCGAGGCTCGCGACATGCTCGGCGGCAACGGCATCCTGCTCGACTACCACGTCATGCGCCACATGGCCGACATCGAGGCCATCCACACCTTCGAGGGCACCGAGACGATCCAGTCCCTGATCGTCGGGCGCGACATCACGGGCGTAGGGGCGTTCACCTGAGCGCTGGGGCCGAGTGAGGGTCGGGCTCGTCCTCGGGGCCGGCGGCCTGGTCGGCGGCGCGTGGCTGGCCGCCGGCCTGCAGGCCCTCGCCGAGGAGACCGGCTGGGATCCCGCCGATGCCGACCACCTGGTCGGCACCTCCGCCGGGTCGATCGCCGCATCGCTTCTCGCGGCGCGCCGACCCTTCTCCTCGGCCGAGTCCGGATCGAGTCACGGCGCCTCGGCGGCCTGGGCGCCGCCGGAGATCATCGAGCTGTCGCCGTTCCGGCTCCACGGCGGGCTGCCACGCTTCGGCCTCGGCTCCTGGAGCCTGGCCTTTGCCACCACCGCGAGGCCCTACCGGCACACGCCGGCGGCGCTCTACTCAGCGTGGCTGCCCGCCGGGATCTTCTCGACCGACGGCCTGGCCGAGACGATCCGCCGGGCGGCACCGCACGGCTTCGACGTCCATCCCAACCTGTGGGTCGTCGCCTGCGACCACGCCACGGGTCGCCGCGTGGCGTTCGGCCGCGAGGGCGCGCCGCCGGCCGCGCTTCCCGAGGCCGTGGCCGCCTCGTGCGCGATCCCCGGGACCTACCGCTCGGTGAAGATCGCGGGGCGCCACTACGTCGACGGGGGGATGTACTCGACCTCCAACCTCGACGTGCTCAGGGATCAGGGGCTCGACCTGGTGATCTGCCTCAATCCCACCTCGACGCGTGAGCTGTCGAGCGGGCGCGGTCCGCTCGAGCTCGTAGCCAACGCCGTGCGCCGGCAGTCGGGTCGCCGGCTGGGCAGCGAAGCGAAGAAGCTGCGCGCCCGCGGGACCGGCGTCGTACTGATCCAGCCCGGCCCCGAGGACCTGGCGGTGATGGGAGCGAACCTCATGAGTCCGAGCGTCGCCCGGCGCCGGCGGGTCGTCGAGGTGGCTCGCCGCACGGTGGCCGAGCAGCTCCGCGGGCCCACGGCGCGGGAGCTCCTCGCGCAGCTGCCGCGACGGTCGTCCGCATCGCGCGCCGCCTCGCCTCGAAGTGGGGGGCGGCCGGCGCGCCGCCCGACCCGGTCCGCCTGATCCGGCAGACGAGCCGCTAGGCCTGCGTCGCGGCGGAGTCCCAGCCCTCCACGAACAGGTCGAGCTGGAGGTCGGCATCCTCGCTCGCCGCGTAGGCCGAGAGATCGGTGGTCCCGGCCTCGGCGAGGACCTCGTCGTCCATGAAGGTGTTGCCCGTGCAATCGCGCGGGTCGCGGCGGAGGATCTCGAACGCCGCGTCGGCGACGATCGCGGGCGTGCGAGAGCGCTGCATGGCCTCGTCGCCGCCGAGCAGGTTCTGCACCGCCGCAGTGGCGATCATCGTTCGCGGCCACAGGCAGTTCGCGCCGACGCCCGCGCCGGCCTCGTCCGCGGCCACGCCGAGCGTGAGCATCGTCATGCCGTACTTCGACAGGGTGTAGGCCGCGTGGTTCGCGAGCCAGCGCGCGTCGGTGGAGAGGGGAGGGCTCAAGCTCAACACGTGCGCGCGCTCGGACTCGCGCAGGTGCGGAAGGCAGGCCCTCGTCACCACGAAGGTCCCGCGAGCGTTCACCGACTGCATCAGGTCGAAGCGCTTGACCTCGAGCTCTCCGATCGGCGCCAGGTTGATCGCACTGGCGTTGTTGACGACGATGTCGATCCCGCCGAAGCGCTCGACGGTCTGCTCGACCGCCCGCTCGACCTGATCGGCGTCGCGGACGTCTCCGACCAGCGCCAGCGCCTCGCCGCCGGCCTCCCGGATCTCCTCGGCGGCGGTGTGAACCGTGCCCGGGAGCTGCGGGTGGGGCTGGTCGGTCTTGGCCATGAGCGCGACCCGGGCGCCTTCGCGGCCGAGCCGGTTGGCGATGGCGAGACCGATCCCCCGGCTACCGCCCGACATGAAGACGGTACGGCCCTCGAGCTCGTTCATAGCTTCGGGACGGCGCTCGGACCTACTGGCGAACGTAGGTCCCCGGCGCCTCGCCGAGTACCGGGTAGCCGTTGCCTCCCGGCTCCCGGGGCGCCTTGTGCTTCTTGCCGGAGCGCTCGCCGAGCCAGGCGGTCCAGTCCGGCCACCAGGAGCCCTCGTGCGTGGTCGCCGTCTTGAGCCAGTCCCCGGGGTCCTCCGGGTTCGACTCGTTGACCTTGTAGTTGGCCTTGTCCTTGCCCGGCGGGTTGACCATGGCCACGATGTGACCGCTCGTCGAGAGCACGAAGCGCGGCTCGGAGCCGATCAGCTGAGTCGTGCGGTAGGCCGCCTCCCACGGCGAGATGTGGTCGGCGATGCCGGCGAGGAGGTAGGAGTCGACGGTGATCTTCGAGATGTCGATCGGCGTCCCCAGCACCTCGATTCCACCCGGCTCGACCATCTTGTTCTCGAGCCCGAGCTGGACGAAGTCACGGTGCAGCGCGGCGGGCATGTTCGTCTGGTCGGAGTTCCAGTAGAGGATGTCCCAGGCCGGCGGCGGCTGGCCGAGCAGGTAGTTGTTGACCCAGTAGCCCCAGATCATGTCGTTGGGGCGCATCCACGCGAACAGCTCGGCCAGGCTCTTTCCGCTGAGGTAGCCCTTGCGCGCCGACTCGATCATCGCCAGGCCGCCGGTGGCCTCGTCGAGGAAGGAATCGGCGCTGGTCGACTTCGAGGTGTCCAGCACGTTGACGGCGAGGGTCAGGCCGCCGAGCCGCTCCTGACGACCGGTGGCGGCGAGATGGGCGGCGACCATGGTGGCGATAGTGCCGCCGGCGCACAGACCCATCAGGTGCGTCTGGTCCGAGCCGGTGATCGCCTCGGCGGCGTCGAGGGCGTCGAGCACCGCCTGGCAGTAGGTGTCGTAGTTCCAGTCGGAGTGCTCGGCGCCCGGGTTGCGCCATGAGATCAGGAAGGTCTGCTGGCCCTGCCCGACCGCCCACTCGATTACGCTCTGGCCCGGCGCGAGGTCGATGATGTAGTACTTGTTGATCATCTGCGGGACGACCAGCAGCGGCTTCTCGCGTACCTTGTCGGTCTTCGGGTCGTACTGGATCAGCTCGAAGACCTCGTTGCGGTAGACAACCGCGCCCGGCGTCACGCCGAGGTCCTCGCCGACCTTGAACTGGCTCTGGTCGACCGAGGCGGGCAGGAACGGCCGCGAGCTGAAGTCGGTGACGAACTGGCGCGCGCCCTGCACGAAGTTGAGTCCGCCCGAGTCGATCACCGCCTTGAGCACGGTGGGGTTGAGCAGCGGGAAGTTCGAGGGCGCGAGCGCGTCGGTCAGGTTCGAGGTGAAGAAGCGCACGCGCTCGTCCGAGCGCTTGTCGAGCTCGGCGTCGGAGACGAGCCCGTCGAGGGCCTGCCCCGAGGCGAGGTAGGTCTGCAGGACGCGGCGAAAGGCGGGGTTGAGCTTCCAGCCCTTGTCCTTGAAGCGGCGGTCGCCCTTCTCGGGCTCGAGCTCCGAGCTGCCGATCGCGACCTTCGAGAGCTCCGCCGCGAGCCCGAGTCCGCGCTTGGCCAGCGCCTGAGGACGAAGAGCGAGCTTCGCGCCTAACTTCGCCGCCGCGAGGCCCGGAAGGCTGCCCGGGCCCGAACCGAGCGCCACGTCCTTGACGACCGCCTCGCCGGCGGGGCGCTGGCCGGCGCGCGGCTTCGAGCTTGCTCCGGTGCCGGCGCCGTTCTTCGACCCATTCGTCCGGCGACCGTTTCTGGCCGCCCCGTTGCGTGTGCTCTCGCGCGTGGCCATGGTCCTCTCTTCTCTCTCCTGGCAGAACGAGCGGCGCTCGCCCTTCGCCCCTGAACGCTGCCCTCGAATCTCCGAGTCTAATCGCCCGTGAGTAGCCGCGTCGGCGCCTCGCCCCGTACACTCACGGCGCAACTCGCTCGACGGGGGGAGACCTTGGAGAAGAGCTGGCCGGCGGTCGACTACGAGGTCGGCCGCGAGAAGATCAGGGAGTTCGTCGAGGCGGTCCAGGAGCGCCACGCGATCCACATCGACCCCAAGGCCGCGCGCAAGGCCGGGTTCCGCGATCTCGTGGCGCCGCCGATGTTCGCCGTGGTCTACACGCACCGCTCGCTGTGGCCCGCGATCGAGGATCCCGAGGTCGGCATCGACCTGTCGAAGATGCTCCACGTCGGGCAGGACTTCCGCTGGTCGGCACCGGTCTGCGCCGGCGACGTGATCACCACCGAGACCGAGCTCGCCGACGTCCAGGAGGGCCGCAAGAAGGCGACCTACACCTTCGAGTCGCGCGCCCACAACGACCGCGGCGACGAGACCGTGCACGCGACCTGGACCATGATGGTCCTGGGAGGCTGAGCGATGGCGAAGACCGGAAACCCCGTCCCCGACCTGCGCGTCCTGCCCGACCGCTTCCTGCCGCACCGCTACGCGGGCGCCTCGGGCGACTTCAACCCGATCCACGTCGACCCCGAGAGCGCCAGGGCGCTCGGCCAGCCGAGCAACATCCTGCACGGGCTCTACATGATGACCGTTATGGCGCGCGCGGTGGCCGAGGTCGGCGACGGCGACCCACGTCGCCTCAAGCGCCTCGCGGTCGAGTTCAAGGCGCCCGGCTTCCCCGAGAAGGAGCTGAGCGTGCAGGGCCGGGTCCGGGAGGTCGAGGACGGCGTCGCGCAGGTCGAGGCGAAGCTCGTCCAGGACGGCGGCGACGTGGTCGAGGGCAAGGCCGAGGTCAGCGCGAAGGCCTAGGCGCCGGCCGTTCGCCTTCGCCCGCCGCGAGCGAGCCCCGCCCGTTCGATCCGCGCAACAGATCGGTGGCCCACCCCGCCAGGCTGTGGCCGGTGCGCAGGGCGCCGATCTGCAGCGCCAGCGCGCGAGTGAGTGGCTCCACGTGGACCGCGAGGTCCTCTCGCGGTGCTCCGGCCGGGATCGGCGAGCGCGCCTCGAGCCACTCGAGCAGGATCCGCAGCGACTCCTCGGGCTGCTCCAGCGGGTAGGCGTGCCCCGAGCCCGACACGATGGCGAGCTCCGCCTCGGGAATCCGCTCGGCGAGCAGCTCTGCGACCCCGAACGGCGCCATCCCGTCCTCGCCGCCCTGCATGACGAGCGTCGGCGCCTGGACCTGGCCGAGCCGCGAGACGGTGTCGTGGAAGACCGTTGCCCACCAGTGCGCGTTGATCCCCCAGGGCGGCGCGAAGTGGCGCACGAACAGGGGCACGAGCTCGCGCACCTGCTCGGGGTGCTCGCGGCGGAACTCGTCCGAGAAGAGAAACGCGCCGATCCACGGGAACTCCTCGCGCGGCATTTTGGTCGCGGCGTGGGCGAGGATCGACCGGAGCTGTCCGAGGTAGGGAAGAACCGCACGGGGCCCTCCCGGCGTCCCGCCGCCGAGGATGAGGCCGCGTACGCGCTCGGGAAACCGCAGCGCCAGCTCCTGGGCGATCATCGCTCCCATCGACAGCCCGTACACGTGCGCGCTCTCGACCTCCAGCGCTTCGAGCAGCCCGGCGGCGTCGGCGGCGAGCTCGGGGATCGAGGTGAGCCGCAACGGCTTGGGCGAGCGGCCGGACCAGCGGTTGTCGTAGGTGATTACGTCGAAGTGCTCGGCGTACATCGGCAGCACCGGCTCGAACACCGCCGCCGAGATGGTGAATCCGGTGATGAACAGCAGCGGCTCGCCGCTGCCGTGGCGTTCGTAGTAGAGCCGGGGACCGTAGGGGGCGTAGGGCATGAGCGTGCCATTATCCGCTGCGACGCGATGAGGTGACGCGCGGCCGTGGGCACTATCCGAGGTCGACGTCTCGTAGCGTGCAGCACGGGCAACGAGAGATCAGGAGGCGCACGGTGGCCACACAGGTATCGGAGAAACAGGCAAGGGACGTAGCCGAGCAGGCCCGTGAGAGCGAGTGGAAGCTGCCGAGCTTCTGCAAGGAGCTCTTCATGGGCAACTTCCGTCTCGACCTGATCCATCCCCAGCCCAAGCTCGACCGCACGGAGCTCGAAAAGGGCAAGCGCTTCATCGCGCAGCTGCGGACCTTCCTCGAGAACGACGTCGACCCGCTCGAGCTCGAGCGCGAGGCGCGGATCCCCGAACACGTCATGGATGGGCTCAAGGAGCTCGGCGCGCTCGGCATGAAGGTGCCCGAGGAGTACGGCGGGCTCGGCCTCTCCCAGGTCAGCTACAACCAGGCGCTCACGCTGGCCGGCGCCTACCACGGGTCGCTCTCGACCTTCCTCTCGGCCCACCAGTCGATCGGCGTGGCCGAGCCGCTGCGCCTCGCGGGCTCCGAGGAGCAGAAGCGCGAGTGGCTGCCGAAGGTCGCCAAGGATCATGTGTCCGCCTTCCTGCTCACCGAGCCCGACGTCGGCTCCGATCCCGCGCGCCTCGCCGCCACCGCCGAGCCGACGAGCGACGGATCGGGCTACGTGCTCAACGGCCGCAAGCTCTGGGCCACGAACGGCGCGATCGCCGACGTGGTCGTGGTCATGGCCCAGGTGCCGAAGCGCGAGGGCCACAAGGGCGGCATCTCCTGCTTCATCCTCCCCTACGACTCCGAGGGCGTCGTCGTCGAGAACCGCAACCAGTTCATGGGCCTGCGCGGGATCGAGAACTCGGTGACGCTGCTCGACGACGTCTTCGTGCCGAAGGACAACCTGATCGGCAAGGAGGGCCAGGGCCTCAAGATCGCGCTCGCGACGCTCAACACGGGCCGCCTCGCCCTGCCAGCGATCTGCGTCGGGGCCGGCAAGTGGGCGACGAAGGTCGCTCGCGAGTACGCCGCAGAGCGCGTTCAGTGGGGTCAGCCGGTCGGCAAGCACGAGGCCGTGGCCAAGAAGATCTCGTTCATCGCGGCCACCGCCTTCGGCCTCGAGGCCATGCTCGACGTGGCCAGCCGCCTCGCCGACGACAAGCAGAACGACATCCGCATCGAGGCGTCGATCGCCAAGCTCCTCGGCTCCGAGCTGGGGTGGCAGATCGTCGACGAGCTGATGCAGGTCCGCGGCGGGCGCGGCTACGAGACCGCCGAGTCGCTCAAGGCCCGCGGCGAGAAGCCGATCCCCGTCGAGCAGGCGATGCGCGACATGCGCATCAACCGGATCTTCGAGGGCTCGACCGAGATCATGCACCTGATGATCGCCCGCGAGGCCGTCGACCAGCACCTCCAGGTCGCCGGCGACATCCTCGAGCCCGACGTCGAGCTCAAGGACAAGGGCAAGGCGGCGATCGCGGCCGGGATCTTCTACGGGAAGTGGTTCCCCGGCCTCGTGGTCGGCAAGGGCCAGGCGCCGGGCTCGTTCTCCGAGTTCGGCGAGCTCGGGGCCCACCTGAGGTTCGTCGAGCGCAACTCGCGCAAGCTGGCGCGCTCGATCTTCTACCTTATGAACCGCTGGCAGGCGGCGCTCGAGAAGAAGCAGGCCCGACTCGGGCGAGTGGTGGACATCGGCGCCGAGCTGTTCGCGATCTCCTCGACGGTCGTCTACGCGAACACCATCGCCAACGAGCACCCCGAGCGCGCCGAGCAGGCCAAGGAGCTCGCGGACGTCTTCTGCAAGCAGGCCCGCCGGCGAGTCGACGAGCTGTTCACCGCCCTCTGGTTCAACGACGACGAGGACAACTACGAGCTCGCGATGGGCGTCCTCGACGGCCGCTACGAGTGGCTCGAGGAGGGCATCCTCGACCCGTCGGGGTACGGGCCGCTGATCGCCGAGCAGCCCGACGCGGTCGGCGAGACCTCAGAGCGACCGGAGCCCGCGAGCCAGTTGGCGGGCTAGCGGGCGGCCGCGACCGTGTGCCGGCGCCCGGCGCCGGCCGCGGTCGTGTCGGCGCCCTCGACGGCCACCGCGCCGGGGCCGGCGAGCGTCTCGGCGATCGCGCGATAGGCCTTGCGATTGCAGGCCAGCCCGACGTGGCTGCCGGTCACCTCGACACAGCGGGCGTAGGGGACCAGGCAGGCCTCCCACCAGACCACGCCGTCGCCACGTGAGTAGATCGAGGTCAACGGGACGCTCGCGGGGAAGGGGGCGGAGTAGTCGAGCGCGAAGCGGCAGCCGCAGGTGTCGGTCAGGCAGCCGTGGCGGTTCGCACGATCGGTGGTGCGGCGGTGCACGGCCGAGACGGCGGCCACCGCGGCCTTCGTGGGCAGGCTGATGTCGAACGGGGAGTCGAGCCCCGCCCCGAGCGAGATGGCCTGGGATACGAGCTCGGGCCGGCGGTGGGCCAGCGCCTTGACGAAGTGGGCGCCGCGGCTGTGGCCGATCAGCGCGGTGCGGCGGCCGGTCTCGCGGTCGATGCGCTCGAGCTTGGCCTCGAGCCGATCGAGGGCGCGATCGGAGCAGTCGACGTTCAGGCGGATGCCGGAGCGCCGCGCGTCGTAGCCGATGCGCTCGAGCCAGCCGGCGAGCACGCGCAGCGACTCGTCCCCGGCCAGGAAGCCGGGGATGAGGAGCACCGGCGAGCCGTCGCCGGGCGCGACGCCGACGCCGCGGTAGACCGGGTCGACGAGCAGCAGGGTGAGCTCGGCCTGCCAACGGAGCTCGTGCAGGTGGCGTCCCCACCACCGGCGCTCGGGCGGGCGGTCCTCGCCCGGCGGAGTGGGCACGAACGCGGCGTGCTCGACGTCGTCCGGGATGGGCAGCGGGATCGGATCGGCGTCGGCCATCGTTCGCGCGGCGGCAGCCTAGCGTGCCCCGGGTCGACCCGTTACCCGGTCAGCGGCGGACACGCGCCACACTTGGGCCGCACATGGTTCTGAGCGCACTCATCGGCGCCCGACGGCCGGCCGCCACCATTGGGGAGCGCGACCGCCGCGAGGTGGACCGCGGCTCCCGGCTCGCACGGCCCAAGCTGGGGCGCGCCGTCGTCGTCTGTCTCACGCTGGCCGCACTGTCGCTGCTCCTTCCCTCCACGCCCAGCTACGACCCGTGGGCGTGGATCGTCTGGGGGCGCGAGGTCGCCGCCCTCGAGCTCGACACCCGCTTCGGACCCTCGTGGAAGCCGTTGCCGGTCCTGTTCACCACGCCGTTCTCCCTGTTCGGTGACGCGGCGCCGGAGCTGTGGCTGATCGTGGCCCGCGCCGGCGCGCTGCTGGGGCTCGTGGCCGCCTTCCGGCTGGCGCGGCGCCTCGGGGGCACCGCCGCCGGAGTGCTCGCGGCGGCCGGCCTGGCGCTCTCCGGCGGCTACCTCCGCGGCTCGGCCATCGGCTACTCCGAGGGGCTGCTCGTAGCCCTCGTCGTGCTGGCGCTCGATCGCCACCTCGACGGCCGGCGCCGGGAGGCGCTCGCGCTCGGGTTCGCCGCCGGCCTTCTGCGCCCGGAGACCTGGCCTTTCCTCGGACTGTATGCGCTCTTCGTGTTCGTCCGCGAACCGCGCGCACGTGTGCTGGCAACCGGACTCATGGCCCTGCTGCCCGTGCTCTGGCTGGGGCCCGAGCTGTGGGGCGCCGGCGACCCCCTGCGCGCCGCGAGCCGCGCCCAGGACCCGACGTTGTTCAGCCTCGCCTTTGCCGATCGCCCCGCGCTCGCCGTACTCGACCGCGCGCAGGGGTTCGTGCCGTGGCCGGCGAAGCTCGGCGTCCTCGCGGCGCTGGTCGTCGGGATCCTCGGCGCGGGCGGCCGGGGTCGTGGCCCCACTGGAGCACGGGCGGCAGCCCTCGCGGGGGGGACCGGACCCGCCCGCGTCACGCTCGCCCTCGCGGGCGCCGCCGCGGCGTGGTTCGCCCTCGTGGCCCTCATGACCGAGCTCGGCTACGCCGGCAACTCGCGCTACCTGGCCGTGCCGCTGGCGCTCACCTGCGTCGTCGGCGGGGTCGGGCTCGGGTGGTTCGCTCGCGCCGCCTTTCGCCGCCTCGAGCCGGCCGGCCGGCTAGCGCGCCTAGGATTCGCCCTCCTGCTCGCGGTGGCCTTTGTCGCGCTCTCGATCCCCGCCGCGACCGACCTCGCCGGTGACGGTCGTGAGGTCCTCAGCGAAGCGCGGCTCGACGACGCGCTCCCCGAGGCCGTCGCGCGGGCCGGAGGCCGAGAGCGCGTGCTCGCCTGCGGCCAGCCTCACGCCACCGCGCTCCAGGTTCCGGCCGTGGCCTGGGAGCTCGGCCTGGCCACGGGGCGGGTCGGGATCGAACCGCGCGCGCCGGGGGTCTTCTTCCGCGGGCCGCCCGTGCTCCAGCCCCCCGACGCCGCGGCTCCCGCGCCCACCGCGGGCGGCCTGCGTCCGATCGCGCGGGTCGGCGGGTGGACGGTCTCGGCAAGCTGTCCGTGAGCGCTGAGAACCAGTGACGACGCCAGTGTCTATCGTTCGCGCGCGGATGGCCCCCCTCGCTCTCGCCCGCGCCCGGGTGGCCGACGCTCGCCTGCCCGTGACTCCGGTCGCGAGCGCGGCGCTCGTTGCCGCCCTGATCCTCGTCTCGCTCGCGCTGCGCGCGCGCGGCATCGGTGGTGCGTTCTGGATCGACGAGGGGCTCTCGGTGGGCATCTCCTCGTTCGCGTTCACCGACATCCCGGCGACGCTGCGCCTCGACGGCTCGCCGCCCCTCTACTACCTGATGCTGCACGTCTGGATGGCCCTCTTCGGCACGTCCGAGGCGGCGACGCACGTCCTCTCCCTGATCTTCGCGCTGGCGGCCATCCCGGTCGGGCTGTGGGCGGGATGGAGCCTGTTCGGGCCGCGCACCGGTTGGTTCGTGGCCGGGCTGTTTGCGCTCAACCCGTTCCTGACCACGTACTCGCACGAGACCCGCATGTACTCGCTGATGGTGCTGCTGGCACTCGTGGCCGGCACCGCGTTCGTGCACGCCTTCGTGTTGGACCACCGCCGCCACGCGGTGCTCTTTGCGGTGGCGCTGGCGCTGATGCTCTACACGCACAACTGGACGATCTTCTTCACCGCCGCCGCAGGGCTGGCGTGGCTGGCCATCGCGCGCGCCCGGCGCGAGCGGCGCCGGACCGTCCTGCTCGACGGGCTGCTCGCCTTCGGCGGCGCCGTGCTCGTGTGGCTGCCGTGGGTGCCGACGCTCGCCTTCCAGGCCCGCAACACCGCCGCGCCGTGGTCGAACACGCCGACCCTGTCCGATCTGAGCACCGCGCTCAGCGCGGTCCTCGGCGGGCTCGGCCCGGTCATCGGACTTCTGCTCGTGGCGGGGACCGGCCTCTCGCACATCATCCGTCGTCGCCGCGACATCGAGCGGCTCGAGCTGCTCACCCTCGCCGGGCTCGGGCTCGGCACGCTGCTGATCGCCTGGAGCGCGTCGCAGTTCTCGCCGGCCTGGGCCATGCGCTACATGGCGGTGATCGTCGGCCCGATCGTGCTGCTGGCCGGCGTCGGGCTCGCCCGAGCGGGCCGCCTCGGCGTCGCCGCCCTGGCGCTCGTCGCTCTGCTGTGGCTGCCGAAGGGGGTGCCGCCCGATCCGGTCACCACCGAAAAGAGGGTCGTCGCCGACGTCGAGAGCTTCCTCGGCCGCGGCGACGTTGTGGTCTCGACCCACCCGGAGCGGCTCACGGTGCTCGACTACTACCTGCCGCGCGGACTGACCTACGTCACCAGCCTCGGCCCGGTCGCAGACGCTCGCTACATGGACTGGCGCGACGTCCTCGGCCGCCTGCGCGCGGCCAGCGCGTCGAAAACGCTGGGCCCTGCGCTTGATAACTTGGGCAAGGGCCAGGACATCCTGCTCGTGCGACCAGTTACCGAGAACAGCTCCAATTGGAAGGCGGAGTGGACGGCGCTCGTCCGCAAGCGCGACCGTCAGTACGCGCGTCTGTTGCGCAAGGACCAGCGGTTCGTCCGCCGAGCGGTCGCACCGGCCGGCCCGTACGCCGCCAGCAACGGCGTTCGCGCCACGCTCTACACGAAGGTCAACGACTAGCGCCGCGCCCTCCGGGCGCCGTCCTCTCCTCTCCTCTCCTCTCCTCTCCTCTCCTCCCCTGCCATGACCGACACGATCCCGCACTCCGTCGAGCCCCAACCCGACGCCGCGGCCGGAGCAGAGCCCCCGACCATCGTCATCGGCGGAGGCCCGGCCGGCCTGACCGCCGGCTATCTGCTGGCCAAGCGCGGGAAGCCGGTGATCGTGTTCGAGGCCGAGGACCAGCTCGGCGGCATCGCCAAGACCGTCGAGCGCGACGGGTACCGCTTCGACCTCGGCGGCCACCGGTTCTTCACCAAGGCCAAGGAGGTCGACGCCCTCTGGCACGAGATCATGCGCGAGGAGTTCCTCAAGCGTCCGCGCATGTCGCGCATCTACTGGAA
>CADCVU010000098.1 GCA_902806245.1 uncultured Solirubrobacterales bacterium
ATCCGGGCGCTGAGGGCGAGCGCCGCCTGCTCGCCGAATCGGTCGACGCTGCCGTCGGCGGGGGACGGCGCTGCTCCAAAGCCGCCCATCCGCGCGGCTCCCCCCGCCGCCACGAACTCCGATGCCGCGGCGACTGCGCCCGCCACCGCCGCGGAGGGCAGCTCGCCGCCGGCGAGCAGCATCGCCGCCCGCGCGGCGAAGCGGTCGCCTGCGCCGCATGGGTCCGCGGCCTCTCCGGCCGACGAGGCGGGGACCACCAGCGGCGGCCCCTCGGCGCCCGCCATCAGCGCTCCGCTCGCGCCGCGGGTAAGGCAGACGTAGGCCGCCCGCCAGCGCCGGGCGAGCTCGGCCGCGCGCTGAGCGTCCGCTCCCTCGCCGTCGCGGCCCGCCACCGGGCAGAAGCGCGCCGCCTCGGCGGCGTTCGGGGTCACGAGCAGCGCCCCGGCCACAGGCTCGGCGCCCCGCGGATGCGGGTCCCAGACGAGCGGCGACTGCGGCGGCATCGCCCTGACGGCCTCGCGCATCACGCCCAGCCCTGCGACGCCGCGGCCGTAGTCGGAGACGAGCACTCCACCGGCGCCCGAGATCGCCTTGCGCGCCTCGGCGAGCCCACGCACCCGCACGCCGACCTCAGCCTCGCCGCGGCCGCCGCGATCGAGGCGCAGCAGCGTCCGCCCGCCGCCGCGGATGCGCACCTTCTCGGGCGTCGCACCCGCGAGCCCCACGTCCACGACCTCCACGCCCGCAGCCGCCAGCAGCTCGCGCAGCTCGTCCGCCGGCTCGTCGTCGGCGAGCGCGGTCACGAGCTGCACCGGGCGTTCGCCGTCGGCGGCGGCGAGGGCGGCGGCGAGGCCGGCTCCGCCCGGTCGCGCGCGCTCGACGGGGTCGTCGACCACCGGGACCGGCGCCTCGGGGCTCAGGCGCTCGACGCGGCCCTCGAGGTCGCGGTCGAGCAGCGCGTCGCCCACGACCACGAGCGGTGCGGCGTTGCGGGGGCTCATGCGCCCGTGGCCGAGGCGGAAGCCCCGACCGAGGCCACGTGGGTGTCGATTCCCGCGCAGAGGAGGTGGACGGCGACGAGGTGGCACTCCTGGACGGTCGCCGTCGACGGCGCCTCGACGCAGATCGCGTCGTCGCACGCGTCGACGAGCGCGCACGAGCGCGGACCGGCCAGGGCCCACGTGACGAGCTCCATCTCGTTCGCGGCGTCGACCGCCGCGAGCACGTTGGCGCTGGCTCCGGAGGTCGAGAGCGCGAGCAGCACGTCGCCGGGGCGCCCGTGCGCCCGGACCTGGCGCGCGTAGGCCTCGTCCGGGCCGTAGTCGTTGCCGATGGCGGTCAGGCTCGAGGTCTCGGCGTGCAGGGCGATGGCGCTGAGCGGCGGGCGCTCGTCGCGGTAGCGGCCGACAAGCTCTCCGGTGAGATGCTGGGCCTGCGCGGCGCTGCCGCCGTTGCCGGCGGCGAGCAGCCGCCCCCCGCCGAGCAGGACCGACCCCAGGCACTGCGACCACCGCTCGACCCGCGCCAGCTCGCGCCTTAGCTCGCGCAGGCAGCCGGACAGCTCGTCGAGATGCTCGTGGCCCGGGGGTCGCGCAGCGTCAAAGCTCACGCCCGGAGTCCCTCTCGCGCGGGAATCGGATCACCGGACGAGCGCCCGCCGCCGGCGAGCACGTCCGCGTAGGCCTCGAGCGTGGCCCCCGCGACGCGATCCCAGCCGTAGCGCTGCCGGGCCCGCCGCACCCCGGCCTCGCCCAGCGACCGCCGCCGCGCCGCATCGCCGAGCAGCTCGCTCAGAGCCTCCGCGACGCGCGCCGAATCGCGCGGCGGCACGTGGACCCCGGTCACGTCGTGGACCACGGTGTCGATCAGGCCGCCGACGCTGGAGGCCACAACCGGGACGCCGCAGGCCATGGCCTCGAGCGGCACGATCCCGAACGGCTCGTACCACGGCACGCACACCGCCACGTCGGCCGAGCGCAGCAGCGCGGGCAGATCGGCTCGCGCGACCCGGCCGCGAAACTCGACGCGGTCGCTCACGCCGTGGTCCGCGGCGAGCGCGCGCAGCCGGCGCACCTCCGGATCGGCGTCGAGCTCGGCGTGGTCCGGCCCGCCGGCGATCACCAGCTCGGCCTCGGGCAGCGCCGCCAGGGCCTCGACGACGTCGCCCACGCCCTTGCGCTCGACGAGCCGGGCCACCGCGAGGATGCGCGGGCGGCCGCGGCGGGGCTCGGACGGGCCGTCCGGCCCGAAGTGGGCGAGGTCGACGCCGCACGGCACCACGCTGATCCGCCGGCGCTCGGCGCCCAGCCGCACGAGCTCGAAGACCTCGTCGCTGCAGGTGGCCACGACGTGGTCGGCGTCGCGCAGGATGCGACGCTCGGTCTCGAGCCGAGCCGGCGGGCTGGTGTCGGCGGCGGCCTGGTGGCGGCGCTTGACCGCGCCGAGAGCGTGAAAGGTCTGGACCACCGGGATGCCGAGCGGGGGCGCGGCCTCGAGCGCGGCGAGGCCCGACATCCAGAAGTGCGCGTGGACCACGTCGGGCGGTTCGCGCTCCCAGGCCGCGCTCAACTCGGCCGCAAAGGCGCCCATGTGAGGCAGGAGCTCGTCCTTCGACACGGTCGACGGAGGCCCCGCGTCGACGTGGTCGACCGTCGCCCGCGGGGCGAGAGCAACCCGGCGTGGTGTACCGGCGTCCTCACGGCGGGTGTGGACGACGGTGTCGATCCCCCGCCGCCCCAGTGCGGTGGCGAGCGCCGCGACATGTACGTTCTGACCGCCGGCGTCCACTCCGCCGAGGGCCGCCAGGGGACTCGCGTGCTCGGAGACCATCGCCACCCTCACGAGGCGACCTCCTCGAGCAGATCGTCCCAGTCGGCGAGAAAGCGCTCGAGCCCGTAGCGGCGCAGCGCGCTCTCGCGCGCCGCCAGCCCACGCTCGCGGGCCTCGTCGGGATCGTCGACCAGCCGGCGCAGCGCCGCGGCCAGGACGTCGACGTCGTTCGAGACGACGCCGGCCTCGGCGGGCACCGCCTCGGGCACCTCGGTCGTGCCGAGGGCGACCACCGGCATGCCGAGGTGCATGGCCTCGAGCAGCGACAGCCCGAGCGAGGTCCAGCGGATCGGATGCAGGTAGACGCGCCGGCGCGCCATCCGGGCGTGCAGCTCGGAGTGCGGGACGTCGCCGATCCCGCCGATGGCCTCCGAGCCCATGCCGAACACGTCGAGCGGGATCGAGCCGTTGAGCTGCGGCAGCAGGTCGGTGCCGGTCACCCGGCCGCGCCGGCCGGGTTCGTTGACGACCACGGCGACGCGCTCGAGCTCGCCCGAGTAGAGGTGGCCGGGGTCGACGATGCCGTGCTCGATCACCCGCGTCGGCGTCGATCCCGTGTCCCAGAACAGCCGGTTGAAGTGGGTGACGTGGACCACGGTCAGGTCCGCGCGGTCGGCGGCGGAATGGCGCATGTCCGAGATACGGCCCTGAGGCGAGTTGTGCTCGACGTAGATCGCCGGGAGGTCGCGACCGGGACGGCGGCCTCCCAGCCAGCTCTCGGCCAGGCCGTCGAGCTCGCTGGGGCGCTGGAGGATGACGGCGTCGACCTCGGCCTCGGCGGCCTCCTCGGGCGTGACCTCGACCGCTCCGTCGGGCCACGTGTAGGTCTGGGCGCGACCGCGGCCGTCCGGGCCGCGATCGGCCAGCGTGGGCACGAGGTACTCGTGGTCGCCGTGGACAAAGGCGGTGGTCCACGACCCGTGGACGTGCCAGATGAGGATCCTCACGAGACGACTCCGGCGGCGAGCGGTGGGGCGGCCGGCGGGGCGGTGGACGTGCGCTCGGCGGCCGTCCCCGCGAGGCGCCCGACGGCTGCGACCACCTCGCTCACGGCCACGCCCTCGAGGCACGGATGCCCCGGCACCGGGCACTCGCGCGCCCGGCAACCCGCGCAGGGGACCTCGATCGCAAGCAGCTCGTGCGCCACCTTCCACGGCCGCCAGCGGACCGCCGGCACGGTCGGGGCGAACAGCGATACCACCGGGGTGCCGACGGCGGCCGCGAGGTGGGCGGGGCCCGTGTTGCCGACGACGAGGGCCTCGGCCCCGGCCAGAACCTCGGCCAGTCCGTCCAGGGACGTCGCTCCGCCGAGGTCGAGAACCTCGGGCCGCGGCGGTCCGGCGACCCGGGCGGTCAGGTCGCGCTCTCCGGGCGAGCCGGTCACCACCACGCGTCGGTCCGTTGCAACCAGCGCGTCCACGAGCTCGGCGTTGCGCTCGGGCGACCACGCGCGCGCCGGCACCGAGGCGCCCGGATGCACGACCACGTACGGCGCGGCGAAGGGCGGCGCCGTCGCGGCGGAGCGCGCCCGGATGCGCAGGCGCCCGTCGTCGCCCGGCGGCAGCTCGTAGCCGCAGGCGCCGGCGAGCGAGAGCGAGCGCTCGACCTCGTGGACCGAGTCGCCGACGGCGTGGCGGACGTCGAGCAGCGAGCCCGGGTAGTCGGCGCTCGTCGCGGCCACGAAGGGGACGCCGGCGAGGCGGAGGATGAGCGCGAGCGGGAGCGCGCTCTGGTGGTGCGAGGTGAAGATGATCGCCCGCTCGATCGAGCGGGCGGCGAGATCCTCGACCAGCGCGAGCTCGGTCGCGGGGGCGACCGGCCCCGGAGCGGGGTCGATCCAAGGGGCGCGGTGCACGAGGATCTCGCCGACATCCGGGAGGAGCTCGCCCGCCGCGCGCCCGCGTGGCCCGCACAGCAGCGTCACGCGCTCGGCCCCGGCGGCGACCGCGCGGATGGCCGGACCGGCCAAGAGGACGTCCCCGTCGTTGTCGAGGCGCGCGACCAGCACGTGCCCCCCGCGCGCGCTCACGCCGGTGCCCCGATCAGAAGCTCGACGGCCTCGTCGAGGTCGGCGGCGACCTCGGCCGCCGCGGCGACCTCCTCGGGACGGGTCTGGGCTGTGGGCACGAGCACGCCGCGTGCGCCCACCGCGCGGGCGGCCTCGACGTCGGCGCCGATGTCCCCGATCACCGCACAGCGCTCGGGCGCCACGCCGAGCCGCCCGGCGGCCTCGAGCACGAGCCCGGGCCGGGGCTTGCGACACTCGCACCCGTCACCGGGCCCGTGGGGGCAGACCGCCCACGGCCCGAGCGGGCCGAGCAGCTCCTCGACGCGCCGGTTCACCCGCGCGACGTCCTCGCGCGCGAGCAGTCCCCGCGCGACGCCGCTCTGGTTCGAGACCACGGCGAGCGGCAGTCCGGCGGACCGCAGGCGGTCGAGGGCGGCGCGAGCTCCCGGAACGGGCGCCACTCGGGCCGGGTCGCTGTTGTAGGGGACGTCGACGATCAGCGTGCCGTCGCGGTCGAGGAGCACGGCCTCGGGGCGGCGGGGCGCCGACCGGGTCGGCGCCTGCGGAGACGGCGCCCGGGCTCTGTCGGCGAGGGTCCGCCGCCGGCGAGCGAGCCCGCGAGCGAAGTGCCAGACCGCCGCCTGCGGCAGCAGCGTGCTCGTCCACAGCATTTTCACCACCTCGTCCCGTCTCCGTGGCCCCGGGGCGATCCGCGCCCAGGCGAGCTCGCCGACGCCGGCGCCCCAGATGGCCGCGGCCGCGAGCGCTGTCCGCGGCCGCCCGGTCGCCGCGGCGAGCACAGCGAGCGTCGCGGCGCCGGTCGCGGCGAGGTGGCGGCGCAGGCGCCCCGCCGGAGCCCCCGCTCGCTCCCGCCAGTCCGGTCCGTGCAGCGCTCGCATGAGCACGTCGTCGGCGTTGCCGGCCTGGAGCCGCACGCTCACCCACGAGTCGACGGGCCGGACGGGATGGGAGACCCGGCGGGCGCCACGCTCGAGCTTCCAGCCCTCCTCGGCGACCCGCAGAGCCAGATCGGCGTCCTCGCGGTAGGCGCGCTCAAAGCGCTCGTCGAAGCCGCCGACCGCGGCCAGCGCGCTGCGGCGGTAGGCCATGTCGGCGGTCGCCCAGCGAGCGGTCTCGAGGCCGGCGACGTTGCGCTCCCAGTCGGTCGCGCGGCGATCGGACGGCAGCGGAACGCAAACCCGGCCCTGGCTTGCGGCCACCTCGTCCGCGAGCGAGCCGAGATCCTCGCGCAACCGTTCCGGCCAGCGTGCCTCGGGGACCACGTCGTCGTCCAAGAAGGCGATCCACTCCGCGCTCGCCGCGCGCCAGCCGACGTTACGAGCCGCCGCCGGTCCCCGCCCGGGACCGGGCACCACCTCGACTGCGAGTGCCTGCCACGCCGCGCCGTCGCCGCGCTCGGCCAGGGGCGCGTGCGCCCGCCGTCGGTCGTCGACCACGATCACCCGGCCCGGGGAAGGCGAACCCGAGGCCACAAGCGCCCCGAGCAGCGCCCCGAGCGACTCTCGTCCCGCGGTCGGGATCACCACGTCGACCAAGGGAGCAGCCGCGCTCACGCGGGCACCTCCGCCGCCGCCTCCTGCGCGCGGGCCGCCGCCGCCCGCCGGCGCACCACGAACGGCCCAATGGCCAACAGGTCGACTGGGGCGGAGCCAAAGCACTCGAGCGCGTCGCGCGGATCGTCGACCATCGGCCGCCCCGCGGTGTTGAGGCTCGTGTTGACCACCACCGGCACGCCGGTTCGCCGCTCGAAGGCCGCCAGCATCCGGGCCACGAGCGGCTCCGCGCCGGCGTCCACGGTCTGGATCCGTGCCGTCCCGTCCACGTGCACGACCGCCGGGATGCGAGCGCGCCACTCCTCGCGCACGCCGTGGGTGAAGAGCATGTAGTCGCTCGGCAGCGGCCCGCCGGTGAAGATCTCGCCCGCGCGCTCGGCCAGGACCATGGGCGCGACGGGGCGGAACTGCTCGCGCCCCTTCACGTCGTTGAGCCGCTCGAGGTTCTCCTGTGAGCGCGGGTCGGCCAGCAGGCTGCGGTGCCCGAGCGCGCGCGGCCCGAACTCGCTGCGGCCCTGGAACCAGGCCACGATTCCGTCTGCGGCCAGGGCCTCGGCGACCTCCTCGGCGACGTCGGCCGACCGCTCGTAGGCGATCCCCGCCGCCGCCAGCCACTCCTCGAGGTCGTCGTCGGAGTAGCCACGGCCGAGCGCCGCGGTTGACATCGGCGCGATCTCGTCGCCGAGCTCGTGCGCCGCGTACAGGGCCGCGCCGAGCGCGGTGCCCGAGTCCCCCGCGGCCGGCTGCACCCATATGCGCTCGAAGGGGCCCTCGGCCAGCAACCTCGAGTTGGCCACGCAGTTCAGGGCGACGCCCCCCGCGAGCACGAGGTCGCGGTCACCGGTCCGGGCGTGCAGCCAGTGTGCGAGCTCGAGCAGCAGCTCCTCGAGCCGCCGCTGCACGCTCGCGGCCAGGTCGGCGTGCTCGGGCTGCCAGTCCTCGCCGCGATCCAGCCGCGGCACGAGGATGTCCCAGTCGATGGGCTCGACCACGAAGCCCCCATCACCGGTGGCGCGGACCCGTTCCCGCAGCTGCCCGAGGAAGGACGGCCGCCCGTACGAGGCCATCGCCATCACCTTGTACTCGTCGGACGAGCGGCGGAAGCCGAGGTGCTCGGTGACCTCCTCGTACATGAGCCCGAGCGAGTGGGGAAGGGCCTGCGCGGCGAGCACCTCGAGCCGGCCGCCCGCGTCGGCGTGGCCGGCCAGATGCGAGGCCCGTTCCCCGCGGCCGTCGACGACGAGGACGCTGGTGTCGCCGAGGGGCGCGGCCAAGTAGGCGGACGCGGCGTGGGCGACGTGATGGCCGACGAAGCGCACGCGCGCCGGGTCGAGGCCGTCGAGCGCGGTGCGCAGGAAGAGGGGGGCCCGCCGCGCGTAGAGGGTGCGCAGCCCCTCCCATTCGTCGGCGGTCAGGTCCTCGCCGGGCTGCGGCGCGAGCGCGGGATCGTAGGAGTAGGCGACGGCATCGAGGTCGCCGGGCTCTAGGGCCGCCTGTTCGAGGCAGAAGCGCATCGCCTGCTCCGGCAGCTCCCACGTGGCGAAGGGGACGGGCGACTTGCCGTGCTTGCGCCGGCTGAAGCGCTCCTCCTCCGCAGCGGCGACCACCGTGCCGTCGGTCACCAGCGCCGCGGCCGGGTCGTGGAAGACGGCGTTGACGCCCAGGACCTTCACGCGTCGACCGGGATCTGGGAAGCGTTTCTAGGCATATGACTAGACGCCTTCCCCTCTTCTCTTCTCCAAAACCTGTGGGCGACGCTCCCCTGGCCTCAGCGCGCCGGCCGGCTCCGACCGAGCGGCGTCTCGTCGAGCCGCGTCCGCAGGTCCACGAGCGACTCGAACACGCACGCCGCCCCGGCCTCGCGAAGCCGCTCGGCGGCGAATCCGCCGGTGAGCACGCCGATGCTCTCGATGCCGGCGCGACGCGCCGACTCACAGTCCCAGATCGAGTCGCCGACGAGGACGCCGGCCGAGCGGCCGTCTGCGGCGTCCACGCTCGCGAGTGCGGCCTCGATCGGATCGGGTGCGGGCTTCGTCTCCTCCACGTCGTCGCCGGTCGTCCAGCCGTCGACGATCTCGCGCAGCCCGAGCAGGTCGAGGAAGTGGTCGACCTCGTCGGACTTGGCGGAGCTCGCGAGCACCACTCGGTGGCCGCGATCCTTCAGCTCCTCGACCAGGTCCCGGGCGCCGGGAATCGGCGCCACCTCGAGGATGAGCTCGAGGTAGAGCGGCTTCTCGGCCGCGCGGACGGCGTCGCCGTGCTCGCGCTCGACGTCCTCTCCGGCGAGGTCGGCGATGAGCTTCTCCCCGCCCATACCGATGCGCCGGTGGATCTGCCACAGCGGATAGGTGAGGCCCTGCTGGCGCAGAGCCCGGTACCAGGCGATCGTGTGCTGGTAGTTGCTGTCGGCCAGCGTGCCGTCGATGTCGAGGATGGCGACCGGCGGCACAGGGCGAGACGTGCCCGACCTTCGCGGCGGCGAAACGCCGACCATCTAGACTGTCCGGACCCGATTCGGAGTGCGAGAGGGTCCCGGCGCGATGCAGGAGATGGTCATCTACGGCGTGAGCTTCGACATGGTCGGCAAGCAGCCGATCGTGCTCCTGAAGACGCGCGAGGGCAACAAGTTCCTCCCGATCTGGATCGGCCATCCCGAGGCGGCGGCGATCCTCATGCGTCTGCAGGGGGCGAGCACGCCCCGGCCGATGACCCACGACCTGATGAACGACATGCTCTCGGAGCTCAGCGTCTCGTGCGCGCGCGTCTCGATCACCGAGCTGCGCGAGAACACCTTCTTCGCCTCGATCACCCTCAACCTGGACGGCAAGGAGGTCGAGATCGACTCGCGCCCCTCCGACGCGCTCGCCCTCGCCGTGCGCACCAGCGCCTCGATCTTCGCCGCCGAGGACGTCATCGCCGAGTCGGCGATCGAGTTCGAGCACGAGGTCGAGGAGCAGGAGGAGGTCGTCGAGAAGTTCAAGGACTTCCTCGAGAACGTCTCGCCGGAGGACTTCGCGGGGGGCGAGGGCGGCGGGGGCGCGCGGGGTTAGGGCGGGTCGGTAGGTCAGCCCGCCGCGCCCACGGGACCGCGCGCGAGCGCCAGCTCCACGATGCGCCCGATCAGCTCGTCGAGCCCGATGCCCTGGGCCTCCGCCGCCTGAGGCAGCAGGCTCGTCTCGGTCAGCCCCGGTATTGCGTTGGCTTCGAGCACGAACAGCTCGCCGCTCGCCTCCTCGAGCATGAGGTCGACCCGGGCGAATCCGGAGAGCCCGAGCGACGCGTAGGTGGCGAGCGCGAGTTTGTGCGTCTGCTGGGTCAGCGCAGGCGCGAGCTCGGCCGGGCACACGAAGCTCGTGCGACCGATCTCGTAGCGGGCCTCGAAGTCGTAGAAGTCCTCGTCGCGCGGGACGGCCTCGACGATCGGCAGCGCCACCGGCCCGTCGGCGTCGTCGAGGATCGAGACCGCGAGGTCGCGGCCACGCACGTGGCGCTCGAGCACAACGCGGTCGGCGTAGGAGAACGCGGCGACCAGGGCCGCGGGCACGTCGGCGGCCGCGCGGGCGAACTTGATCCCCAGCGCCGAACCGCCGGTCGCCGGCTTGGCCACGATCGGAAAGGACAGTCGCTCCTCGATGGCCGGCAGGGCGTCGCGGGCGCCGAGCTCCTCGAAGGCGGTCTCGGCCAGCGCGAAGAACTCCGGGGTGGGCAGTCCGGCCTCGAGCAGGAGGTGCTTGGTCAGGATCTTGTCCCACGAGCGCAGGCAGGCGAGCACGCCCGAGCCGGTGTAGGGGATGCCGAGCACCTCGAGCAGCTCCTGGACGGTGCCGTCCTCGCCGTCCTGGCCGTGGAGCGCGATGAACGCCGCGTCGGGAGCGGCCGCGCGCAGGCGCTCGATCACGTCGAAGCCGACGTCGATGCCCACGACCTCGTGCCCGACTCGCTCGAGGGCGTCCTCCACCCGCGCGCCCGAGCGCAGCGAGACCTGACGCTCGAGCGAGCGGCCGCCCTTGAGGACCGCGATGCGGCTCACGTGCGCCCGGGAGAAGGCGTGCGGCGGCGGCCCGCCGCGCGGCTCATGCGCGACCGCGCCGGCGCATCGGGACCACCTGCGCGCCGACGTCCTCGGTCGGCTCGCCCGCCGGCTCGGCGTTCGGCGGCCCGTCGATCTCGGGCGCCTGCGGACGCGCCGACGACGCGCCGCGGTCCTCGAGACCCGAACGCGGCCGTTCGCCCGCTCGCGCCGAACGCGCGGAGCTCGATGCGGGCCCGCTTCTCCCCGTGAGCGTGCCGTAGAGCGCGACCTGCTCGGAGACGACCTTGCCGATCCGCCGCACGCCCTCGCGCACCGCGTCCTCGTTCGAGCCCGAGAAGTTCAGCCGCATCGACGAGCGCCCCCGCCCGTCGAGGTAGGCGCCCTCGCCCGGCACGAACGCGACGTTGTCGCGCAGGGCGCGCGCGAGCAGGTCGGTGGTGTCGATGAAGTCGGGCAGCGTGGCCCAGATGAACAGGCCGCCCGCCGGCCGCGTCCACTCCGCCTCGGCAGGAAAGAACTCGGCCAGGGCGTCGAGCATGGTGTCGCGGCGAGCGCGGTAGATCTCGGTCAGCGAGTCGACGTAGGTGCGCCAGTGCGTCTCCTCGAAGTAGGCCCGGACCATGAGTTGCGAGAGCGTCGAGGTGCAGAGATCGGCGGCCTGCTTGCCGAGGTTGATCTTCTCGAGCACCGGCGGCGGTGCCGCGACCCAGCCGAGGCGGATCCCCGGCGAGAGGATCTTCGAGAACGTGCCCAGGTACATCACGTAGAGGCCGCCGTCGAGCGAGCGCAGGGTGGGCTCCGGGCTGCCCTCGTAGCGCAGGAGGCCGTAGGGGTTGTCCTCGAGCACGAGCAGCTCGCGGCGGCGGGCGATTTCGACCAGGCGGTGGCGGCGCTCGAGCGACATGGTCACTCCGGCCGGGTTCTGGAAGGTCGGCACGGTGTAGACGAACTTGGGCCGGCGGCCCTCGCGCTCGAGGCGGTCGAGCGTCTCCTCGAGCAGGTCGACGCGCATCCCGCGCTCGTCGACGTCGATCTGTACGACGTCGGCCTGGTAGGAGGAGAAGACGGGAACGGCGCCGGGGTAGGTCGGCGCCTCGGCGACCACGACGTCGCCCGGATCGATCAGGGTCTTGGTGACGAGGTCGAGCACCTGCTGGCCGCCGGTGGTGACGATCAGGTCGTCGCCGTCGACCGACATCCCCTCGGCGGCCATGACCTCGGCGATGCAGGCCTTGGCGTCGGCGAGGCCCTCGGTCGGCCCGTACTGCAAGGCGCGGGCGCACGACTCGGCCGCCACCCGCCCCGCCATCGCCGCGAAGGTCTCGGGCGGGAAGGTGCTGGTGTCGGGCAGGCCACCGGCCAGCGAGATCACCTCGGGGCGCTCGGTCACCGCCATCATGTCGCGCATGGCCGACGAGCGCATCACGCGCGTGCGCGAGGCGAACAGCCCGGCGTAGCGTTCGAGGTCGCGCGAGGTCGAGCGCGTCGGTCCCACGCCTCCCCGTTCGCCGGGGCCGGCGCCGGGCCTGCCTGGGCCCCGGGTGGGCCCTCCAGTGCCGCCGTGGGCGTCGTCTACAGTCATGGCGCTTCGCCGAGCCTACCGACCGCCGCCACCCATCTCCCTCCTCCTCGCCATCGCCACGGGAGCCGGTCTCGCCGGGGCCAGCGGAGTGCGACCGTTCCTGCCCGTGCTGCTGGCCGGCGCGCTCGCCGCCGCCAACGTCGGCATCGACTTCGAGCGCGGCACCTTCGACTTCCTCGAGTGGCCGGCCTTCCTGTTCGCGGTGCTGGTGCTCGCGGTAGGGGCCTACGCCGCCGAGCGTGGCCGGGTCGGACGGCCGCTGGAGATCGGGCTGGCGGTGGCCGGCGGGGTGCTCGGGGCGCTGCTGTGCGGCGGAGCGATCTCGGCGGCGCAGCAGCAGGGCTGGATCGGCCTGCTCGTCGGTGCGGCCTGTGCGGCGCTCGGGTTCTTCGCCGTGGCCCGGCTACTGGCCCGTGCCCGCGCGCGGGCCACGCCCTCGGCCGCGCCGCTGTTCGCGATCTACGCCGACGTGATCGCGCTCGTGGTCGCCGCCGTGGCCATCTTCGCGCCGCCACTCGCCCTGGTCGCGCTCGTCGCCTTTGTCGTACTGGTCGTGCGCTCGCGCTCCGAGCGCGGGCGCAAGTACGAGGGCCTGCGGATCCTGCGGTGAGCGCCCGGCGGGCGGGCTCGCCCCGCGGTGGCTGAGATGGCGCGCGAGCGCGCGGCGGGGAAGCGCAAGAAGGTCGTGCTCGGGGTGATCGACGCGCTCAAGCCCGAGATGCTCGACCGCGCGATCACCGAGGGCCGCGCGCCGGTGCTCGCGGCCCTGAGCGAGCGCGGGCTCCACGTG
>CADCVU010000099.1 GCA_902806245.1 uncultured Solirubrobacterales bacterium
CGCGCGCGCGGCGGCGACGGCGGCGAGCTGCGCCGACGCGTCCTCTGGGCGGTGCCGGCGGCGATCTACGCGATCTTCATCATCGCCCAGGGCGGGCTCGTCTTCGCGCTCGGGATCTCCGCTCTGGGGATCGTCGCGCTGCACGAGCTCTACTCGCTCACGCGCGCGGTCCGGCCGGTCGACCTGGCGGGGTTCGTCGCGATGGTGGGGATGGTCCTCGCCGCCCTCTTCGGAGAGCCCTTTCACGTCCTGCTCGCGCTCGCCTGCGCCTTTCCGCTGACCTACGCGATCGCCGTCGCGCGCCCGTGGCGCGAGCGCGTCTCGTGGGCGATCGCCGTCACGCTGTTCGGGGTCATCTGGGTCGGCCTGCCGTTCGCGCATGCGGTCTTCCTGCGCGAGCTCGAGCACGGCGGCGCACTGGTGCTCGACGCTCTGCTCGCGACCTTCATCGGCGACAGCATCGCCTACTCGGTGGGCAAGGCGTGGGGGCGGCGCAAGCTCGCCCCGCGGATCTCTCCCAACAAGTCGTGGGAGGGGCTCGTGGCCGGAGTGGTGGGGGGGACGCTCGTCTTCTGGGGCTTCGAGGCGGCCTACCAGGAGTTCCTGACCGCCGGCCAGGCGCTGCTGATCGGGTTCAGCGTGGCCCTCGCCGCGCCACTCGGCGATCTCTTCGAGTCGCTGATCAAGCGCGACCTCGACGTCAAGGACACCGGCGGGCTGTTCGGGCCGCACGGGGGCGTCCTCGATCGCTTCGACGCGGTCTTCTTCTCGGTGCCGGTGGCCTACTACGTCACGCTGGCGGTCACGTGAGCACCGACGGCCTCCTCTCCGAAGCCGAGCTCTACGAGCGGGTGGCGCGGCTCGCCGGCCTCGATCGCCCCTCGGCCTCGCCCGGAGAGCTCGCCGCCGCCGAGGTGGTCGCCGGCGAGCTGCGCGAGCTCGGCGCCCGCGTGCGACTCGAGCGCGAGCGCGTGCACGGCACGCACTGGTGGCCGACCGGCCTGCCGGTGGCGCTGGCCACGGCGGGCGGAATCCTCGCCGGACGAGGCGGCGGGCTTGCGCGGCTCGTCGGCGGCGGGCTCGCCGCCTTTGCCGCCGCGGCCGTCGCCGACGACCTCGGCGGCGGATCGCGGTGGTTTCGGCGCCGGCTCCCCCAACGCGACAGCACCAACGTCGTCGCCGAGCTCGGCGACGCGGGCGCCGAGCGGACGCTCTTGATCACCGCCCACCACGACGCGGCCCACTCCGGCCTGATCTTCCATCCCGAGCTCGGCCGCGCGCTTTTTCGCCGCTTTCCGGGCACCCTCGGGCGCATGAACACGAGCCCGCCGCTGCTCTGGGGAGCGCTCGCCGGCCCGCTCGCGGTCGCGCTCGGCGCGGCGACCGGGCGGCGCGCCCCGCTCACGCTCGGCACGCTGATCTCCGCCGGCTACACCGCCGCGATGATCGACATCGGGCTGAGGGCCACCGTGCCCGGGGCCAACGACAACCTCAGCGGCGTCGCCGCTCTGCTCTCGGTGGCGCACGCGCTCGCCGCGGCGGGCGGGCCGCCGCCCGGCCTTCGGGTGATCCTGCTCTCGGCCGGCGCCGAGGAGTCCCACCAGGAGGGCATGCACGCCTTTGGCGCCCGCCACTTCGCCTCGCTTCCCGCCGACCGGACGCACATCCTCTGCCTCGACACCCTGGGCTCGCCGCGGCTGGCCCTGATCGAGGGGGAGGGGATGCTGCGCGTCGCCGACTACCCCGCCGAGGTCCGCGAGCTCGTGCAGTCCTGCGCCGATGAGGCCGGCGTCGCGCTCTTCCGCGGCCTGCGCTTTCGCAACGCCACCGACGGCATCGTCGCGCTGCGCGCGGGCTATCCCAGCGCGGCGATCGGCTCGGTCGACGAGTTCAAGGTCCCGACCGACTACCACTGGCCGACCGACACGCCCGATCGGGTCGACTACGCGCGGGTCGCCGACGCGGCCCGGTTGTGCGTGCGCCTGGTGGAGCGCCTCGCCCCGAGCTCAGACGCCGCCCCGGCGCACGCCTCGTGATCAACCCGCTGATGATCCCGCCGCGCCTGCTGGCCCGCGCGCTCGAGGACCTGCACTCGATCGCCGTGGCCGCGCGGCTGGTCGCCGAGGCCGCCACCGAAGCCGGTGGCACCGACGCGCTCGCCGGCGCCCTCGATGACCTGAGCGAGCTGGCCGAGCTCGCGCGCTCCATCCCGGCGAGCGAGCAGGCGCTCAGCGAGCGCATCGATGCGCTCGACCGCCGCGCCGAGGAGGTCCTCGCCGCGACCGAGATCCTCGACCGGCTCGGGGCGCGCCTCGAAGCCGGCGTCGCCATCGGCGCGCGCCTCGAGGGCCACGGCGCGTCGATCGTCGAGGCCGGTAGCCGGCTCGACACGCGCGCCGAGAGCGTGCTCGCGCGGGTCGACCGGCTCGACGAGCGCGCGGACTCGATCCTCGAGCGAATGGCGGCCATCGACGAGCGCGCCGACAACATCCTCGCCGCGGCAGAGCGCTTCGAGGGCTCGTCCTCCCGCATGCTCGAAGTCGGCGAGCGCCTCGAGGCCGGTCTGCCGTCGGTCACCCGCATCGGCGACTCGGTCGACGACCTCGGCCGCGCAGCGACGACGCTGGCGGCGGCCGTCGAGCCGCTCCAGGGGATCGCCGAGCGCTTCGGGGCGATCGCCGAGCGGCTGCCGGGGATGGTCCGCTCACGCCCACCGCGCCCCGAGCCGCCGGAGCGCCCGGGCCCGTGAGTGCGCGCTCGGCGGGCGCCGGCGCGTCGTCGCAGAACGTCGCTCCCCCGTCCCTAGACTCGTCGACGTGAAGCGCGTCCTCCTTCTCGGCTCGACCGGGTCGATCGGCGAGCAGGCCATCGACGTGATCGGGCGCTCCGACGCGCTCGAGGTCGTCGGCCTCGCCGCGCGCTCGAGCTTCGAGGCTCTGATCGCCCAAGCCGAGGCTCTCGGGGTCGACCGCATCGCCCTCGCCGACGAGCGCGCGGCCGCCCGCGCCTCCGAGACCTGGACCGGCGGTCGGGTGCTCGCCGGAGCGGAGGGCCTCGTGCGCCTGATCGTCGAGACCGAGTGCGACCTCGTCCTCAACGCGCTGGTCGGCTCGGCCGGCCTCGGGCCGAGCGTCGCCACCCTTGGGGAAGGGATCGACCTGGCCCTCGCCAACAAGGAGAGCCTCGTGGTCGGAGGCGAGCTCGTGACGGCCCTGGCCGAGGCCACCGGGGCGCGCATCGTCCCCGTCGACTCCGAGCACTCCGCCCTGCACCAGCTCCTGCACGGCGAGCAGCCCGGCAACGTCGACCGTCTGACCCTCACCGCCTCGGGCGGGCCGTTCCGCGGCTGGTCGGCCGACGAGTTGACCGGCGTCGGACCCGAACAGGCCCTGGCCCATCCGACCTGGGACATGGGCGGCAAGATCTCGATCGACTCGGCCACGCTCATGAACAAGGGCCTCGAGGTCATCGAGGCCATGCACCTGTTCGGCGTCGGGCTCGAGCGCATCGACGTCGTGGTCCATGCCCAGTCGATCGTCCACGCCCTCGTCACCCTGGCCGACGGCGCCGCGCTCGCTCACCTCGGCCATCCCGACATGCGCGTGCCGATCGCCTACGCGCTGCACGAGCCAGAGCGCGTCGACGTGCCGGTCCGCGCCCTCGACCTCGCCGAGCTCGGGTCGTTGACCTTCGAGCCGCCCGACCTCGAGGCCTTCCGCTGCCTCGGCCTCGCCCGTGCGGCGGCCGCCTCCGGCGGGACGGCGCCGTGCGTGCTCAACGCGGCCAACGAGATCGCGGTCGATGCCTTCCTGGGCGGGCGAATCTCCTTTCCCGGGATCGCCGAGGTCGTCGAGGGCGCGCTCGAGGTCCTTCCCGGCGAGCCCGTCGGGCGCTTCGAGGACCTCTACGACGCCGACGCGGACGCCCGGCACGAGGCCGCCGCTCTCGTCGCCGCCCAGGCGGTGCCGGCGTGACGTTCGTCGCCATCATCGGCGCCGCGCTCGGCTTCATGGTGCTGATCATCCTGCACGAGCTCGGCCACTTCACGGCGGCCAAGGCGGTGGGGATGCGGGTCGAGCGCTTCGCCCTGTTCTTCCCGCCGCTGCTGCTGCGCAAGAAGATCGGCGAGACCGAGTACGCGCTCGGCTCGATCCCCGCGGGGGGCTACGTGAAGATCAGCGGCATGACCCCCGACGAGGACCTCCCCGACGAGGTCCGCACCCGAGCCTACTACTCCCAGCCGGTGTGGAAGCGAGTAGTGGTCATCGCCGCCGGCCCGCTCGTGAACTTCGTGCTCGCGTTCATCCTGCTGCTGGTGGTCTTCGCCTTCATCGGCACGGAGTCGGTCAGCGATCGCGTCGGGACGATCGAACGCGGCTATCCGGCCGCCGGCGTGCTCGAGCCCGCCGACCGGATCGTCTCCGTCGACGGCCGCAGCGGCGGTCCCGAGCAGCTCTCCGAGGCCATCTCCGACAACCGCTGCGCGGAGCAGCCCCCGCGCAAGGGCTGCCGCTCCAGCGAGCCGGTGAACCTCGTGGTCGAGCGCGACGGCCGGCGCCAACAGGTGCAGCTCAACCCGATCTACGACCCCGCGGCCGAGCGCACGCGGCTCGGGTTCGCCTACGCGCCCGGTCCGCGCGAGGTCCTGCCGTTCCTGCCGGCCGTCGCCCTCACCGCCGACCGCTTCGCGCTGATCACCTGGGAGACCATCAAGGTCCCGGCACGCCTGTTCGACGCCGAGAAGCGCAAGGAGATCACCGGCATCGTCGGCACCTACGAGATCACCCGGCGCACGATCCTCGACGACGCCGCCGACGTAGTCGGCATCCTCGGCGTGATCTCCCTGGGCCTCGCGGTCATCAACATGTTCCCGTTCCTGCCCCTCGACGGCGGTCACATCTTCTGGGCCGTCGTCGAGAAGATCCGCCGCCGGCCGGTCCCGTTCAGCGTCATGGAGCGAGCCGGGGTGGTCGGCTTCATGCTCGTGATGGTCCTGTTCGTGATCGGGTTCACCAACGACCTCGGCAGGCTCACCGGCGAGGGCTTCGACGTGCGATAGTTCCGCCTTCGAGGGGGCGCGTCCGCAAGGACGACGCCGGGGAGTCGAGGGAGGAGCTCACGATGCAGGCAGCAACCACCGAGCGCGAGCGCATCCGCTATCGCGCGCTCGAGGAGACGACGATGTGCGGGGCCTTTCAGGCCACCGCGGCCGACTACCCCGAGCGCATCGCCATCCGCACGAAGGGCGACGAGGTCTCGATCACCTGGGCGCAGTACGCCGAGCGGGTCGAGCGCATGGCCGCCGGCCTGGCCGGCCTCGGCGTCGGGCGCGGCGACACGGTGGCAATCATGCTGTCGAACCGGCCCGAGTTCCACTGGGTCGACGCCGCCGCCATGCACCTCGGCGCCTCGCCGTTCTCGGTGTACAACACCTATTCGGCGCCCCAGATCGAGCATCTGGCCGGCGACGCCGAGAGCCGCGTGGTCGTGACCGAGCGGGCCTTCCTCGACACCATCCACAAGGCAACCGAGCGATCGGATTACCTCGAGCACATCGTGGTGGTCGACGGCGAGGGCGAGGGCGGGACGCTGACCCTCGACGACGTCGAGGGGCGCGCCGAGGAGGGGTTCGACTTCGAGGCGGCCTGGCGAGCGGTCGAGCCCGACGACGTCCTGACGCTGATCTACACCTCGGGGACCACGGGGCCGCCCAAGGGCGTGCAGATCTCGCACGCCAACCTGATCGCCGCCTCGCGCTCGTTCGACGAGCTGATCCAGTTCGGGCAGGGCGCGCGCGTCGTCTCGTACCTGCCGATGGCCCACATCGCCGAGCGCTCGTGCACCCAGTACCTGCCGATGGCCTTCGGCTTCTCGATCACCGACTGTCCCGACCCGCGCCAGATCGCCGCCTACCTGCCCGAGGTCCGCCCGACGTGGTGGTTCTCCGTGCCGCGGGTGTGGGAGAAGCTCAAGGCCGGGCTCGAGGCGAGCTTCGCCGCCGAGGAGGACGAGAGCAAGAAGCAGGCGGTCGCCTGGGCGCTCGACGTCGGGCGCCGCCGCGTGCGCGCCGAGCAGGCCGGGGAGGAGATCTCAGACGAGCTGCGCGCAGAGCACGCCAAGGCCGACGCGATGGTCCTCGCGAAGATCCGCGAGCGCATCGGGCTCGATCAGCTCGAGGCCTGCAACGTCGGCGCGGCGCCCACGCCGCCCGAGACGATCGCGTTCTTCCACGCGATCGGAGTCCCGCTGGCCGAGCTCTGGGGGATGTCGGAGACCTGTGGCGCCGGGACCTGCAACCGCCCCGAGCACATCAAGATCGGGACCGTCGGCCAGGCCTCGCCCGGCGTCGAGGTCAAGCTGGCCGAGGACGGTGAGCTGCTCCTGCGCTCCGAGGTGGTCATGCTCGGCTACCGCAACATGCCCGAGCAGACGGCCGAGACCATCGACGAGGAGGGGTGGCTGCACACCGGCGACGTGGCCGAGATCGACGACGAGGGCTTCGTCAAGATCGTCGATCGCAAGAAGGAGCTGATCATCAGCGCCGCGGGCAAGAACATGTCGCCGGCGAACATCGAGGCCAAGCTCAAGGCCGCGGGTCCGCTGATCGGCCAGGCGGTGTGCATCGGCGACGCGCGCCAGTACAACGTCGCCCTGATCACCCTCGACCCGGACATGGCGCCCGGCTTCGCGAAGCAGCACGGGATCGAGGAGAGCTCGCCCGACCGCCTCGTGGACGAGACCGCGGTGCTCGAGCAGATCCAGAAGGAGGTCGACGACGCCAACGCCGACCTGGCCCGCGTCGAGCAGATCAAGCGGTTCACCATCCTCAGGCAGGAGTGGGAGCCCGGCGGAGACGAGCTGACGCCGACCATGAAGCTCAAGCGCAAGCCGATCGCCGAGAAGTACGGGGCGGAGATCGAGGCGCTGTACGACGGGTAGGCGGGACCGGCTGGGCTGGATAGTCCTTGCCTGAGCGAGTCCGTAGCAGCACTGCTACGCTACCTCGATGGAGACCATCGCACAGCGCGACCTACGCAACGGCATCTCCGACATCCTGCGCCGCGCCGAAGCCGGCGAGCGCTTCCTGGTCACCGTGGGCGGCCGGCCGGTCGCTGAGCTCGGTCCCCACGCCCGCCGGCGGTGGGTTCCTCGCGAAGAGCTGCGAGAACTCATGCAGACCCCCGCTCCCAGCGGCATGCTCGACGACCTGCGTCAGACGGGCGGCGGCCTCGTGGATCCGTTCGATCCTTGAGGGTGTTGCTCGATACTTCGGTTCTCATCGCCGGCGAGCAGGATTCGGTCCCGGACGAAGCAGCGATCAGCGTCGCCTCACTCGCTGAGATGCACTTCGGCGTCCATGCCGCTCGCGACGGGAGCGAGCGGACCACCCGACTCAATCGCCTGGGCATCGTCGAAGCCAAGTTCGACCCGATCCCGATCGACGCGTCGGTCGCGCGCGCCTGGGGATCGCTGGCCGGTTTGAGCGTGGAACGAGGGATTCAGCCGCGGCGCCGCACGATGGACCTCCTGATCGCCGCCACCGCGCAGGTCGAGCAGGTCCCCCTGATCTCATTAGACGACGACCTGAGCGCCCTGGGAGATGTGATCGACCTGCGAAGAGCCGCCTGAGCGACTCGTCGAACTCAAGGTCCGCCGCTCGCCCGCCGGGTATCCTAAAGGCCGACGACCGAAGCTACGAGGAGACGACCATGCCCCCGTTCACCCAGCCCCGCAGCGGCCTCGGCTACGCCGGCGGTCGGTCAGAGGTCAGTACGACAACCATCTTCGGTCGCGTCATGTTCCTCGTGGGCGTGGCCATTGGCTTCCTCGCGCTCGGGACCGTCGTCGGCAAGGACCTCTCTCAGGGCACCGCGCTGATCTGCTCCTTCGGCGGCCTCGGGATGCTGCTGGTCGCCTCCTTCGGCGGCGATCGCTTTCGCGTCGGCACCTTCGCCATCGGCTGGCTCTACGCGCTGGCGCTGCTGATCGGCCTCGGGCTCGGCCCGGCGATCGCCTACTTCACGGCCAACCAGCCGGCGGTTCTCACCCAGGCCGCCGGGGGCACCGCGCTGACCGTCGTCGGGATGGGCGCGCTGGGCTTCACGCTCTCCAAGGACCTGGCGCGCTGGATGCGTCCGCTCTCGATCCTCGTGCTGATCGCGGTCGGGATCTCGATCGTGATGCTCGTGGTCGGTGCTGGCGGCAGCCCGATCCTGTCGCTGGTCATCTACGCCGTATCCGCGCTGCTGATCCTCGTCAACTTCAACTACCTGCGCAAGCGGGCGAGCGAGAACGACGTGGTCTGGCTCGCGACCGGGATCTTCGTCTCGATCGTCAACATCTTCATCTCGTTGCTGAATCTGTTCTCGTCGCGGTAGCCGCCGTGCCGGCCGGAGAATGGGCGACCGCGCAGTACGCGGAGCGCTACCTCGCTCGGGCTGACGCCTATCCGCACCGCGCCGAGGGAGAGGGCACCCTGCTCGCGCAGGTACCGCGCGACGCCCGGCACGTCCTCGACCTCGGGACGGGCGACGGGCGCCTGCTCAGCCTCATCGCCCGCGATCGCCCCGGGATCGTCGGCGTCGGCCTCGACGTATCGGAGCCCATGCTGCAGGCGGCGGACGAGCGCTTCGCGGATGACGGCCGTATCACCCTCCGGGAGCACGACCTCGCCGAGCCGCTGCCCGCGCTCGGGCGCTTCGACGTCGTCGTCTCCTCGTTCGCCATCCACCATCTCGAGCATGCGCGCAGGCGCTCGCTCTACGGCGAGATCCTCGATCTGCTCGAACCCGGCGGAGTCTTCGCCAACCTCGAGCACGTCGCCTCCCCGACCGAGCGCCTGCATGTCGCGTTCTTCGCGGCGATCGACGAGCCGCTCGAGAACGAGGACCCGTCGGATCGCACCCTCGACGTCGAGACTCAGATCGAGTGGCTGCGAGAGCTCGGTTACGAGGACGTGGACTGTTACTGGAAGTGGCTCGAGATGGCCCTGCTGGTCGGCGTGAAGGTAAACGGGTAGCAAGCAGGCCACTCCGCCACAGCTAGACTCGAACCGTGCCCTCCAAGCGCCAGATCAACGTCGGCGGCGTCCTGATCGGCGGTGGCGCGCCGGTCGCCGTGCAGTCGATGACCAAGACGGAGACCGCCGACCTGCAGGCCACCATGAACCAGATCCGGCGCATCGCCGACGCCGGTGCCGACGTCGTCCGCGTGGCGGTTCCGCGCGACAAGGACATCGATGCGCTCAAGCAGATCGTCGTCGACTCGCCGATCCCGGTGATCGCCGACATCCACTTCAACCACACGCTCGCGCTCAAGGCGATCGACGCCGGCGCGCACTGCATCCGCCTGAACCCGGGCAACATCGGCGGGCCGGAGAAGGTCAAGGAGGTCGCCGACCGGGCCAAGGCCGCCGGCGTGCCGATGCGCATTGGCGTCAACTCCGGATCGCTGCCCAAGCACCTGCACGAGCTCGAGCGCGAGGATTCGGTCGAGGCGCTCGTCCGTGCCGCCGTCGAGTTCGTCGAACTGATGGAGTCGCTCGACTTCGAGGACTTCAAGGTCTCGATCAAGTCGACCTCGGTCCCGAACACGATCGCCTCGAACCGGCGCCTCTCGCAGCGGATCGACTACCCGCTGCACCTCGGGATCACCGAGGCCGGAACGCGCTGGACGGGCTCGCTCAAGTCGGCGGTCGGGCTCGGCACGCTACTGGCCGACGGCATCGGCGACACCATTCGCATCTCGCTCTCCACCTTCCACGCCGAGGAGGAGGTGAAGGTCGCCTGGGAGATCCTCAAGGCCCTAAAGCTTCGCCAGAAGGGGCCGGAGCTGATCGCCTGCCCGACCTGCGGTCGCCTTCAGTTCGACATGGACACCGTCGTGGCCGACATCGAGCGCCGCCTCGAGCGCTACGAGGACCCGGTCGAGGTCGCGGTGCTCGGCTGCGCGGTCAACGGCATCGGCGAGGCCTCGCACGCCGACTTCGGGATCACCGGGGCCAAGGACGAGGGATTGATCTTCGCCCACGGCAAGCCGCTGCGCAAGGTCCCGACCGACCGCCTGGTCGACGAGCTCTTCGTCGAGATCGACAAGACGCTCGAGGCCGGACGGACCCTGGTCGACGAGCGCAAGGCCGCCGAGGGCGCGGACTGGCTTCAGCGCATCGAGGACGAGAACGCCGGCGAGCTGACGCCGGAGCGCCTCGCGGCCATGGAGAAGGCGCAGGCGCGCGCGGAGGCGGAGGCCGCGGGCGCACCCGAGTGGGACGGCGGCGAGGGCAACGGCGCGGGTGGCGGCCAGGTGCTCGAGCTGCCCGTGGCGGCGCCGGCCGAGCGCACGCGCCTGAACGAGGACGCCTCACCGACGGTCGGACGGCGCTTCAAGCGCGGATAGCCGCCCTCCCCGTCGTCGCCGAGTTCGCCGAGGGGCCTCGCCGGGAGAACCGCATCCCCTTGGTCACGTCGCCCGGCAGCGCCGCGGCGGCGTCGAGCATGTAGTTCTGCCGCACCGTCCAGGGGTGCTCCTCGCCCTGGTCCGGGAACATGTCGATCCCGCGCTTGATGTAGCCCGCGTTGAGGTCGGTGATGAAGGGATGGCGCTTCTGGCTCGGGTCGAAGAGCGGGGTGGCGCTCGTGTAGCCGTGGCGGCTCATGTGCTCGAGCAGCCGGATCAGGCGGCGGGAGGAGAGGTCCGCGCGCAGCGTCCACGATGTGTTGATGTAGCCGAAGCAGAACGCCAGGTTCGGCACGCCCGAGAGCATCAGCGAGTGGCAGGCCACCCTGTCCGCGATGTCGACGGGCTCGCCGTCGACGGTCAGGTCGAGCCCGCCGAAGCGCTTGAGCCGCAACCCGGTGGCCGCGACGACGACGTCGGCCTCGAGGACCTCGCCCGAGGCCAGCCGGATGCCCTCGGGGACGAAGCGCTCGATGTGGTCGGTGACCACCGACGCCCTGCGGTCGTGGATGACCTGGTAGAAGTCGCCGTCCGGCGCGAGCGTGAGGCGCTGGTCCCATGGCTCGTAGCTCGGGCGGAAGTGCGTGTCGACGTACTCCTCGTCCTTGAGGTGGTGCATCGCCAGCCAACGGAACAGTCTTCTCGCCTGCCTGGGCATGCCCTGGCTGAAGCTGTAGATGCCCTGCGTCATGAGGACGTTCTTCGCCCGCAGGATCCGGTGCGCGAGCTTCGGTGGCAGCCAGCGGCGCAGGGCATCGGCGATCGGGTCGACCTCGGGGAGCGTCATGACGTACGAGGGCGAGCGCTGGAGCATGGTCACGTGCTCGGCCTCGTCGGTCATAGCCGGAATCAGCGTGATGGCGGTGGCGCCGCTGCCGATGACTACGACTCTCTTGGCGGTGTAGTCGAGGTCCCTTGGCCAGAACTGTGGATTGACGTAGGCCCCCGCAAAGTCCTCGAGGCCCTCGAAGTCGGGTTGGTGGCCCTGCTCGTAGTCGAAGTAGCCGGTGCACAGGTAGACGAACGAGCAGGTCCACGTCGCGGGCTCACCGTCGACCTCGACCTCGACGGTCCAGTGCGCCTCCTGCGACGACCATGACGCGGAGAGGACCTTCGTCCCGAAGTGGATGTGGCGGTCGACCCCGTGCTCGGCCGCCATCTCCTGGATATAGGCGCGGATGTCGGCCCCGTCGCCCATCGACTTGGCGCCCGACCACGGCTTGAACGGGTAGGAGAAGGTGTACATGTCGGTGTCCGAGCGGATGCCGGGGAAGCGGAAGAGGTCCCAGGTGCCGCCCATGGCGTGACGCATGTCGAGGATCGCGTAGCTAGTGCCCGGACGGTCGCGCTCGACTCGGGCCGCCGCGCCGATCCCGGACAGGCCGGCGCCGACGATGAGCAGCTCGACGTGCCGGGTCTCGGCCTCGGTCGGGGATTCGACTCGATCAACGATGGCCATGGGGCGTCTCCTCGTCGACTCGCTCCGGCGAACGCCGCAGGACGAGCTCGACTCCGTATCAACACTTCGCGTTACCCCTCCGGCGGCGACGTTGAACCGCGTGGGACGCCGGTGGACCGAGCGACTTGCGACACCGCTGACCTCGCCCGGTGGCGAGTCTCAGCGCACCAGCCCGAAGAACGCGCGCAACTCGTCCCCGAACAGCTCCGGCTGCTCGAACGCCGCGAAGTGCCCGCCGCGGTCGAGCTCGTTGCAGTAGCGCAGGTCCTTGAACCGCGTCTCGGCCCAGCGCCGCGAAAGCCGGAAGATCTCCCGGGGGAAGATCGAGCACCCGGTGGGAACGTGCACCGGCGCGTACCCGGGGTCCTTGAAGCTCTCCCAGTACAGCCGAGCCGAAGACGCCGCGGTGCCCGGCAGCCAGTAGAGCATGACGTTGTCGAGCAGCTCGTCGCGGCTCACCACGCCCTCGGGGTGGCCGTAGTTGTCGGTCCAGGCCCAGAACTTCTCGACGATCCACGCGCACTGGCCCGCGGGTGAGTCGACCAGCCCGTAGCCGAGGGTCTGCGGCCGCGTCGCCTGCTGCTGCGAGTAGCCGGAGTCCCATTCGCGGTAGTGCTGGAACGAGGCCAGGGCGGCCTGCTCGCCGTCGGTCAGCTCCCCGAGGTTCCTGAGCTCGTCCGGGGAGGCCAGCGGCATGTTCAAATGGATGCCGGCGAGGTGGTCGCCGTCGACCTGGGCCAGGCAGGTCGTGACCATCGCCCCCCAGTCGCCGCCCTGGGCGGCGTAGCGCTCGTAGCCGAGCCGGCTCATGAGCTCCGCCCACGCCTCGGCGATGCGGCGGATGCCCCAGCCCGGCGCGGTCGGCTTGTCGCTGGACCCTTAGCCGGGCAGCGAGGGGCAGACGACGTGGAAGGCGTCGGCGGCCTCGCCGCCGTGGGCGGGCGGGTCGACCAGCGGACCGATGACCTCGAGGAACTCCACGACTGAGCCCGGCCAGCCGTGGGTGACGATCAGCGGCAGCGCGCCGGGGTGGGGCGAGCGGACGTGGAGGAAGTGGATCCCCAGACCGTCGACCTCCGTCCGGAACTGGGGGAGGGCGTTGAGCCGCATCTCCGCGCGGCGGAGGTCGTAGCCGTCGGCCCAGTAGCCGCACAGGTCGCGCAGGTAGGCGACCGGAACGCCCTGGGCCCAGTCCTCGACCGTCTCGGGGTCCGGCCAGCGCGTTTGCCGCAGGCGCTCGCGGAGGTCGGCGAGCTCGGGCTCGGGGGTCTCGACGCGGAAGGGAGGGATCTCGTCGGCGGGCACGGCGACCTGAGCCTTCCCACCCGTCTCGCGGTTCTCACCTCGCAGACCCGCGCACCTCGGCGCCCGCCGGCTCGAGCGCGGCGCCGAGCAGCTTCAGCAGCGCCCGTCGGTGACGACGCAGCGCGGCTGCCGCCAGCGGGTCCTCGTCGACCAGGTTCGCGCGGAAGCGCGCGTCCGAGAAGTACGTGAGCACGGTCCCGTAGCAGACCTGCATCAGCTCCACCGGGTCGTGGCGACGCAGGCGCCCGGCGCGCATCTCGCGGCGCAGGAAGCGGACCGCGTCCTCGAGAAAGGGACGCACGAACTCGGCCATCTGCGCCTGCATGCGGCCACCGCCCTCGATGGCCTCGCGGCGCAGGATCCGTACGAAGTCGCCGTTGCGCTCGAACAGGCGAAAGGCGGCGTCGATGAGCGCGGCGACCTGCGCGAACCCGAGCAGGCCGGTGGAGATCGCCCGCTCGGTCTCCGCCGCCCACTCGTCGACGACCGACTCGATGACCGCGCGGTAGAGCAGCTCCTTGGACTCGAAGTGGTAGAGCAGCGTCGGCTGGCGCACACCGGCCCGCGCGGCGATGGCCTGCAGGGGCACGCCGTCGAAGCCGCGCTCGGCGAACTCGGTCCGGGCGGCGAGCAGGATGCGCGTGCGTGACGAGGTGGGGCGGGAGGTGATCGCGTCCGGAGTGGTCATCTCGCGTTCGCTTCTTATACTGACCGATCAGTAGAGGGGCCGTGGTCCACCACCTGGAGGAGTAGGCGACAGCTTGGCGCCGGAAGCAGAGACGATCTCGGAGCACCTGACGGGGCAGGTGGTGCTGGTGACCGGCGCCTCCGGGTTCCTCGGGAAGGCCGTGGTCGCCGTGCTCCTGCGCGAGGCGCCCGACCTGGCAGAGGTGCGGCTCATCCTGCGCGCCGGGGACGACGCGGCAGCCCAGGAGCGCCTGCGCACCGAGGTGCTGCCGAGCGAGGCCTTCGATCCCCTGCGCGAGCGCGCCGAGGCTGCTTTCGGCGACGGACGGCTGCGCGCGGTGGCGGGCGACTTCAGGTCCGAGGACCTCGGTCGCGGCGAGGGCGACGACGGCCTCGCGGGGATCGACGTGGCCGTGCACTGCGCCGCCTCGGTCTCCTTCGAGGAGCCGCTCGACGAGATCCTCGACCTGAACGTCCTCGGCGCCCTGCGGCTCGTCCGGGCGCTGCGCGAGGGCGCCGAGGCGAGCGGAGGCGCCGAGCCGGCGTTCGTCCACGTCTCCACCGCCTACGCCGCCGGCATGCGCAACGGCCTCGTTCTCGAGCGCCGCTCGGGCGAGTCGCCGGAGGAGGCGGCGATCGACCTCTTCGCCGAGCTCCACGCGGCCCGGGCGTGGCGAGCGGACCTCGAGGCCGAGTCGCGGCTGCCCGAGCACCAGGACCGCTTCGCCGGTGAGGCGGCACAGGAGCTCGGCCCTGCGGGGTCGCTCCCGGTCGGTCGCCGGGCCGAGGAGCTGCGCCGCGACTGGATCGCCGCCGAGCTGGTCGAGCGCGGGCGCCGGCGCTGCCGGACGCTCGGCTGGGCCGACGGCTACTCGATCTCCAAGGCCCTGGCCGAGCGCGCGCTCGCCGCCGATCCGCCGCCGTCGCTCACCGTCGTGCGTCCCTCGATCATCGAGTCCGCCCTGCGCGACCCGCGGCCCGGCTGGCTCGAGGGGATAAAGGTCGCTGATCCGATCATCCTGGCCTACGCGCGCGGCATGGTCGATCGCTTTCCCGGTGGCGGCTCGGGCATCCTCGACATCGTCCCGGTCGACCTCGTGGCCAACGCGTGCGTGGCCGCCGCGGCGCATCCGCCGCCGTCGGGGGCGCGCGTCCTCTCGGTGGCGAGCGGGCGGCGTAACCCCATAAGCCTGCGCGAGCTCGCCGACGTGGTGAATGAGCACTTCGGCGACCGTCCTCTGCCCGACGAGGACGGCACGCCGATCGAGCTCTCGCCCATGCGCTTCGACCCCGCCCCGCGCGTACTCGGGGCGATCGACCGCGGCACGCGGGCGGCCCGCGCCGGCCGTCGCCTGCTCGACCGCATCCCCGTGCCGCGGGCCGACGCCGCCGAGCGCCGGCTCCACGTCGAGCGCCGCCGGCTCGAGCGGCTGCGCCGCCTGGCGGAGATCTACGGGCCCTACGTCGAGCTCGACTGCGTGTTCGACGACAGCGCCGCCGCGCAGCTGCGCGGAGAGCTCGCGCCCGCGGATCGCGAGCGCCTCGACTTCGACACCGCGGCGATCGACTGGCGCCGCTACCTGGACCGGGTTCACCTGCCCGCGCTGCGGCGGCTGGTCAGCCCGCCGCGCCCGGCGCGGCGAACCGGCGCGGCCGCCGGGCGGAGCGTCGACGCCGGGCTGCCCGACGGCCCGTCGGCGATCGCCTTTCTCGACGTCGAGGGCGTGGTCGTCGACACCACGATCGCCCACTTCTACGCCTGGCTGCGCTCGCGTGACATGCCGACGCGCCTCGACCGCCTCGCCTTTACGGCGAGCCTCGCGGCGCGCGCTCCGGGCTGGGCGCTGGCCGACCGCCGCTCGCGCGCGGGCTTCAACCGCGACTTCTACCGGACCTATCGCGGCCTGCCCGCCGCCGAGCTCCGCGCCGAAGCCCAAGCCGCGCTCGAGGAGCACATCCTCCCGCGGGTCCAGCAGGCGGCGGTCCGCCGCATCCGCGCTCACCGCCGCCGCGGTGACCGCGTCGTGCTGCTCACCGGCGCCCTCGACTTCCTGGTCGAGCCGCTGCGCGCGCTCGGCGACGAGCTGATCTCCGCGCGGCTGGTCGAGGACGCCGGGGTCTTCACCGGCGAGCTCGCGGAGCCGCCGATGACCGCCGAGGGGCGCGCCGCCGAGGCCGCGCGCCTGGCCGCCGAGCACGGCGTGGCGCTCGGCGACTGCCACGCCTACGCGGACTCCATCTCCGACCTGCCGCTGCTCGAGGTCGTTGGTCACGCCCACCCGGTCAACCCCGACTTCCGGCTCGAGCGCGAGGCCCGGCGGCGGCGCTGGACGCCGCTGCACTGGGACACCGAGCCGGGCGCGCGCTCGCGGCCCCCCGCGCCGGTCGCGGTCGGAGGCTAGATGGCCGGTCCCACGACCCCGCACGCCCAGACGACGCGCCATAGCTTCGCTGGACCTTTGTCCTCGGCCTCGTCGATGCCACCAGCATCGACTTCGGCCTGCGTCCGCGGTCAGCTCGCTCTGGCGCGCCCCCGGACGCACGCGGCCGCGGAACCGGTCATCTAGTGCTCGCGCTCGAGTACACGCCGACGGTGGCCCGCCACGCCGCGGGGCGCGTCTCGCCGCGGGCGGGTGGGGGTGCGCTGCGCCTACGCGAGATGGCTCCGCCGCGTCCTCCGACCCGAGACTGGATCTCGGTGCGCCCTCGCCTGAGCGGGATCTGCGGCTCGGACCAGGCGCTGTTCTCGGGCTCGGCCTCGCCCTACCTGGGCACGCTGACCTCGGCGCCGTTCGTGCCCGGACACGAGATCGTGGGTGAGGTGGCCGGCGGACCGCGCCGCGGCGAGCGCGTGGTCGTCGAGCCGGCGCTCTCGTGCGCGGTCCGGGGGATCGAGCCGGAGTGCCCGGAATGCGCCGAGGGGATGACCGCGCTCTGCCGCCACACCGTCGAGGGCGTGGTCTCGGCCGGCCTGCAGATCGGCTACTGCCGCGACACCGGCGGGGGCTGGAGCGAAGGGCTCGTCGCGCACACCTCGCAGCTCCACGCCGTCCCGGACGAGCTCTCCGACGA
>CADCVU010000100.1 GCA_902806245.1 uncultured Solirubrobacterales bacterium
TCGCTCAGGCCCACGACCGCGTGCTTCGTCGCCACGTAGACCGCCTCGCCGGCCACTCCGACCTTGCCCGCGGCAGAGGCGATGTTGAGGACGTGCCCGGTGCGCCGGCGCTGCATCCCGGGGATGGCCAGGCGCATCCCGGTGATCACCCCGTGGACGTTGATCTCCATCTGGCGGCGGGTGAGCGACTCCGCCTCTTCGAGGAAGGGCGAGACGACCATGATGCCGGCGTTGTTGATCAGCGCGTCGACCGGACCGAGCCGCTGCTCCACGCCGTCGAGGAAGTCCTTGAACGACCGCGGATCGGTGACGTCGAGGCCGAGCCCCACCGCCCCGCCGGGGAGCTTCGCCGCCTCGGCGGCCGCGAGCTCGGCGTCGAGATCGCCGATGGCCACGTGGGCGCCTCGCGCCGCGATCGCCCGAGCCATGGCCAGGCCGAGCCCGCGCGCGCCGCCGGTGATGGCGACCACGCGCCGGGTCAGCGGTCGGCGGGACTGACGCGCGCGACGGCGTTCGAGCAGCGAGGCCACGCCCAGCAGGCTACCGGGACCCCGACGGGGCGTGCGCTGTGGCCGCGCGTCGTCTCTGACCTCAGGGCGTGAAGCGGATGGTGATCACGTCGCCGTCGCGCATCTCGTAGTCACGCCCCTCGAGCCGCAGCGCCGCTCACTCTCGGGCGCCCGCGTAGCCGCCCCCCGCCACGAGCGCGTCCCACGCCACGACCTCGGCCCCTACGACGCCGCGCTGGATGTCGGAGTGGATCTTCCCCGCGGCGCCCCAAGCGCTCGTGCCCCGCTCGATGGCGTGCGCACGCGCCTCCTTGCCCTCGCCCGCGGTGAAGAACGAGATCAGGTCCAGCAGCTCAAAGGCGGCGCGCACCAGCCGGGCGAGCCCTGACTCCGCGGCCCCGAGCTCCTCGCGCATCGCGGCGGCCTCGTCGGCGTCGAGCTCGGCGAGCTCGGCCTCGAGCCGCGCGCTCACGGCCACCGCGCCGGCGCCCGCCCCCCCGGCGCGCTCGGCGAGCGCGGCCGGCGCCTCCGCGACGCCCTCCTCGTCGACGTTGGCCACGTAGAGGACGGGCTTCGCGGTCAGCGAGCCCAGCGACTGCTGAGCGTGGGGCGCGGCCTCAGGCGCGGGCACCGTCCGGGCCGGGCGCCCCTCCCCGAGCGCGGCGATGAGCTCGCGCAGCCAGGCCTCCTCGGCCACCAGAGCGGGATCGCCCGACTTGGCCTGGCGCACCACCCGCTCGTGGCGGCGCTCCGCCTGCTCGAGGTCGGCGAGCAGGAGCTCGGTCTCGATGGTCTCGACGTCGCGCGCCGGGTCGACGTCGCCCTCGGGATGGGGCACCCCGTCGTCGCCGTGGGCGCGGACCACGTGGACGATCGCGTCGGTCTCGCGGATGTTGGCCAGGAACCGGTTGCCGAGCCCCTCCCCGCGCGAGGCTCCGCGGACCAGGCCGGCTATGTCGTGGAAGGCGATCGTCTCGTGAACGATCGGCGTCGCGCCGATGGTCTCGGCCACGCGATCGAGCCGCTCGTCGGGCACCGAGACCACCGCGACGTTCGGCTCGACGGTGGTGAACGGATAATTGGCGGCGGTCGCGCCGGCGCGGGTCAGCGCGTTGAAGAGGGACGACTTGCCGGCGTTCGGCAGGCCGACGATGCCGATCCTCAACGCGGGGCGAGCGTTGGGTGCGACCGGCGCGTCGCTCGCGCCACCACGGCGCCGAGGGCGATCCCCGCGACTGTGTCGGAGGGGAAGTGGACGCCGATGTAGGGCCGCGAGACGGCCATGACCAACGCCGCGAGGTACAGAGGCGGACGCGGCAGCGCCTCGCCGAGGGCGCTCGCCGCGGCGGCCGAGGTCGAGGCGTGTGCCGAGGGCGTCGAGAGGCCGCTGATCGTCGGCGAGAGCGGCGGAAGGTCCTCGAGCAGAGGCCGGGCTCGGCTGATGATCGTCTTCGCCACGAAGTTCGCGGCCTGGGTGAGGACGATCGTGCTGATCGCGCGCAGGTAGACGGCACGCTGCCTTCGATCGAACACGACGCCCAGAACTGCGATCGCGTGCCAGAGCGCAGCGTGCTCGCCCCAGTGCGTGTAGCGCAGCACCAGGACCTCGACCGGCCGCGCATGGCCGCGCGTGCGCAGGATCCGCAGGAGAGCGAGATCGATGCGCGTGAGCCGGTCGAAGGAGACGAGCAGCCGGCGGCCGGCCTCCTCCTCGAGGGTCTCGGGCCGAGGCGCGTCCTCGCTCTCGGTGCCCGGGTAGGGGATCGTCTCGGGTTCGTCCACGGAGGAGGGAGCTAGCGGCTCAGGCCCTCGGCGACCGAACGGATGGCGGAGGGGAGGGACGGCAGCGAGAGAAGCTAGAAGCCGACCCGTTGCTGCTCGGTATCGAGCCGGACGTAGACCACCTGACCGAGGTTCACGGACACGTCCGAGTCCTCGGCTTCGACCTGGTGCCATCCCTGGCTGCCCGAGCGGACCTCTTCGCTGAGCGAGCGGTAGGCGGCGTCCGGGATCCGCAGCGACAGCACCTGGCCGCCCGAGAATCCGATGTCGACGCGCTTGGCCCGTTCATCGTCGGCCATCTAGTGCGCCGCCTCGACGAGCTCGGTGAGCACTCCGGCGGTGGCCTTGGGGTGCATGAAGGCCACCCGGCTGCCCCGGATCCCCCGCCGCGGCTCCTCGTCGATCA
>CADCVU010000101.1 GCA_902806245.1 uncultured Solirubrobacterales bacterium
ACCGGCGGAGGTCTGCTCAAGCAGCTCGGCGGCTGATCCCACGAGGGGAGCCGTGGCGGGCGGCTGCGGTTCCCCTCCATTCGCTTCAGTATCTGAAGTCTCGCGCTAGAATGGGCAAAGATGGCCACTCAGCGCGACGACACCTGTCCGGTCTGCGCGACCGCCGAGCTGGTCTGCGGCAAGTGGACGATCCTCATCCTCCGCGACCTGGCCGAGGCCTCCTGCCGCTTCTGCGAGCTCGAGCGCTCCCTCGCCGGCATCAGCCCCCGCACCCTGTCGCTGCGACTGAGGGCGCTGGAGCACGAGGGCGTGGTGACCCGCGAGACCTTCGCCGAGGTCCCGCCCCGCGTCGAGTACGCGCTGACCGAGAAGGGCCGGGCGCTCGTCCCGCTGGTAGAGGACATGCGCGCCTACGGGCGCGAGTGGCTCTCGGCCGAGGCGGCGGCCTGCGCCGAGGTCGCGTAAGGGCCGTAGACGGCAGGAGACCGACACCGCCCGCCGAACCCGCGTCAGATGCGCAACCGCGCCCTGCATGACGCTCTGCGCAACTTCGCCCTCGAGGCGGCGGCGTGTCTCGTCCGCGCCACCGAAGGGGGAGCGGAGCTCGAGTTCTCCCTCGACGAGGGCCACGAGGGCAGCGCCACGCTCTACCGCTACCGCCCGCTGACCGCGGAGTTCATCGCCGCGCGATGGCTCGAGCTCCGCGCCCTGCCCGGCTTCGACCAGGCCGCCCGCACGCTCGGCACCGGCTCGCGTGCCTATCTGCGCCGCCGCGGGGAGCCCGGCGCCGACGCGGAGCCGGCGCTGAGGATCATGCTCGAGCGCCTGTACGAGGACTCGACCTCGTTCGCCTTTCCCGAGGAGCGCTTCGAGCGGGTCTACGGCGGCGTAGAGCGCGCGCTGTACGCCGGCACGATTCACGCGACCGTCGTCGCCCCGGTGGTCGGTCTGCGCCTCGAGGGGGCGCGAGTCGACCTCGGCGGCGAGCTGGCGCTGGTCGACGTCGCGCTGTTGGCGCCCGCGCCCTCGCCGGCCTGGCTCGAACGCGAGGAGGAAGGCGATGCCGGCTCACGGGCCACCGCGTACCTGGTGCTCGAGCGGGACCTGCCCTCGGACGCGACGCTGCCGCTCGACGAGGCGCGCCTACGCTTCCGCGCGGCTCTCATGGCCCTGCGACTGTTCGACCGCGGTGGCTTCGAGCTAGGCCCACTGGGCTTCTCGCGGGTCGGTGAGGCCCGCTGGCAGCCGCTGCGTCTCGACTCGGGTGGTCGCGGGCGCGGACCGGAGCGGACGGTCGCCTCCGAGGATGCCGGCGAGCTGCGCGAACTAGTGGACGGGCTCGAGTCGGCACCGGGTCACGGCCCGCTCGCCTGGGCGCTCGGCCGCTTCGAGATGGGTCTCGAACGCGAAGACGACATCGAGGCCCTGTCCGACTACCTGCTCGCGCTACGTGCGCTGCTCGACGGAGGCCGCGGCGCCGAGCCCGCCACGGTGGCGCTGCGCCTGGCCGCGCTCTGCGCCGGCGAGGAGGATCGCCGCGCGGTGCAGCGGCGCATCGAGTCGGCGTTCGCGCTCGAGCCCTTCGTCGTCGAGGGCGGCCTCGGCGCGGCGCGCGGCGAGCGCTACGTCGCGGCGGTCGGGCGGCACGGTCCCCAGGTCCTGGTGCGCGAGCTCGAGGACGCTCTGCGCCATCTGCTGGCGGGGGTCCTGCGCGAGGAGCTCGCCCCCGACCTCGCCGGGCGGGCGGACGAGACGCTGCTGCACAGCGGAGAGCCGATCGAGATCCGCGCGTCGCGGCGCACGGACGGCGAGGACCGCCAGGACGGCGAGCACGGAGCCGATCGCGCCGACGAGGCGGCGCCGGTCCCGATGCGAGCTCGACCGGCACTCGCGGTGGTCGGATCCTCGAGGCCGCACGCGGGCGCGTCCGGCGAGGCCGAGCGAGGGCACGGGACAGCCACAGCTCGCCGGCCCCAGTCCGGAGCCGACTTCGATCGGGATCTCGACGAGGAGAGCGACAGCTACTCGGCGCCGGTCTAGCGAGCCCGGCCGACGGTCCGTCACTCGCGACCACTGGCGATCCCGCGCGAACCTGTTGCATCGCGGGGAAGCGAGTTGCGCTGCGTGCAACGCCCGCTCGTCGAGCGCAACAACTTATTGCCGGTTACCCAGTGACCTTCAGGGCCGGCCCTCCGCCGTCGAACAGGTGCCGGTCCATCTCGACCAGCCCGCCGATGTCGTGCACGTCGTCCTCGAGATGGGGCACGCGCACGATCGGAGCGCGGCCGAGCTCGCGGCGCAGGCGGTTGACGCTGTCCTGGTCGCGAGCGGCGAGCCGGCGGACGTCGTCGAGGTTGCGAGCCACCCTGCCGGCGAGCTCCTCGCCGAGCAGGTCGTCGAGCGCGGCGCGCGGAAGCTCTCCGTCCTTGCCGCCGGGCGCCATGTTCATGCGGTTGATCACCACCCCGGCGAAGGGCATGTCGCGCTCGGCGAGGCGCTGGCGGAAGTAGAGCGCCTCGTCGACGGCGTCGGGCGCGGGGGAGGTCACGAGGACAAAGGCGGTCTCGGGCGCCTCGAGCAGGGCGTTGACCCGCTTGGCCCGGTCGCGGAAGCCCTGAGCCATGTCCCCAAAGGCGCCGAAGAACTCGGAGATGTCCTCCATCACGTCCACTCCGGTGATGCGTTTCATGGCCTGGAAGAGCAGGCTCGACCCGCGTCCGAGCAGGCGCCCGCTCGGCCGCAGGAAGACGCCCAGCGCGCGGGAGTCGATGAACTTGGACAGCCGGGTCGGAGCGTCGAGGAAATCGAGCGCGTTGCGCGTCGGCGGCGTGTCGAGCACGAGCACGTCGTAGCGGCCCTCGGCCTCGAGCTCGCCCAGCTTCTCCATCGCCATGTACTCCTGGGAGCCGGAGACCGCGTTCGAGACCTCCTGGTAGATGCGGTTGCGCAGCAGGCGATCGCGGGCGGCCTCGTCGGCGGCGTAGCGGTCCACGAGCTCGTCGAAGGTGCGCTTGGCGTCGAGCATCATCGCCGACAGCTCGCCGCGCATCTCGATGCCGGCGGCGGCGAAGCGCTCGGGCGCCACCCGCCGCGCCTCGTTGCCGAGCTCCTCGAGCCCGAGCGACTGGGCCAGCCGGCGGGCGGGGTCGATGGTCAGCACGACCACGCGCCGGCCCTGCGCGGCAAGGCCGAGAGCGATGGCCGCGGAGGTCGTCGTCTTACCCACGCCGCCGGAGCCCGCACAGATGAGCACGCGCTTTCCCTGCACGATGCGATCGACGCTCTCGGTCACCGCAGAGGAGGATTCCCCCCGGGGCCTACGAATACGCACCCGGGAATGGGTCTGCTCGACCGCCTGCGTCCCCAAGGGCCGTCCGATCGCGCCGGCCGCGACCATCCACCGGAGCCCGCCATGCCGCCGAACACGAAGGTCATCGCGCTCGCGAACCAGAAGGGAGGCGTCGCCAAGACGACGACGACCCTGAACCTCGCGGCCGCGTTCGCCGAGACCGGCCACCGCGTCCTGTGCGTCGACATGGACCCCCAGAGCAACCTAACCATGAGCCAGGGCATCGACCCGGACTCGCTCGCGGCCTCGATGTACGACGTGCTGGTCAACCGCACGCCGCTCGAGGAGGTGATCGTCTCGCGCGAGGTCGACGTCGCGTGCGCCTCGATCGACCTCGCCGGGGCCGAGATCGCCATGTCCACGCAGATCGGCCGCGAGCGCTCGCTCGAGCGCGCGCTCGACCCGGTCCGCAAGACCTACGACTTCGTCCTCATCGACACTCCGCCCAGCCTCGGCCTGCTCACCATCAACGCGCTGACGGCCTCGCACAAGGTGATCGTCCCCGTCCAGTGCGAGTATCTGTCCATGCGGGGGTTGATCCAGCTGCAGAACACCCTGTCGATGGTGCGCGAGAACCTCAATCCGAACGTCGAGATCGAGGGCATCCTGCCCACGCTCGTCGACACGCGGACCGTGCACGCCAAGGAGGCGCTGGAGATCCTCGAGGAGAACTTCGGAGACCGGGTGTTCGCTTCGCGGATCCGCAATACCGTGCGCTTCGCCGAGGCGCCCGTGCGCGGGATGTCGGTGCTCAAGTACGAACCTGACGGCAAGGCGGCCTTCGCCTACCGTGAGCTCGCAAAGGAGGTCCTGGGGAATGGCAAGCGGTAAGCGGGCCAGCATGCGGGAGGGGCCGCTGGCCTCTCTGTTCAGCCGTACCGACGGGGAGACCGAGGAGCCGGAGGGCGCAGGCGAGCCCGAGGTTGCATTCGAGCGCCCGTCGCCCGAGCGACCCATCCCCGAGCAGGAGCTGCGCCCGGCGCCGCCGTCGGCCCGCCGCGCTCAGCCCTCCCCGCCGGTCTCGGAGATCCGCGTGCGCCGCGCCGAGCCCTCCGACCATGACGAGGACTCCCCGCGACGGCCGCGCAGCGCGGAGGAGCGCCTGCGCGCGGTGTTCTCGGCCGACGTGCCCGAGGACATCCTCCAGCGTCCGCCCGCGCCGCAGCAGCCCCGCTTCGGCCGCGCCGAGCCCAAGCCGTTGCCCGCCCCAGAGATCGCGGGCAGCCCCGTCCTGCGCGTGGCCGGCGTCGGCGGGGCGGGGGTCAACGCTCTCAACCGCATGATGGAGGCGGGGGTCGAGGGCGTCGAGTTCCTCGCGCTCAACACCGACACCCAGTCGCTGCAGACCTCGAGCGCCCACGTCGCGCTCGACATCGGCTCGGACCTGACGCGCGGGCTCGGCTCGGGGTCGAGCCCCGAGCTCGGGCGCGACGCCGCGCTCGAGGACGCCGACCGCATCAAGGGCGCGCTCAAGGGCTCCGATCTCGTGTTCGTCACCGCGGGCGCGGGGGGCGGGACGGGCACCGGCGCCGCCCCGGTCGTCGCGCGGCTCGCCCGGGAGGTCGGCGCGCTCGTCGTCGGCGTGGTCACCAAGCCCTTCTCGTTCGAGGGCACGCGCCGCGCGGTGCAGGCCGAGGAGGGGATCAGAACGCTCGCCGAGGAGGTCGACACGCTGATCGTCATCCCGAACTCGCGGCTGCTGTCGGTGCTCGAGAAGGGGACCTCGATCGTCGACGCCTTCCGCGTGGCCGACGACGTGCTGCGTCAGGGCGTCCAGGGCATCTCCGACCTGGTCACCCTGCCCGGCCTCATCAACCTCGACTTCGCCGACGTGCGCACGATCATGTCCCAGGCCGGACCGGCGCTGCTCGGCATCGGCATGGGCGTGGGCGAGCGCCGCGCCATGGACGCGGCCGAGCGGGCGGTGGCCTCGCCGCTGCTCGAGACCTCGATCGAGGGCGCGCACTCGATCCTCCTGTCGATCACCGGCGGGCGCGACATGTCGCTGTGGGAGGTCAACGAGGCCGCCCGCGCGGTGAGTGAGGCCGCGCATCCCGACGCCAACATCATCTTCGGCGCCATGGTGGACGAGAACGTCGTCGACCAGGTATGGGTCACGGTGGTGGCCACTCGCTACGGCGACATGCCGCGGCACGCCGCCGAGCCGGCGAGCGAGCCCAGCTCGGCGGAGCCCGTCCTCGCCGGCGTCGGCGCCTCGAACGGAGCGGGGCCAGACTCCTCGAGCGGCTACGAGCGGGCCGGCGAGGAGCGCTCGCTCGGCCCGCCGCCCTCCTCTTCGGCGCCGACCGAGAGCCTCGGAGAGCTCGAGGTCCCGGAGTTCGTGCCGCGCAGCGGACGCCGCTGACACGCGTACTGAGCGCGCGACGCGGCGATCGCCGCTCGCGTCGGGCGCGCACGATGGGCCGGCGATGAGGGGCGTCGTCGCCGCTGGGCACCCGCTCTCCGCCGAGGCGGGAACGCGGATCCTGCGCGAGGGGGGCAACGCCGTCGACGCTGCGATCGCAGCCTGCCTCATGTCGTTCGCCTGCGAGTCGCCGCTGAGCGGTCCGGGCGCGGGCGGGTTCATGCTCGTCCATACCGCCGACGGCGAGGACATCCTCCTCGACTTCTTCGTGGCGGCTCCCGGGCTCGGTCGCGGAGCCGCCGCGCCGGCTCCGGCGGCGCTCATGCCGATCGAGGTCGAGTTCTCGGCCGAGGCGACGCAGGTGTTCAACGTCGGTGCGTCTTCTTGCGGCGTTCCGGGGACTCTCCTCGGCCTCGCCGAGGCGCTCGAGCGCTTCGGCTCGGTTCCTCTGGACGCGCTCTGCGCACCGGCCGCGCTCGCCGCCCGCGAGGGAGTCGCGCTGCGCCCGATGCAGGCCTATCTGCACCGCATCCTCGCTCCGATCCTGAGCTGCGGCCCGGAGGGCGCCGCCCTCTACGAGCCTGCGGGCCGCCCGCTCGCCGAGGGCGAGGTCCTCCGTCTGCCTGAGCTCGCCGACCTGCTCGAGCGGGTCGGCGCCGAGGGTCCCGGCTTCGTCTACCGCGGCGACGTCGCGGCGGCCCTGAGCGAGTGGGTGCTCGAGCGCGGCGGCCTGCTCACACTCGAGGACCTGGCCGCGTACCGAGCTCTGGCCCGCGAGCCGGCGCGCACGCACTACCGGGGCCGCGAGGTCCTGACCAATCCACCGCCCTCCTCGGGCGGGATCCTCATCGCCCTGTCGCTGGCCCTGCTCGCCCCCTTCGAGGCCCCGGCCGACGCCCGCACCCTCGTCGGAGTGATGGAGCGAGCGAACGCCGCCCGCACCGAGGACTTCCTGATCGGGTTGAACACCGAGGGGTTCCTCGAACGCTTCCTCGCCCGCCAGGCGGTCGAGGGCGCGCGGGAGCGGCTCGGCGAAGGGGCAGAGCCGGGTGGGCGCGCGGCCGGCGGGCGGCTCGGGTCGACCACCCACATCGCGGTCCTCGACGGCGACGGCGCCTGCGCGAGCGTCACCTGCTCGAACGGCTCGGGCTCGGGGGTGGTCGTGCCGGGAACCGGCATCCACCTCAACAACATGCTCGGCGAGCAGGACCTGAACCCGCTCGGCTTTCACCGCCAGCCCGCCGGCCTGCGGATCCCCAGCATGATGGCTCCCACCGTCGTCCTGCGCGACGGCGAGCCCGAGGTCGCGCTCGGCTCGGCGGGCTCGAACCGGATCCGCTCGGCGGTCCTGCAGACCCTGCTCGGCGTGGTCGACGAGGGCCTCGGCGCCGAGGAGGCGGTGGCTCGCCCGCGGGTTCACTTCGAGGAGGGACGGGTCGACGCCGAGCCCGGCGTGGACGACGAGGCCCTGCGCGGCCTCGAGGCGGACGGCTACGCCGTGCGGCGATGGGCCGAGCGGAACCTCTACTTCGGGGGCGTCCAGGCCGTCGCCCGCGACCCGGGAAGCGGGGACCTCTCGGGCGGGGGCGATCCGCGCCGGGGCGGCTCGGCCGTGGTGGCCGGCTGATCCATCCCGCTCAGGCGGCTTTCCGCAGCTCGAGGGTGAGCCAGCCGGCGCGGTTCGCGCGGCCGGTCACGTCCCGAAAGCCGTGGCCGTCGTCGGTGGCCCAGGCCGCGAGGTCGAGCGGGGCCTCGGGATCGGTGGCGAGCACGTGCAGGACCCCGCCGGGCTCGAGCTCGGCCATGCGCCGCCGCGCGAGCGTCAGCGGGAGCGGGCAGGCAAGGCCGCGTGCGTCGAGCGTCGTCACACTCCGATTATGCGCGCCGCGAGCCCTCGCCTCGCCGTTGTGCTCGCCACCGGCGAGCTCGAGCGGTTCTACTCCGGGCTCTCCCTGCTCGTCTCGACCGCGGCCGAGGGGATCCCGTGCGCGGGCCTCGCGGTCTTCGGCTCGCTCGCCGTGCTGCTGGACGACGGACTGCTCCAGCGCGCCCTCGAGCCCTCGGGCACGCCGTCTCTCTCCTGGGCCGGGCGCGAGACCTTCGCGCGCTCGCTGGTCGAGCTCCGCGCGACCGCCTTCGAGCTCGAGGCGCTCGGGCTGTACGCGTGCGCGGCCTCGGTCGAGACCATGGGCCTCGCGGCGGCGGACGTGGAGACGCGCCTCGACGGCGTCCGCTCGACGCCGCGCTTCCTACGGGAGACCGGCGAGGCACAGCTCGTCTATGTGTAGATTGGCCGCGTACGGGAAGACCCGCCGGGTGATCCGGCGCCTCCGCACTCCCGGACCTCTTCCATGCGCGCGCTGATCGCCGGTGCCACGGGCTTCGTCGGACGCCGCCTGGCGACGAAGCTCGGCGATTCCGGCGTCGAGGTGCGCGCGATCGTCCGCGACCGCGACCGCGCCGGAGAGCTCGAGCGCGACGGAGTCGAGCTGCACGAGGGCGACGTGCTCGATGGGAACTCGCTCGCCGGAGCCGGTCGCGACGTCGACCTGGCCTACTACCTCGTCCATTCGATGGGCCGCGGTGGGGACGCCAACTTCGTCGAGCGCGAGCGCTCCGCCGCCCGCAACTTCGCGCGCATGGCCTCGGCGGAGGGCGTCGGGCGCGTCGCCTACCTCGGCGGGCTCGGCGGTGACGAGGCCGGCTCTCGCCACCTACGCAGCCGCCACGAGACCGGCGAGATCCTGCGCGCCGAGGGACCGCCCCTGACCTACTTCCGCGCTGCGATGGTGGTCGGGAGCGAAAGCGAGTCCTACCGCATGCTGCGGGATCTGGTGAACCGCCTGCCGCTCATGATCGCGCCGAGCTGGCTCGAGACGCCGACGCAGCCGATCGGCATCGACGACGTGGTCGCCTACCTCGAGCAGGCACCGCGCGTCGCGGCCTCGGAGGGGCGCGAGGTCGAGATCGGCGGGCCCGACGTCGTCTCCTACGGCGAGATGCTCGATCTCATGGCCCACGCCCTCGGCCTCCGCCCGCGGCCGAAGCTGCGCGTGCCGCTCCTGAGCCCCGGTCTCTCGTCGCTGTGGATCGGGCTCGTGACCCCGGTGGACGCGGGCGTCGCGCGGCCGCTGGTGGAGGGACTGCGCACACCGACCGTGGTCGAGGACCCCTCCGGCGCCGCGCTCTTCGACGTGCAGCCCGACTCGCTCACGGAGATGCTGCGCCTCGCCATCGCCGAGGACAGCGCCGGGGCCCGGGCCTGAGACGCGCCCCGACTCAGGGCGCCGAGCGTCCGGCCACCCGGGCCAGGTTGCGCACGAGCAGGGCGACGGCCGGTCCGTAGCTCGCCGCGAGCACCAGCTCGAGCGCCCGCGGAGCGACGAGGTCGACCGCCACCACCGAGCCCCGAGCGCGCCCGGGAGCCGGAGCGACCCGATGGACGATGTCCACCGGTCCGACGCGCCAGGTCCAGGACCGGCCGGGGCGCTTGTCGACCACTCGAGCCGGGACCGGGATGGCGCCGAGCAGACGAGCGGCGCCGCGCGCCCCGCGACGCACCTCCGGCGACCCGAGCGACCAGGCGCCGCGCACGTGCGGTGCCCACTCGTGCCAGCGCGCGGGCCGCGCGATCAGGCTCCAGGCCTCCTCGACCGGCGCTCGAGAGCGCGCTTCGTAGGTCAGCACCCCGGCGCCCGGCCGCCAGAGACGGCGCTCAGGCCGCGACTCCTCCGCCCGACGAGCCGGTCGGCGAGGCCTCGCTCGCCTCGACCTCGGTGCGGCTGTCGCCGCGCGGGCGCGCATCGTGCTCGACCAGCGCCTTGAACGCCTCGAGCGCGCGCTGCACCTTGTCCTCTGGGTCGTCGAAGATCTTGGCCACCACGTCGCCGACCTTGCCGCCGGGGGGCTCGAACTCGATCGCGTACTCGAGGTCGGTGGCGCCGTCGCGCTCGTCGAGGCGCACCACGCCCGAGTTCGACATGCCGCTCACGGACTTCCAGGCGAGCTTCTCACCGGGGATCTCCTCGACGATCTCGGAATCCCACTCCACGGACTTGCCTGCCGGTCCGCTGACCTTCCAGTGCCATCTCTGGCCGTTGGCCTCGACCGACTCCACGCTGTCCATGAACTCGGGAAAGCCGGTCGGGTCGCGCCAGAGATCCCAGACCTGCTGCTTCGGCGCTTCGATGCGGATGTACTTGCTGACTGCTCCCACGGTGTCTCCTAAGAGTCGAATTCGTCTCTGTGGGGTTACGTCCGCGCGCGGGCCCGAGATGCATCCGGGCTGCGCCCTGCGCGTTCCCAGAGCACGAGCGCGAGCGTGACCATGGCAAAGGCGTAGACGAACTCCTCGATCGGGATGTCGATCGGGAAGCGGACCCCGCTGAGCACCGCCGGGTCGTAGACGACGATCGGATTCGGCACCTTGCTCATCCAGCCGTCGACGGGGATCATGAACGCGAAGACGACGACCATGGCGATCCAGTACGCGGGCCGTCTGAAGATGCCGGTGCGCAGCCACGCGAGCTCGAGGGCGATGACCGCGAGCGCGGCGAGCATCGAGAAGAGGGGATAGGCCGGCATCAGGCGCGCTTGACCCAGCGCATCAGCGTGTTGACGGCCTCGTAGGTCAGCAATCCGCACAGCGGGATGACCAGAAAGAAGGCGAGCTCCTCGATCGGCAGTCCGGGCGGCAGCGTCACGCCGGTGACGAAGCGCGGGTTGAACCACCAGTGGCCGAGCGCGATGGCGATCACGTCCCAGGTCCCGAAGACGATGAGCACGGGAACGAGAGCGTGCAGAGCGCGGCGGGGCCGGCGCCATACCCGGGCGCGGAACACGAACTCGAGCGGCAGGGTGATCAGGACGCACGCGCCGAGCAACGCGAGGTACTCGTACTTGCCCATGGCATACCGACCGGTTCGGGTGCGCGGTCGCTAGCCGGCGACTACCCCGCAGCGGGCCCGCTCTACCGCGCGACCAGGGCGCGGGACTCGAGGTCCCAGGCCAGCTCGCGCCGGCCCTCGCGGAGCGCCTCGATGGTCTGAGCCACGACCTCGAGGTGGTCCACGGCCTCGGGCAGCGGCGGCGGCTCGCCGGTCAGCGCGCGCTCGGTGAAGGCGGTGTCCATGTGCGGCGGGCGAACCTCGAGCACCGTTCCGCCGGCGCGGCGGCGCTCGCGCCGGACGACCGCCAGGTAGGCGGAGAACGCGGCCTTGGAAGCGGAGTAGGCGGCCACCCCGGCGGTCGGATGGTCGGCGACGATCGCGGTCACCCCGACGACCGCGCCCTGGTCGGGCAGGTGGGCCAGAGCGGCGCTGACCAGCGCAATCGGGGCCAGGGCGTTGATGGCGAAGACGTCCTCCACGGTCTCGTGCGCGAGCTCGCCCCCGCCCCCGAAGGCGGCCGCGCCGACCGAGACCACCACGCCGTCGAGGCCGCCGAGGCCCGCGGCCAGAGCGTTGACGGCGGGCTCGATGCCGGCACGATCACGTGCGTCGAAGCGCCCGGAGGTGGCCGACAGCTCGCCGGCTAGCGCCTCGAGGCGCTCGCGGTCACGGCCCAGCAGGGCGAGCTCGCAGCCCTGCTCGGAGAGCTCTCGGGCCAGCGCGGCGCCGAATTCGCCGGTGGCGCCGGCGACGAGGAATCGTGCTCCGTCGAGTTCCATGACCACGGTTCCGGGCGAGCGCGGCGCGGGGATCATTCAGGCGTCGAAGCTCCGGCGCAGGTCGCCGGCGCGTGAGCGGATCTGCTCGAGCTCTGCGGCCTCGATCCGGGCGAGGTTGGCCAGCGCCATGTTCATGCGCCGGTTGCCGGCGAGCCGCTCGCGGTTGCGGGCCATGAAGTCCCAGTACAGGGTGGTGTAGGGGCACGCGTCCTCGCCGGTGCGCTGCTTCGGGTCGTAGCGACAGCCCTCGCAGTGATCCGACATGCGCTCGACGTAGCGGCCGCTCGCGGCGTACGGCTTGGTCATCATCCGCCCGCCGTCGGCGTAGGTGGCCATGCCGAGCACGTTCGGGGCCATCACCCAGTCGTAACCGTCGACGTAGGCCTGGTGGAACCAGCCAAAGGCGTGGTCCGGACGCACGCCGAGCAGCAGGATCATGTTCCCGAAGAGCATCAGGCGCTCGATGTGGTGCGCGTAGGCGGTCTGCTCGAGTCCACCGACGGCGTCCGAGAGGCAGCGCATGTCGGTGTCGGCGCCCCAGAAGAGCTCGGGCAGGTCGGCGTCGGCCTCGAGGGCGTTCATGCCCGCCCAATCGTCTGCCCGCAGCCAGTACACGCCCCACACGTACTCGCGCCAGCCGATGACCTGGCGCACGAAGCCCTCCACCGAGGCGATCGGCGCATGGCCCGAGCGGTAGGCGGCCTCCGCCGCGCGCACGCACTCGAGCGGAGAGATCAGATTGAGGTTGAGCGACGAGGAGAGCTGGGCGTGCCACATCCAGCGCTCACCGTTGAGCATGGCGTCCTGCCACGGACCGAACTCGGGCAGCTTGTGCTCGACGAACCGCGCGAGCGCCCGGCGCGCCTCGACGTGGGTGGCGGGCCACAGCCGCGCGCGGTCACGGCCGAAGGTCTCCAGCCCGAGCGCGTCGAGGTCGCGGCGCACCTGCTCGTCGATCTCGTCCTCGCGCGGCGCGTAGGGCCGCGGCGGGCGCCGGTCGCGCGGCGGCGGACGGCGGTTGTCGTGGTCGAAGTTCCACTCCCCGCCGGCGGGCTCGTCGCCGTCGAGCAGGACGTCGAGGCGCCGGCGCTGCCAGCGGTAGAAGTCCTCCATGACCAGGCGACGCCGATCGCCGGCCCAGGCCGCGAACTCCTGCGGATGGGTCAGAAACAGGGTGCCCGGCTGCAGCGACACGCCGTCGAGAGCACCGAGGCGCTCGCGCCCGGCGACGCTGTGCGGCTCGAGCACGCGGACCTCGGGACACCCGTGCTCGCGGCGGTGCGCGGCGATGCCGGCGGCGAAGGTCTCGGCGCGGCGCTCGTCGACCTCCCGGCCGCGCTCGCGAAGCTCGGCCGCGAAGTGACGCATGGCCGAGAGGACGAGGTGGAGCTTCTGGCGGTGAAAGCGGCCGCTGCGCAGCTTCGCGCGCGACTCGACCAGGAGCACGCGCTCGGCGCCCGCGAGCACCGGGTTGGCGTGCGAGAGCTGATCGCCGAGGACGAGGGCGGTGTGCTCCGCCACGTCCTAGCCGCGTTCGCGGGCCGGCCCGCGGGCGCGCCCGATGTAGGCGACCATGCGGCTCGTCACCGCAGCGGCTACGTCGAAGCGGTCGTCGGCGGGCCCGCCGGCGCTGTCGAGGTGTTGCGAGATCTTCCGCGCGAGGGCGGGCGCGGGCTCGGCGATGATGTCGCAGCACACGTGCGCGGCCTCGTGCACGACATCGGGATCGACGCTCCACAGCGTCTCGAAGCCCCGCTCGCCGTCCGGGGTCTCGCGCTGGCCGGGACGCTCGATCCCGGCCAGGCAGGCGCCGTAACCCGGCCCCGCGCAGACGAGCGCCCACTCGCGTGACATCGGATCCGAGCCCTGGAGCGGAAGCTCGACCGGCCCGCCGCTCGGGTGCCGCGCCTGCTCGAAGTCCGCGATCGCCACGGCGTAGTCGGCCGTCCGCGAGAGCTCGCGCCAGCGTGGCTCGGCGTGGCGGTAGAAGCGCTCCTGCTGAAAGGTGCCGAAGAGCACCGCCCGCTCGGCGCGCATGCACAGCTCGTCCTCGATGGCGTAGCTCATGGCCAGGACCGTGCGCTTCGAGAGCAGATGGCGGTCGACCTCGGGGCGGCGCCGGCGCAGGGCGGCGAAGAGCGAGCGCTCGGGCTCTTCGCCCGCCTGGGTGACGCGGGCGATCGCCGCCTTCAGCGACAGTCCACGCTCGCGCTCGTCGAGGGTCTGGACGAGGAGCGCGACGTCGCGCTCGGAGTAACGGCGGTGGCCGCTCGCCAGCCGTTGGGGATCGGGGAAGCCGTGCCGGGTCTCCCACATGCGCAGCGTCGCCTCGGAGAGCCCCGTCCGGGCGGCCACGTCACCGATCGAGAGTGAGCCAGGCCGGTCCCCGTCGCTCACGCGGCGGCCTCGAGCGACTCCCCGGCTTCGAGGGACTCCTTGGCCTTCTGAAGGCCGAGACGGATGCGGCTCTTGGCCGTCCCGAGCGGGATGTCGCGCTCTCGGGCGATCTCGCGCGCGGTCAGGCCCTTGCCAAAGGCCAGAAGCACGGCCTCGCGCTGGTTGTCGGGGAGGGTCTCGAGCGCGCTCATGACCTCGGTCGAGCGCTCGTGGCGCAGGACCGTCTCGTCGGCGCCGCCGTCACTCGAGCGCTCACGCGGATCGTGGGTGCGCGCCTCGCGCTCGACGGCCGCGTCGTGGGCCGCCTGCGAGCGCCAGCGGTCGAGGGCGCGGCTGCGGGCCAGCATGGAGATGTAGGTGGGCAGCGAGCCGCGCGCCGGATCGAACTGCGAGGGGTTTCGCCACAGGCTCATGAAGACATCCTGGACCACGTCCTCGGCCGCCGTGGGGTCACGCAGCACCCGCATCGCCGCGGCAAAGGCGCGGCTCGAGTACAGGCGGTAGGCACTTTCCAGGGTGCGGGGGCGGCTGAGGTTCTCGTTCATGGGGTTCAACATAGCGTAGAAGTTTTCCATGGAGCCTGTTTACCCCCGCAGGGAAGGCCGAAACCGCTCGGGCGGCAACTTTCGCGCGGCGGTGAGCTCACGTGTCCGAGAGCGCGTGCGAACCGCCCCGCACGGCAGCGGCTACGGCCGGCCGGGCCGGGCGCGGCCGTTGGAGCGCGCCAGCTCTCCGGCCTGCTCCGCATACTCGATCCGCCGCAGGGCGTCCTCGAGCAGCTGCCCGACGCGTTCGAGGCGGCGCGCCTCGTCGCGCAGCTCGAGCAGCTCCTGCTTGGCCCCGGGGGAGAGGTCGACGGTCGCCGCCATGCCGTAGGCGTCGAGCTCTTCGAGATCCTCGGGCTCGGGCCGCGAGTCGGTGGCCCGATCGACGAGGTCGGCGTAGCGCTCGCGGGCCTGAGCGGCCGCCGCCGAGTCCAGCTCCTCCGCGGGGTCGTCCTCGAGCAAGCGGACGTCGCCGGCCGGGTAGGCGAGGTCCTCGACCCGGCGCAGCAGCCGAAAGGGGCGCGTGCCCTCGGCGAGGATGTTCAGGCGACCGTCGTCGGCGCGCTCCAGGACCCGGGAGATCGTGGCTGTGCAGCCGACGTCGCGCAGGCCGTCGTCGGAGAGCCAGAGCACGCCGAACTCCGTCTCCTCCTCGAGGCACTCCTCGATCATCGTCTTGTAACGCTCCTCGAAGATGTGCAGCGGCACGGTCTCCTGCGGCAGGAGCACGAGCCCGAGCGGGAAGAGCGGGAAGCGGTCGAGGACGGACACCGGCGGCGAAGGCTAAAGGTCGCGCGGTGCGCGGTACGGCGAGCCGTTCGCGTCCGGTGCCCGTACCTGCGAGGACATGACCGCTCTCGTCTGGTTCCGCCGCGACCTTCGCCTCCACGATCATCCAGCCCTGTCCGCGGCGCTGGCCGAGCACAAGCACGTCATGCCCGTCTTCTGCCTGGACGACCGGCTCCTGCACGGCCGCCACGCCTCCGGCCCGCGGACGCAGTTCCTGCTCGAGTCGCTCACCGACATCGACGCCTCGCTGCGCGAGCGCGGCGGCGGTCTGGTCGTGCGCCGCGGACGGCCCGAGCGCGAGCTGACCGCGCTCGCTCGGGAGACCGGGGCCGAGGCGGTCTACCTCACCCGTGACGTCTCCCCGTTTGCGCGGGAGCGCAGCGAGCTCGCGCAAGCCGCCTTCGCCGAGGCGGGCCTCCAGACGCGCGCCTGTCCGGGCCTCAACATCGTCGACGACGTGGGCGAGGTGCGCACCCAGAACGGCGATCCCTACACCGTCTTCTCGCCGTTCTGGCGCAACTGGGTGACGGTTCCGCGCCGCGAGGTGCTCGGCGCACCTGGCACGGTCGAGCTGCCCGGAGAGGTCGAGCGCAGAGCGATCCCCTCGCTGGCCGACCTCGGCCTCGAGCAGGAGATCTCCGACCCGCCGGCCGGCGGCGAGGGGCCGGGGCGCCAGCGCATGGCCGCCTGGCTGCGCGACGGAGTCGAGAGCTACGACCGCACCCACGACGCGCTCCAACCTGACGCGACCTCACGGCTGTCGCCCTACCTGCACTTCGGCTGCGTCTCGCCGCGCGAGCTCGAGGCTCGCCTGCCCGGCGAGGGCAAAGGCGTGGGGGCGTTCCGGCGTCAGCTCTGCTGGCGCGACTTCTACCACTCGGTCCTGCGCGCGTATCCGGACAACGCCCACCACGAGTTCCAGCCGCGCTTCCGCGACCTGGAGTGGTCCTACGCCGAGAAGCGGTTCCGGGCCTGGACCGAGGGGCGCACCGGCTTCCCGCTCGTCGACGCCGGCATGCGCCAGCTCCAGCGCGAAGGCTGGATGCACAACCGCGCACGCCTCGTGGTCGGCTCCTTCCTGACGAAGGACCTCGGCATCGACTGGCGCTGGGGCGAGCGCTGGTTCATGCGCCTGCTCGTGGACGGCGACGAGGCCAACAACAACGGCAACTGGCAGTGGATCGCCTCGGTCGGGACCGACCCTCAGCCCTACTACCGGCGCATGTACAACCCGGCCCGCCACATGGAGCGTTTCGATCCGCACGGCCGCTACGTGCGCGAGTACGTGCCCGAGCTGCGCGAGGTGCCCGATCGCTACCTGCGCGAGCCGTGGGAGATGCCGACCGAGACCCAGGCGGAGGTCGGCTGCGTGATCGGCCGCGACTATCCCGAGCCGATGGTCGATCGCCGGCAGGCGCGCGAGGCGGCCAAGGCGCGCTACGGCGAGGCCGTCCGGAGCTCCTGACGGCCGGGCGCCATGAGTCGCGGGCCGGACCGCGGCCTCGGCCCAACGTCTCGATGCGCCATACTCCGCGCATCGCCGCGCAGGGGCTTCCACCGCATGGTCGCGACCCGCGCCCCGAGCGCGGGTGGGACCAGGTAACCGGCTCGATCGAGCCCGTGAGCGCCGATGTTCCCGATCAGGACCAGCGCATCGCGCAGGTCCGCGACGCGGTCTTCCCGCTCGCCCTGCGCGGCTACGACCGCGAGGCGGTCGACGCCTACGTGAAGCGGGTCAACCGCCTGGTCACCGACCTCGAGGCGAGCCGTTCGCCCGAGGCCGCCATTCGCCGGGCGCTGGATCAGGTGGGCGAGGAGACGAGCGGCATCCTCCAGCGCGCCCAGCAGACCGCGAACGAGATCACCGAGCGCTCCCGGGGGTCGGCCGACGACCGCATCCGCGAGGCCGAGCGCCAGGCTCGCGCCATGACCGAGGATGCCGAGGACCGCGTACGTGAGCTCGAGGCCGACTACGGCGCGATCTGGGCGCGACGCGACCGCCTGCTCGACGAGGTGCGGGACCTGGCCGAGCGCCTGTTGGCCACGGCCGACGACGCCGCCGATCGCTTGCCGACCCAGGACGAGGAGGCCGAGGTGGTCGACAGTCCACGAGCGGACACCGCGTCGTTCCCTCAGCTCGAGCCCGGGGATGAGGACACCACGGTCTCCGCGGCCTTCGACGTCTCGAGCGCCGCGGACTTCGGGGAGAGCTCGAGCGACGGGCCCGGCGACTTCGACCCGCCTGAGCCGGTCGCGGTCGATCCCGCCGGTGTCGGGTCGGACGACGAGCGTGACCGACGGGCCCCGAGCGGTCCGCCGGTCGCGGGCGCGTCCCGGGCCGGCGAGCATTCGTACGAGTTCAGGCGCTCCGACGACATCGACTTCGTTGATCAGCTCGGCGACGACGAGCCCGAGCGTCGCGATCCGGACGAGGATCTCCCGCCCGAGGTGCGCTCGCCCTAAGCGGGGACGGTGGCGCCGTCGCCTGCGGGCCGGTCGGGCCGGCGCGCGGAGATCAGCAGGTTGTAGAAGACCGACGCCGGCAGCAGGGGCTCGAGCACGGCCCGGTCGAGCCGCTGGAGCGTGAGGTAGCCGCGGTGGGCCCAGTGGTACCAGAGCCGGGGGAGCTGCTCGGGCTCGGCCGTCGCCTCGAGCGTACGGTTGGCCCAGCCGAACCAGCCGGCGGTCAACTCCTGGCCCGAAATCCTCACCGCCTCGAGGCCGGCGCGGCGCGCGTGGCGGTCGAGACCGGTCGGCGTAAAGGCGTGGACGTCGACGACCCCCTCGAGCACCTGCTCCTCGCTCAGACCGCCGACCTCCCGTGCCGGCGGATCGTGACCGCAGGCAGGGTCTCCCTCGTGGCGGCGCGGCGGGGCCCGCAGGATGCGCCGCCACGCCGGCGCGGCCACCAGCGCCGCGCGCTTCGGGACGGTGGCCAGGCGGTCGCCGTAGCGCGAGGGCTCGCCGCAGAAGGCGAGCGTGCCGCCCGGGCGCAGCACCCGCGCGAACTCGGCAAAGGCCCGCTCGATATCCGGCAGGTGGTGCAGCACCGCGTGGCCGAAGACGAGGTCGAACGAGCCGGCGGGGAAGGGCAGCTGCTCGGCCTCGGCGCGGACGGTCTCGACCTCGAGGCCGAGCTCCTCCGCCCAGCCCGCGAGCACGCTGAGCATTCCGGATGAGATGTCGGTGGCCACCGCGTCGGCGATCACCCCGGCGCGCAAGAGGTTGAGCGTGAAGTACCCCGTGCCGGCCCCGATCTCGAGCGCCCGCTCGAAGCGCGCGGGCCGGCGCCCGAGCGCGCGGGTCAGCTTGGCGGCGACCTGGCGGCGGCCGAGCTCGCCGTAGCCGATCCCCCACTTCGAGTCGTAGTCGGCGGCCGCGAGATCGTGGTAGCGGACGTTGACCCGCTTGACCTCGTCGGTGCTCTCGGGCGCGCCCATGCCGAGCGGAGCTTAGGCCGGAACACGAGTGGGCCTCCTATAGCCTCGCCGCCTTGAGCGCCCCCGCCGCCGAGCACGTGCAGCGCAACCAGCCGCTCGGCGTGCCGCCGCTCGCCCTGACCGGAGAGCGCACGCTGCCCGACGTCCCGGCCGAGAACTACTGGTTCCAGCGCCACCTCGTCGTCTACCGCTGGATCGCTCGGCGCTGCGCAGGGCTGGAGGTCGTCGACCTCGCCTGCGGGGAGGGCTACGGGACGGCGGCGCTGGCCGAGCGGGCCGCGCGCGTGGTCGGCGTGGACGCCAACCCCGAGGCCCACGAGCACGCGCGGCTGCGGTACTCGCGACCCGGCGTGCGCTTCGTGCGCGATCTCGTCGAGAGCTTCGCCGATCCGTGCGATGCCGTCGTCTTCCTCCAGACCATCGAGCACGTGGAGAACCCCTGCGCGATCCTCGAACGGGTGCGCGCGCTACTGCGCCCGGGCGGCATGGCCTACGTATCGACGCCGAACGTGCTCACCCTGGCCCCGCCGGGCGCCGATCGCTCGGGCAATCCGTGGCACGTGCACGAGTATCGCGCCGACGAGTTCCGCGCCCTGTGCGCCGGGGTCTTCGGGCGAGTCGAGCTGCTCGGGCTTTTCCACGCGCGGATGCTGCGCGCCCACGAGTTCGCCATCTCCGCCGGGTGGGACGCGCTGCACCCGCGGCTCGGCCTGACCCGGTCGTTCTACGACCGCTTCGTCCCGGCGATCTCCACAGGTGACTTCGCGCTGCGGACCGAGGCCGAGGGCGCGGATCTCGAGCGCGCGCTCGACTTCGTGGCCGTGCTGCGCCCGTGACCGACTCGGGCCGGTCCGCCGGGTCGCCTTCGCCGGCCGGCGCGCTCGCGCTCGTCCTGCACTCGCACATGCCCTACGTGGAGGGCTTCGGGACCTGGCCCTTCGGTGAGGAGTGGCTGTGGGAGGCCGTCGCCACCGTCTACCTGCCGCTGCTCGAGGTTCTCGACGGCGCCCCGGTGACCCTCGGACTCACCCCGGTCCTGTGCGACCAGCTCGAGACCCTGCCCGGCCCCGCGGGCGAGCGCTTCCTCGCCTTTCTGCGCGAGGTGCGCGCCCCCCTGCACGCCGAGGACGCGGACGGACTGCGCCGCGGCGGGCAGTCCGAGGCGGCCGCCGAGGTCGAGCGTGCCGCCGGGGACTACGCGGCGGCCGAGCGCTCCTTTCAGGCGCTCGGCGGCGATCTCCTCGGAGCCTTCCGCCGCCTCGCGGCCGGCGGATCGCGGCCGGAGCTGCTGGGCTCCGCCGCCACCCACGCCGTCCTTCCCCTGCTCGCCACCCGCGGCGGCCGGCGGCTGCAGATCGAGGCCGGCCTCCGCGCCCACGAACGCCGCTTCGCTCGTCGCCCGCCGGCCGTTTGGCTGCCCGAGTGCGCCTACGCCCCGGGCCTCGAGGAGCAACTTGCCGACGCCGGCGCGCGCGCCTTCTGCCTCGACCAGACCGACCGCTGGGGGCTCGGAGCCCCCGAGCAGCTCGAGCCCGTGCGCACTCCGGCGGGGCCGGTGGCGGTCCCCATCGACTGGAGCACCGTCGGACTGGTGTGGGACGAGCGCTCGGGCTATCCGGTGCATGGGCGCTACCGCAACTACCACGGGCGCACCATCCACGACCTGAAGCCCTGGGACAACTCCGGCTCGCCCTACGACTACGACGCGGCGTGCGAGCTCGCCGCCGAGCACGCCCGCGACTTCCTGCGCCGATGCGCCGTGCGCCTCGAGGGCCACCGCGTCCAGCGCGACCGTACCGGGCTGCTCTGCTGCCCGCTCGATACGGAGCTCCTCGGCCACTGGTGGTACGAGGGTCAGATCTGGCTGTCGACCGTACTCGCGGAGGCGGAGGACCACGGCGTCGAGCTGTTGCCGCTCTCGCAGGCCCTGACGCGGGTCACGCCGATCGAGGGACGCGAGCTCGCTCCCTCGAGCTGGGGCGTGCCCAAGGACCTGTCGACCTGGGACTCACCGCGCGTGGCCGAGCTCGTGGTGGCCGCCCGGCGGGGGGAGCTGGAGCTCGTGGCCGCAGCGAACGCGATGCACGACGACGGCGAGCCCACCCACGCCGCGCTCGAGCGCGCGGCGCGCGAGCTCCTGGCCCTCCAGTCGAGCGACTGGGCCTTTCTCGAGACCCGCGCCCTGGCCGCCGAGTACCCGCTCGAGCGCGCCCGGGCCCACGCCCGCGGGCTGGACGGCGCGCTCGCGGCCGCTGTGCCAGACTCCGGCGCCGAGCTCGACCCCGGCCTGCGCAACCTCGCGCCCGAGCTCGACCTCGCCCCGCTGCTCGCCCCGTAGCCTCCTCCATGCGCGTCCTCATCCTCTCCTGGGAGTACCCGCCGCTCATCGAGGGCGGCCTCGCCCGTCACGTGCGCAAGCTCTCGGAGGCGCTGGTGGTGCTCGGGGTCGAGGTGCACGTGCTCACGCGCGGGCACGAGGAGTCGCCGGCCGAGGAGGAGGCCGGCGGGGTGATCGTCCATCGCGTGCGCGAGCCCGAGCGCCCGCGCGAGCTCGGAGAGTTCGTAACCTGGGTCGAGCACATGAACTCCGACATGCTCGCGGCCGGGGTCGAGCTCGGCGACCGCTTCGACTTCGACGTCGTCCACGGCCACGACTGGCTCGTGGCCGGGGCGGGCGACCACCTGGCCCGACGCTTCCGCGCGCCTTTCGTGGCCACCATCCACGCCACCGAGTACGGCCGCCACCAGGGCTGGGTCGACCGCCACCCGCAGTCGCACATCCACGAGGTCGAGCGCTGGATGGCCAACCGCGCCGAGCGGGTGATCACCTGCTCGAGTTATATGCGCGAGCACGTGGCCGACATCTACGGCCTCGAGGAGGAGCGCGTGGCCGTCGTGCCCAACGGCATCGACCCAGCCGAGCTCGAGCCCGTCGACGACCTGGCCAAGCTGCGCGCGCGCTTCGCCGCGCCCGGCGAGCGCCTCGTCCTGCTGGTCGGCCGCCTGGTCTACGAGAAGGGCTTTCAGCTCGCCCTCGAGGCGCTGCCGGGTCTGATCGAGCGCGTCGGCGACGTGCGCTTCCTGGTCGCGGGATCGGGGACGCACGAGGCCGAGCTCAGGCGCCAGGCCCACGAGCTGGGACTCGACCCCCACGGCACCTTCCTCGGCTGGATCGGCGACGACGTGCTGCACTCGCTCTATCGGATCGCCGACCTCACCGTGGTCCCGTCGATCTACGAGCCCTTCGGCCTCGTCGCCCTCGAGGCCATGGCCTCTGGCTGTCCGTGCCTCGTGGCCGACACCGGCGGCCTGCGGGAGGTCGTCCCCAACGCGGACGTCGGGCTGCGCTTTCGCTCGCGCGACCCGGCCTCGCTCGCCGCCATGGCCGAGCGCGTGCTCACCGACGACGCCCTGCGCGACCGGCTCGTGGCCGAGGCCTCCGAGCACGTGCTGAGCTTCGACTGGGCCGACGTGGCGAGGCAGGTCGTCGAGCTCTACGCCGAGACGGCTCCCGGCCGCGCGCCCGTCAGCTAGCGACCTTTCGCCGGTACGCCCACCGCGCGCGACCCGCGCGAGGACGAGCCCCGCCCACATAAGCTCGGCGGCCAGCGGGTTCAGCACGGCCAATCGAGACCAGGAACACCGCGGGTATGAACGCGTAGGCGCGGCCTCCACAGGCCGCCGTCGCAGCCGGGCTACTCGAAGCGCATGCGCTGGGGCGTCTCGCGCATCCGCACGACTCGCGCGGGCACGCCGGCCACGACCGCGTTGGCCGGAACGTCGTGGGTGACCACAGCGCTGGTCCCGACGATCGCGTTGTCGCCGATCGTCACCCCGCGCAGGATGCACGCCCCGTAGCCGATCCACACGTTGTGGCCGACGCGCACGTCGCGCTTGTAGATCCCCTGGTGGCGGATCGGGCGGTCGACCTCCACGGCGCCGTGGTCGAAGTCGATCAGCATCACGCGGTCGGCGATCACGCACTCGCGCCCGATCGAAACCCGCTGGAACGCTGAGATCGTGCACTCCTGCCCGAGCACCGTCTTCGCCCCGACAGACACGACGCCCTCATGAGCGCGGATCTTCGTCCCGTGACCTATCCACGACCAGCGCCCGAGCTCGACCCGTCCGCCGCGGCCGATCTCCAGCGCGACGCGAGGGCCGACGAAGCAGAGCCCGTCGAGGACGAGGCGCCGGCCGGTGGGGGTCAGCCAGCGCCTCCGCGCGAGCCGCGCGAGCAGGCGTCCGTACTTCAGGCTGAGCATTTGGTGACGGCGCATGAAGCGCAGCAGGGTGAGGGCCCCGCCGCGCGGGGGTGCGGGCGCGGCGCGGACCTCCGGCGGGACGTCGCTCGGCGGGGGACCCGAGGGAGGATCGTGCTCGCGAACGGCCATGAGGGCCGATCTTATGGTCGCCCGCGGCTCCGGGCGCGGGTCCTCGGCGGCCGATGCCCTTGCGTTCGCCGGCCGGGCGAGCCATGATGCCGAGCCGTGGTTCGTCGCTCGCCCTCCTTCCTGCTCGCCGCGCTCGCGCTCGGCTTCACGCTGGCCACCGGCCTCGCGCTGGCCCTGCCGGAGCTCGGCCAGGGTGGCTCGAGCGCGCCCGAGCTGCGTCCCGATCTCGTGCAGCGGTACCCGAGCGACGTCGTGACCCGGGAGCAGGACGGGCGCTTCGAGGTCGGCTTCACCTCCGCGGTCGAGAACCGCGGCGATGGCCCGCTGCGGATCAACGCCCGCCGGCGGGTGGGCTCCACCGACATGAGCGGCGATCAGGCCGTGCGCCGCGCCGACGGGACGGTCGCGCGCACGGCGGGGGTCGGGACGGTTCGATACACGAAGTCGCGCGGGCACCACCACTGGCATCTGCTGCGCTTCGACCGCTACGAGCTGCGCCGCGCCTCCGATCACACGCTCGTGCGACCCGACCGCAAGACCGGCTTCTGCCTCGGCGACCGCTACGAGACGTCCTATCGCTCGCGTTACAAGCCCTCACGGGCCGTGCACGGCAGCAACAACTGCCGGCCCTACGAGCCCGGCGCCACCTCGGTCGCCATGGCCATATCGGTCGGCTACGGCGACGACTACCACGCCTACCTCGAGGGCCAGTCGCTCGATGTAACCGCGCTGCCCGCCGGCGAGTACGAGCTGGTGCACCGGGTCAACGCCGATCGCCGCCTGCGCGAGAAGCGCTACGCGAACAACGCCGCCTCGGTGCGCTTCCGGTTGAGCTGGCCGGGCGGCGGGAGCGAGCGCCCGCGGGTGCAGGTGCTCGAGCGCTGCTCGGGTCCGCGCTGCGCTCCCTGAGCCGCGCCTACCCTCCACGGGCGACGCGAGCCCGGCCCGTACCATTCCCGCCGATGGCCGCCCCCAGACGCACTGCCGCCGACCTCGCCGAGCGCCTACTCGCGGGCGACAAGCGCGCTCTGGCGCGGGCGATCTCGCTGGTCGAGGACGACGATCCCGAGGGTTGGGCGCTCGTCCAGGAGGTCTACCCGCGCACGGGCCGGGCCAAGGTCGTCGGCTTCACCGGGCCTCCGGGGGTCGGCAAGTCGACCTTGATGGGCGCGCTCGTGCGCCATGCGCGCGAGCGCGAGCGCCAGGTCGCGGTGCTGTCGATCGACCCGTCGTCACCCTTCACGAAGGGCGCGCTGCTCGGCGACCGCATCCGCCTCGCCGAGCACTTCCTCGACGCCGGCGTGTTCATCCGCTCGATGGCCAGCCGCGGCTCGCTCGGAGGGCTGTCCGAGGCCACGCTCCAGGCCGCTCTGCTCATGGACGCCTCGGGCAAGGACGAGGTCCTGCTCGAGACCGTGGGCGTCGGTCAGGCCGAGGTCGACATCATCGACCACGCCGACACCGTCGTGCTCGTGCTCCAGCCGGGCTCGGGCGACTCGATCCAGGCGCTCAAGGCGGGGGTGATGGAGATCCCCGACGTGATCGTGGTCAACAAGGCCGACCACCCGCTGGCCGACACCATGATCCGCGAGATCCGCGGCGTGCTCTCGCTCGGGCCGCCGATGAGCTGGCGCGTGCCGATCGTGCGCACCGAGGCCGCCCTCTACAAGGGCATCGACGAGCTCGTGGAGAGGATCGACGCCCACCGCGAGCACATCGAGGCCGAGGGCACGCTGGCCGAGCGCCGGCGGCGCAACCTCGAGAACGAGGTCATGACGCTGGCGGCGGTGCGGCTGCGGCGAAAGCTCGAGGCCTCCACGCGCGACGACGCCGAGGTCCGCGAGCTGCTCGACGAGGTGGTCGCGCGCCGGGTCGACCCGGCGACGGCGGCGGCGCGGCTGCTCGAGCGCGAGCTGTAGGCCTACGCCCCCAGCCCCCGCGCGATGATCATCTGCTGAATCTCGTCGGTCCCCTCGCCGATGGTGAGGATCTTGGCGTCGCGGTAGAAGCGACAGACCGGGTACTCCTCGATGTAGCCGTAGCCGCCGTGGATCTGCACCGCCTCCTCGGCGGCGCGCACCGCCAGCCGGCCGGTCTTGAGCTTCGCCTGCGCTGCGGCGAGCGAGAACGTCTTACCGGCGTCCTTCTCGAGAGCGGCCTTGTAGGTCAGCAGCCGGGCGGCCTCGAGCTCGGTCGAGAGGTCGGCGAGCTTGGCCTGGATGGTCTGGAAGCGCGAGATCGCCTGACCAAAGGCGCGACGCTCGCGCGCGTAGGCCAGCGCCTCGTCGAGGCAGCGCTGGGCAGAGCCGATGGCCAGGGCCGAGACGCTGATGCGGCCCCCGTCGAGGGTCTGGAGGAACTGCTTGAAGCCGGCCCCGCGCGGGCCGAGCAGGTTGTCCTCGGGGACCTGCGCAGAGTCGAAGTTGAGCGGTCGCGTGTCCGAGGCGTTCCAGCCCATCTTGCGGTAGGGCTCGGCGACCTCGTAACCGGGCGTCCCGTTGGCGACGATCAGGTTGGAGATCTCCTCCTCGCCGGTGCGCGCGGTGATGGTCACGCAGCCGGAGATGTCGGTGCCGGCGTTGGTGATGAACTGCTTGGCGCCGTCGATCGTCCAGTGCCCGTCGTCGAGGTGCGCGGTGGTGCGCGCGGCCGCGGCGTCCGACCCCGCCTCGGGCTCGGTCAGCCCAAAGGCGCCGAGCCGCTGCCCGCTGCAGAGCTGAGGCAGCCACTCCTGCTTCTGCTCCTCGGTGCCGAAGGCGTAGATCGGCCAAGTGCCGAGCGAGGTGTGCGCGGCGACGGTGATGCCCACCGACTGGTCGGCGCGGCCGAGCTCCTCGACCACGAGCGCGTAGGACAGCGTGTCGGCGCCGCCGCCGCCGTGCTCCTGCGGATAGGGCACGCCCATGAGACCGAGCTCCCCGAGCTTCTTCACGATGTCGAGCGGGAAGCGCTTCTCGCGGTCGAGCTCCTCGGCCGCGGGCATGACCTCGGCGGTCGCGAAGTCGCGGGCCAGGCGCTGTATCTCGCGCTGCTCGTCGGTGAGGTCGAGGTTCACGGCGGCGGGATGCTACCCACGCTGCGACTTGCCTGCTCGTAGCGGCTATCCTGCGGCGCTTCAACGCAGTCTGCCTAATTCCTGCTGCTCCGTGCGGCAGGGAACGGGGGAACCGATCGGACCGGTCATGCCGGTTCACGGGGCGAGTTGCCGCCGGTGTGCGGCATAGCGCGTTCTCTTCGCGCGAGCCCGACAGCTAACCCCGTAGGCGCGAAAGAGAAACGAATAGGAGAACCCGTGGTTCCCAGCACGCTTCCGGACCCCTACGCCCCTGAGCGCTTTCATCGTTCGCTCGAGCGCTCGCGCCGTCGGCGGGCGGCCACGGTCGCCGCCCGTCGCAGCCGGCTCCGCCGGGTTCCGGCCACGGGCGCCTTCGTGGTCGCCGCAGCGGCCTTCGCCGGTGCGCCGACCGTGGGCACGGCGACCGCCCACTCGGGCGCGGGAGAGGCCGTCACGACCGCCTCGACCGACACGACGCGGTTCCGTCTCGGATCGACGGGCTCGGGCGTGACCGAGCTCCAGCAGCAGATCGGCGTGTCGGCGGACGGCGTCTTCGGGTCGGTCACCGAGAGCGCGGTCGAGTCCTTCCAGGAGCGCAACGGCCTCGTGGTCGACGGAGTCGTCGGCCCGCAGACCCGCGCGGCGCTCGGCCTCGACGTGGAGGCCTCGACGAGCTCCGGCATGGAGGAGGAGCAGGCGGACGAGCCCGAGGCGAGCGAGCCCGAGCGGCAGAGCAGCGAGCCGGCGCCGGTCGAGGAGGAGGAGACGTCCGCTTCGGAGAGCGACGAGTCCGCGAGCTCGGAGGAACTCGAGGCGAACGACGGGGCTGCGGCCGACGAGGCGGCGGAGGACGAAGCTGCGGGCGACGACCAGGCGCAGGACGATGTACAGGCCGAGGAGGAGGACGACGCGCAGGCCGAGGAGGACTCTGAGGCGGGAGCTGCGTCCGCCGAGCAGGAGTCAACTGCCGACGCCGAGGAGCAGGCCGAGCAGGCACAGGCTGACGCCGAGGCCGAGGAGCAGGAGCGGGAACAGGCCGAGGCTGACGCCGAAGCGGGGGAGCAGGCCGCGGCGGACGAGCAGGCAGCCGACGACGAGGCAGAGGAGCGATCCGCGCCGGAGGAGACCGACGACAGCTCGGAGAGCGACTCGGGATCCGACTCGAGCGAGGGCGAATCCTCCAAGGTCTCGCCCGAGCTCCAGCGCATCGCCGAGTGCGAGTCCGGCGGCGACCCGTCGGCCGTCGGACCCGGCGGCTACGCCGGCAAGTACCAGTTCGACCCGAGCACCTGGAAGGGTCTCGGCGGCACCGGCAACCCGGCCGAGGCCTCCGAGGCCGAGCAGGACCGCCTCGCATCGAAGCTGTACTCGCAGTCCGGCTCCTCGCCCTGGGCGAGCTGCGCCGGCTGAGCGCCCGCGAACGACCGTGGCGCGCCTCCGGCCCTCGCGGCGGGGGCGCGCCAACTTCACCCCCGGCTCACCCGGCTCGACACAATGGGCCGATGGCCGAGCCGACCTCGCTTCCGCCGGGCCCGCGCCTTCCCGCGAGCCTTCAGACGGCGGCGATGGTCTTCGCGCCGGAGCGCTACCTGCTGCGCTGCCAACGCCGCTTCGGGGACTTCTTCCGGCTCCGGCTCGTCGGCGCGGGAGGGTTCGTGATCGTCGCCGATCCGGCCACCGTCAAGGAGGTGTTCACCGGCCCGCCCGAGGTCTTCCTCGCCGGTGAGGCCAACCGCCCGATCGAGAGCCTGCTCGGGGCGCACTCAGTCCTCCTCCTCGACGGGCCGGAGCACCTGCGCCAGCGCAAGCTGCTGCTGCCTCCCTTCCACGGCGAGCGCATGCGCCGCTACGAGAAGATCGTCGAGCGCGCGACCGAGCGCGAGATCGTCTCGTGGCCGCTCGACAAGCAGTTCGCGCTCCTTCCTTCGATGCGGGAGATCACGCTCGAGGTCATCCTCCGCGGTCTTCGGCATGGAGGAGGCCGGTCGCTTCGACGAGCTCAGCGCGCGGCTGCGCGCCGCGCTCGAGCCCTCCGGCAACCGACTCCAGTTCGTGCTCCGTGCGCTCACGGGTGACCGTGGCGGGCCGAGCCAGGGGGAGCTGCGGCTACGCCGGCGTGTCGCCGCGGTCGACGAGCTGCTGTTCGCGGAGATCGCCGAGCGCCGCGCGGACCCCCGTCTCGATCGCCGCGACGACGTGCTCTCCGTGCTCCTGCTCGCCCGCGACGAGGACGGCGAGGGCATGGCAGACGCGGAGATCCGGGACGAGCTCATGACCCTGCTGCTCGCCGGCCACGAGACCACCGCCACCGGACCGGCCTGGGCGTTCGAACGCCTCCTGCGCCACCCTGGCGTGCGCCGCGTGCTGGAAGCCGAGCTCGCCGAGGGCTCGACCGAGTACCTCGACGCCGTCGCCCGCGAGGCCCTGAGGCTGCGGCCGGTGGTGCCCAACGTCGGCCGCGTACTCGCCGAGCCGTGGCCGGTGGGCGGCCATCGCCTGCCGGCGGGGACGATCGTCGCGCCGTCGATCTGGCTGACTCATCGCCGCGCCGGCGTCTATCCGGCACCACGCTCGTTTCGCCCGGACCGCTTCCTCGGCCATCCACCGGACACCTACGCGTGGCTGCCCTTCGGCGGCGGCTCGCGCCGCTGCCTCGGCGCGAGCTTCGCCCTCATGGAGATGCGCGGGGTGATCCGCACGGTTCTCGAGCGGGTGAATCTCGAGCCGGTGGGGCGCTCGGAGAAGGTGGCGCGGCGGGCGATCACGCTGGTGCCCTCGCGGGGAGCGCGGGTGGTCAGGCGCCGGCGACCGAGCGCGGAGGGCGGGCGTAGAGGCGTCGACCGCGAGGAGGGCACTCCGCAGAGCCGACCGCGGGTGCCGGCGCGCTGAACGCCGACAGCCGCCTCGAGCGGACCGCCCACGGCAGCCGCGCGGCCTTGAAGCGAGGCCCTTAGCGGACCGCCCCGCGCGCCAGCTCCACCAGCATGCGCACGCCCCAGCCGCTCGCCCCGCTGCCCACGTACTCCCGGGTCCCGCCCCAGGCGACCCCGGCGATGTCCACGTGCACCCACGGGGTCTCCCCGACGAACTGGCGCAGGAACTCGGCCGCGTAGCTCGACGAGGCCTTGCGCTGGTCGCTCGCGTTGGTCAGGTCGGCGAACGCCCCCCTGGTGAGCTCGAGGAACTCGGGGTGCAGCGGCAGCCGCCAGCCGATCTCCCCGGTCTGCGAGCAGGCACTCTCGACCTTGCCGTACCAGCGGTCGTCGTTCGAGAACAGCCCGGCGTAGGTGGAGCCGAGGGCGATGATGATCGCCCCGGTCAGGGTGGCCAGGTCGACGATCCGCTCGCAGCCCTGGTCGACGGCGTAGGCCAGCGCGTCGGCGAGCAGCAGGCGGCCCTCGGCGTCGGTGTTGTTGACCTCGATCGTCTTGCCGTTCATGGCGGTGACGATGTCGCCCGGCTTGACCGAGCGCCCGCTCGGCATGTTCTCTGTCGCGGGCACGATCGCGGTGATGCGCACCGGCAGCTCGAGCTCGGCTATCGCCCGCATGGCCTCGAGCACGGCCGCGCCGCCCGACATGTCGAACTTCATCTCCTGCATCTTGGCCGAGGGCTTGATCGAGATGCCGCCGGTGTCGAAGGTCACGGCCTTGCCGACGAAGCCGAGGTGCCGGCTCCGGGCCTCCTCGCCGGCGCCCGCGTAGCGAAGGACGATCAGCTGCGGCTCCTCGTAGGTGCCCTGGGCGACCGAGGCGAACGCGCCCATGCCCAGCGACTCGATCCCTGCGCGGTCGAAGGTCTCGATCGACAGCGACTCGTGCGCGTCGGCGAGCGCGCGCGCACGCTCGGCCAGGTAGCTCGGAGTGGCCACGTTGGCCGGGAGGTTCTGGAGGTCGCGGGCCGCGTTCGCAGCCACCGAAACGACGCGCGCACGCTCGGCCTCGCCTTCGATGTCGACGCCCTCGGGGATCCGCTCGCTCACCAGCTCGAGCGAGGCCACCTCCGAGGGGGGCGAATCGCTCTCGCCCTCGGACTTGGACTTGTAGCGATCGAACCTGTAGAGCTTCAGCAGCGTGCCCTCGACGAGCGGGGCGACCACGCCGTCCGTGTCGGGGATCGTCCAGCTGAGCGAGCGGCTGCCGAGTTCGCTCGCCCGAGCGGTGGCCGCCGCAGCGGCCACGCGCGCCTTCTCGGCGTCGAGCTCCTCGCGCCTGCCCAGCCCCGCGACGATCACCCTCCGAAGGGAGCTTCCAACCTCCTCGTGGGTCACCGCGACCTTCTTCAGGGCGCCCTTGGCCTCGCCGGCGTCGACCAGCCGCTGGAGGCCTCGGTCCTCGAGCGACTCGCCCTCGAACAGACCGACGATGCGGGTGTCGGCCTCGGTGTCGACCGGGTCGCCGCGGCGGGTGGTGACGCTGATCTCGCTCATCGCGCGGCGGAGTCTACGGAGCGGCGAGAGATAAGGTGGGACGCGGACCGCAAGCACGACCAACCCGCAGGAGGCCGTTTCCCCCATGTCCAAGACCGTCGTCCTCGGCACCGCCCGCACCCCGTTCGGCAAGCTTGGCGGCGCTCTCTCGAAGCTCGACGCCGTCGAGCTCGGCGCCACCGCCGTCGAGGCCGCGCTCGAGCGCGCCGAGGTAGCTCCGCACGAGGTCGAGGGCATGGCCTTCGGCCAGGTGCTCCAGGCCGGTCAGGGCCAGGTCCCCAGCCGCCAGGTCCAGATAAAGGCCGGCATTCCCAAGGAGGTGCCGTCGGAGACCATCAACAAGGTCTGCGCCTCGGGCATGCGGGCGGCGGGGATCATCGACCAGGGCATCCGCGCCGGTGACCTCGACGTGGGTGTGGCCGGCGGCATGGAGTCGATGTCCAAGGCGCCCTACCTCATGCCCGACGGTCGCTTCGGCCACCGCATGGGCGACGCCAAGATCCTCGACGCCATGACCCACGACGGCCTGCGCAACCCGTTCACCGGCAAGCAGATGGCTCCCGAGGCCTCCGAGGTCGCCGAGGAGCTCGAGATGACCCGGGCCGACATGGACCGCTACGCCCTGCGCTCCCACGAGCTCGCCCTCCAGGCCATCGACGAGGGTCGCCTGCCCGAGGAGATCGTGCCGGTCACCATCAAGGACCGCAAGAAGGGCGAGGTCGAGATCGCCATCGACGAGGGTCCGCGCTCCGACGCCTCGCTCGAACGGATGGCCGGTCTGCCCGCCCTGTCGGAGGGCGGGACCCACACCGCCGGCAACTCGCCCGGCGTCAACGATGGCGGCGCCGCGGTCGTCCTCGCCTCCGAGGAGTGGGCGGAGCGCAACGGCAAGCAGGTCCTGGCCAAGGTCGTGGCCACCGCCGCGGTCGCCGACGACTTCGCCTACCTCGCGCGCACGCCGGCCAACGCGACCAAGGCTGCGCTCGAAAAGGCCGGGCTCTCGGTCGACGACATCG
>CADCVU010000102.1 GCA_902806245.1 uncultured Solirubrobacterales bacterium
CGGGGCGCCCGGCGCGGCGCCGTAGGCGAGCGCGGAGCCCGCGGCGCGAGCCTGCGCCGGGGTCCGGCGTCGTCAGACCAGGAGCTTGCCCGGATTCATCACCCCGGCCGGATCGAGCCGGTCCTTGACGGCGCGCAGGGCCGCGCGGCCGAGCTCGCCGCTCTCGGCGTCCATCCACGGTAGGTGCGCACGGCCCACCGCGTGATGGTGGGTGATCGTCCCGCCCTCTGCGACGATGGCGTCGCTCGCCGCCGTCTTGGCCGCGCGCCACTGCTCGATCTCGGCGCCGCGCTCCTGCCGAGCCAGGACCGTGAAGTAGAGCGATGCCCCGGCGCGGTAGAGATGCGAGACGTGGCAGCCGACCAGCGGCGGCGTCCCGCGCGCGGACAGCGCCGCGTGCAGCGCGCCCGAGACGGCCCGGTGCAGGGGATCGAGCCGGCTCCAGGTCGTCGCGGTCTCGAGGGTCTCGACGAGGATGCCGAGGTCGAGCAGATCGTCGCGCAGGTAGGGCGCCTCGAAGCGCGAGCGCGCCCAGGCGAGGCCCGGCCGGGTCCCCAGAGCCACGCCGCCGCCGCGGCGCAGGAGACGCGCCGACCGGGTTCGCCGGTGCGCCACCTCGTCGCGAGCTCCCTCCCAGCCCACGATGGCCAGGCAGGGCCGGCGGTGCCCGCGCCAGCGGAGGTAGCGGCCGAGCCCGCGCGGGCCGAGGGCGCCCCCGGCGGCGGCCTGGGCCAGCGCGAGCCCGGTCTCACCGGCGTCGGAGAGTCGTGAGACGTCCGGCGCCGCACCGGCCTGGGCCAGGGCGCGGAAGGCCTCGGCCCCGGCGGCGAACGACGCGAAGGACCACGCCTCGTAGCGGCGGTGCTCGGGGCGAGCGTGGACGCCGAGCGTGGCCTCGGTGATGACTCCGAGCGTCCCCTCGGAGCCCACGAGCAGCTCGAGCAACGAAGGGCCCGCGGCCGAGGCCGGCACGGGATCCACCCGAACTTCGCCCGCGGGCGCGGCGCAGCGCAGGCCGAGCACGAGGTCGTCGATGCGCCCGTAGCCGGTCGAGGCCTGCCCGGCCGAGCGGGTGGCCACGTAGCCGCCGATGGTTGCGTACTCGAACGACTGGGGAAAGTGCCCGAGGGTCAGACCACGGGCGTCGAGCAGAGCCTCGGCCGCGGGCCCGCGGAGGCCCGCCTCGAAGGTGGCGGTCAGCGTACGCTCGTCGAGGTCGACCATGCGGTCGAGGCGAGTGAGGTCGAGCGCGACGACGGCCTCGAAGCGTCCGCGCTCGGGCTCGAGGCCGCCGACCACGCTCGTGCCCCCGCCGAAGGGGACGACGGCGATCTCCTCCTCGGCACAGACCGCGAGCACGGCGGCGACCTCGTCGCTCGAGCCGGGACGCACGACCAGGTCGGGAGCGTCGTGCACCTCGCCGGCGCGCAGGCGGACGAGGTCCTCGTAGCTGCGCCCGGCGGCGTGGCGGATGCGGGTGGCGGAGCTCGCATCGACCGCGGCCCGGCCGACCGCGGCCTCGAGGCGTTCGTGCGCCGCGCTCGAGAGGCCGGGCTCGGGCAGCACCACGTCCTCGAGCCGCGCCCGCGGCGGCGGTGAGCCCTCCACGGCCAGCACGCAGCGCAGGAGGGTGCCGACGCCCGAGGAGAGCCCGGGGCGCGCGGGATCGTCCGGCCCCCACCCCCACGCTCGCCCCGGCCCGGGTTCGAGGCCGGCGGCCGGCGCAGCGTCGAGCGGCGCGACCGGCTCTGCCCGCGAGCTCACCCCGCGGTCACGTCGTCGAGGTTGGCGAGCGCCTCGTCGAGCCTGCGCTTAGAGGCGCCCCGGAACAGAAAGGCCCCCACCCGCGCCCAGCCGCGCAGCCGCTGGCTCAGCGAGAGCTCGACGCGCGTGGCGCCGGCCTCACGCCCCGGCTCGAGCCGCACCTCGGTCACCGATTCGGCCAGGAAGCGCTCGAACGGCGTGGCCTCGAGCTCCTGGCGCCAGCACAACCGCTCGGTCGGGTCCGACTCGACCAGCGTGAAGTCCGCGCGCACCGCCTTGCCCCGCCCCGAGCGAAACACGAGCGTCCACTCCTCGGGACTTGCGTCCTCGACCCGCTCGACCCCCGGCCACCAGCGGGCCATGTGGTACGGATCGACCAGCACGTCCCACACCCGGTCGGGAGAGGTGGCGATCTCGCGGCGGCGCCGGGTGCGGGCCATCAGCGGCCGCGGCGCCCAGGCCCGGGGCGGCCGGCGCTCACGAACCGTCGTAGTCGATCAGGCTGAACACATCGACCGGGCCGAGCCCGGCGCGCCCACCCAGAAAGGAGAGCTCGACCAGAAAGGCGCACCCGGCGATCTCGGCCCCCGCCCCGCGCACGAGCTCGCACAGGGCACCGGCCGTCCCGCCCGTGGCCAACAGGTCGTCGTGCACGAGCACGCGGGCTCCGCCGGCCAGCGCGTCGTGATGGACCTCGAGCGCGTCGACGCCGTACTCGAGCGCGTACTCGGCCGAGGTGGTCTCGAGCGGGAGCTTGCCGGGCTTGCGGGCCGGGATGAAGCCGGCGCCCACGCGCGCCGCCACGGCGGCCCCGAGGATGAACCCGCGCGCCTCGGCCGCGACCACCAGGTCGACCTCGCGGGTGGTCGCATAGTCGGCGATCCGGTCGATCGCCTCGGACAGCGCCTCCGGGGCCAGGAACAGCGTGGTCAGGTCCTTGAAGACGATCCCGGGCTTCGGGAAGTCGGGGATGTCGCGCACGTAGGCGCGCAGGTCGACGCCGGCGCTTGCCGTCTCGGGCTCCACGGGGTCGCCGACCTCAGCCCGGTGCGAGACGGCGCAGGTCGTGCACGAGCAGGAGGTGCTTCAGGTGAGAGGCGACGGTGGCCAGGTTCTCGAGCGTCTCGACGGCTTCGCGCCGCCGCTCGGGGTTGCGCGAGCGCAGCGAGGGGGCGAGGATCTGCTCAAGCAGGGCGGCCTCGCGGTCGGCCGAGGTCCGGAAGACCCTGAGGTTGCGCCCGCCGACCCCGAAGCGCGCGAGCTCGGAGGCCGCGCGGACGATCTCTCGCTCGGTCTCGTCGTAGGTCAGCTCGCCCTCCTGCTGCCGACCCTTGATCACCCCGAAATCCTCGAGCTCACGCACGAGGCTCGCCTCGGCCCCGGTCTCCTCGAGCACGTTGGCCAGCGTGTAGCGCGCCTCGGCCCGCTCGGAGACCGAGACGGTGGCCCGCCGCAACGTGCGCGGGTCGGGCGCCTGCGACTCGCTCGCGCTCGCATCGGCGCGGCCGGCCGCGAGCTCCTGGCGGATGACCCGCAGCGGCAGGAACTCGTCGCGCTGGAGGCGGAGGATAGTCCGCAGGCGGTTGACCTCGCGGGCGCTGTAGAGGCGGTACCCGCCGGGGGTCCGCCGGGGCGAGAGCAGCTTCTGGTCCTCGAGATAGCGGATCTTGGAGATCGAGATGTCGGGGAACTCCCGCTCGAGCTGCTTGCAGACCGCGCCGATGGTCAGCGCCTTGGAGGAGCCGGGGCGGCGAGTCGCCTGGCCGGGGATGGGCGGCGGGCGCAGGGCTCCGGGCGCGGGCAGAGCGCCCTCGTCGCCGGAGGGGCCGTCAGCGGCCGGGCGCGGCTCGGGCGTGGTGTCGACGCCCGCGCTCATCGCTCGAGGTAGGTGAGCTTGTACTTGCCGATCTGGAGCTCGTCGCCGTCGGCGAGCTTGTGCGACTCGATCCGGCGACGGTTGATGTAGGTGCCGTTGAGCGAGCCGAGGTCGTCGATGTAGACGCCGTCGCGGCGGCGCACCAGCAGCGCGTGGTTGCGCGACACCGTCACGTCGTCGAGGAAGACGTCGGACTCGGGGCTGCGACCGACCCGCGTCTGCTCGTCGCCCAGCTCGAAGGCCTCGCCCGCACGTCCGCCGCCCGAGCGGATGACCAGCGTCGCGCCCTCCGCGGTGACCCGCTCGAGGTCGACCGGGCGCAGCTCGCCGGTCTCGTCGACCTGGTAGGCCGCCGTGGTCTCTCCCTCGGCGCCCTCGCGTGGAGCGTTGGCGAGGAAGGCACCGCACTTCTGGCAATAGTTCGCTCCCTCGGGGTTGACGAACCCGCACTCGGGACAGTGAAGCGCGCCCCGCTCCGGCCGCGCCACCGGGCCACTACCCCTCGGGGGCCGGCTCCGCGTCGCTGCGGCCGCCGAGGATCTCGGTCAGCTGCCGGACGTCGGCCCCGGTGATGATCGGCTCGCCGCTCTCGTGCTTCGTCCGCAGGCGGTTGACGAGCTCGGCGCGCAGGATGTCGATCTTTCCGTGCAGCAGGCGCCGCCGGTAGGAGACGTCGCGTTCCTCTGCGGTCAGCTCCTCGATCAGGTCCTTCAACTCCTGGTCCGAGAGCGCACCCAGGTCCGGGAAGGTGTCCATTGCTCCACCTCGAGTGGGGATAGGGGAGCGGCAGTATACCGCTGGCTCAAGCGGAGGTTGAGGGTGGGCGCCGCGCCCTCGTGATCCGCAGGCCGTCGCGCAGGTAGAGGAGCGTCGCGGCGATGCTCAGGGCGAGGCCCAGCACCAGCAGCGCATCGGCGATCGGGCTCGGTGAGAGCAGGGCGAGGAAGATCGAGAACATCGTCGGCCACACCGCCCAGCGCCCGATCATCTTGATGTTGAGATCGAGCCCGCAGCGCAGGGCGAGCTCCGTGAGCCCGAGCATGAACAGCTCGCGCGCGGCCAGGGCTGCGAGGGCCCAGCGCGGCAGGAGCTCGAAGTTCCAGGCCACGATCGCCCCGGCGAGCACGAGCAGGCGGTCGGCGACCGGGTCGAGCAGGGCGCCGAGGCGACTGTACTGGCCGGTCAGGCGCGCCAACAGACCGTCGAGGTAGTCCGAGGCGCCGATGAACCCGTAGAGGATGGCCGCCGCGGGCGCGCGGCCGTCGCCGGACTGCAGGCCGAGCACCAGGAAGACCGGGATCAACGCGAGGCGCACGTAGCTGACGATGTTCGGGACGGTCCACGGGCGCAGCGGCTCGCCCCGGCGCGCGGCCTGGGGCAGCCCGCCCGAGCGGTCGAGCCCGAGCAGGCGCCGGGCGGTCAGGGGAGCTCGCGCCACAGGCTCACCGCCTCCTGCGCTGCGTCGTCGAGCGGGAGGGTCCGCCGCTCACGCCCGCGGCGCACCTGCGCCTCGACCTCACCGGCCTCGATCCCCTTGCGCCCGACGGTCAGACGAAGCGGGCAGCCGAGCAGCTCGGCGTCGGCGAACTTCTCGCCGGCGCTGCGGGGCCGGTCGTCGAGCAGGGCCTCGACGCCCGCGGCGCCGAGCTCCTCGTACAACCGCTCGGCGACCTCGAGCGACTCCTCGCCCGCCTTGCCGAGGGCGACGACCTCGACGTCGAACGGAGCCACCGCGCGCGGCCACGAGATGCCCTGCTCGTCGGCGCCCTGCTCGACCGCCGCGGCGAGGATGCGGGCCAGGCCGATGCCGTAGGAGCCCATCCAGACGGGGCGCTCGGTCCCGGACTCGTCGAGGAAGGTGGCCTCGAGGGGCTCGGAGTAGCGCGTGCCGAGCTTGAAGATGTTGCCGACCTCGATCGCCGGCTCGAGCCGGATCTCCGCCCCCGCGGGACAGGTGTCGCCGGCCTCGACCGAGCGCACGTCGGCCCACTCGGGCTCGAAGTCGCGGCCGGGCTCGACGCCGCGCAGGTGGCGGTCTCGTACGTTGGCCCCGGCCACGAGGCCCCGCAGCCCGCGCACCGCCTCGTCGGCGATCACCGGCACGCTCGCGCCCACGGGGCCGATGAAGCCCGGCACCGAGGCGAAAAGCGCCTCGACCTCGTCAGCCTGCGCCGGCCGGGCCGCCTCCCCGAGCGCGCCGGCCAGCTTGATCTCGTTCAGGCGGTGGTCACCGCGGACCACGACCATGACCGGCCCCCTCCCCTCCGTGACGATCGGAAAGGCCTTGAGCAGGGCGCCGGGCGGTACGCCCAGCCCTCGCGAGACCTCCTCGATCGTGGTCTGGCCCGGCGTCTGCACCGCCTCGGCGGCCTCCAGCGCCTCGGGCAGCCCGTCCGGCGAGCGTGGCGTGGCGGTCGCGACCTCGACGTTGGCGGCGTAGCCGGCCGACGACAGCGCGACCTCGTTCTCGCCCGCCGGGCACGGCGCCATGTACTCGTGCGCTCCAAGGCCGCCCATCATCCCCACGTCGGCGGCCACGCGGTGCCAGTCGAGTCCGCAGCGATCGAAGATCCGGTCGTAGGCGGCGATGTGGCGCTCGTAGGAGCGCTCGAGCCCCTCGCGGTCGCGGTCGAAGCTGTAGGAGTCCTTCATCACGAACTCACGCGTGCGCAGGATCCCGGCCCGGGGCCGCGGCTCGTCGCGCTCCTTGACCTGGAACTGGTAGAGGATCTGGGGCAGGTCGCGGTAGGAACGGATCTCGCGGGCGACGTGCCAGGTGATCGCCTCCTCGTGGGTCATGGCCAGCACGTGCTCGGCGCCCTTGCGGTCGTCGAGCTTGAACAGCTCGTCAATGGCGATGCGACCGGTGCGACGCCAGATCTCCGCCGGCTGGAGCACGGGCAACAGCATCTCCTGCGCGCCCGCGCGGTCGAGCTCCTCGCGGATGATCCCCTCGATGCGCCGGTGCGAGCGCCAGCCCGCGGGCAGGAAGGTCCACATGCCGGCGCCGAGCTGGCGCACGAGGCCGGCGCGCACGAGCAGTCGATGGGAGAGCGCCTCGGCGTCGGCGGGCGGCTCCTTGAGGGTCGGCAGGAAGTAGGAGGAGAGCCGCGTCAAGGCGGGCGAGTCTATCTTCGGCACCGGTGCCGGCCGCGCGGCCGCGGCCCGACGCCGGCGGCCGGCTCGCCGAGTCGAGGTCAACGTGGTTTGACGGATTCGTCGACCGGACATTAAGCCCGGGATGCCCGACGAGCTGCGCGACCTGGCCGCCCGCGCGGCGGCCACCGATCCCGCCGAGGGCCTCGCGGCGATCGTCGCCCTGAGGCGCCGTCTCGACGGCCTGGAGAGCGAGCTCGTCGAGCGAGCGCTCGAGCACGGATGGTCGTGGAGCCGGGTCGGGCGTGCCCTCGGGGTGACCAAGCAGGCCGTCCACCGCCGCCACGCCCGCCGTCGCCCGGCCTCCCCACCTTCCGAGCCGGCCGCGGCCGCGCCCGCGGCCGTGCCGACTGCCCCGCCGGCGCGCGCGCGGAAGGCGGCCGAAGGCGAGCGCGCGCGCCTGGTGGTCACCGGCGAGGCTCGCCTGTCGGTCGAGCACGCGCGGCGCGAGGCGGCTCGCCTCGGCCGGGAGGCGGTCATGCCGGAGCACCTCCTGCTCGGGCTGCTGCACGCCGAGGCTGCCGCTCCGGCCCGCGCGCTCGCAGGCCTCGGTGCCTCGCCGGAGGACGTGCGACAGGAGGTGGCGCGAATGTCCGAGAGCGGCGCCCCGGCCGGCGAGCATGCCGACCGCGCCGCGCGGCCACCGATCTCTTCCCGGGCGCGAGCCGTCTTCGAGCAGTCGCTGCGCGAGGCGGTCGACCGCGGCGATCCCCATCTCGGGCCCGAGCATCTGCTGCTGGCCCTTCTCGTAACCCCCCAGGAGCTGCCGGCCCGAGTTCTCGACCGGCTCGGGCTCCCGACCGCCACGGTGAAGCGCCGACTCGACGAGGTGATGGCCGAACAGACCGGTGGAGCCCGCCGGCCGGAGCGGCGCTAACGCTCCCCGTCCTGCGCCCCGTCGCCCTCGCCGAAGCCGTCGAGCTCGCCCGCGAGTACGTCGGCGGCGATCGCCGGGTTGGCGGGGATGTCGACGTTGGCGCTGATGAGCGACATCGCCTCGCGGTCGGGCAGCATCGCACCGCTCTCGGCCTCGAGTTCCTCCACCGAGAGCCCGGTGTCCGCGGCGGCGGCGCGCTCGGCGTCGAACGGATCCGAGCCCACCGCTTCGTCGTTTCGGGAGATGCTCATACGAAAGAGTCTTCGTCGGGGATCAGTAGCCGGTTCATCTGTCTCTGGAGACGGCGGGGCCATCCTCCCGTTAGGCGATCACGGCGAAGAAGTTGAATCGGACGGCGCCGCCGGAGCCTCTTCGCCCGACGGCAGGCTCTCCGGAAGCTCGATGCCACCGCCGTCCACGCTGTCGCCTTCGCCGCTCTCGTCGGGGCTTCCGCTCCGTTGCTGCTCCGACGAATCTCCGGAGGGCGCGCCGTCGGCCTTCTTGGAGTCCGGCTCCCGCTGCCGGCGATCCGAGGGCTCCTGCCGCCGCTCGCGGGCACTCGGCTCCTCGGCGCCCGGCGATCCGCCGCGCTTCCCGCCGGGATCCGGCGGAGCGGTCTCCTTCTGCTGTGCCTCGGCCGGGTCCGAGTCGCTCGGAGCGGAGGCCTCGGGCGAGCCCTTCGACGTCTCGGCGCTCGAACCGACCGAGGGTCGCCCGGTCGGGAGATTCTCGGCACTGCGGACCGCGCCGCCGATCGTGCCGCGATCGTCCGGTCCGATCGGGCGGTAGTCGCCGTTCGGCCACCAGGTGAAGGCCGCTAGCCCGGTCACGAGGGCCACCCCGACGCCCATCATCGCCATCCGCGGCGGCCTCCCGCGGGCCCACCGGCCGAGGCCGATGAGGACGCGGCGCCCGAGCCGGGTCAGGCTCGCCGTGGTCCCCGCCGCGGGCAGCACGAGCGCCATCGTGCGCAGACCCCCGGCGATCACGGCGAGCGCTCCGCCGCCGGCGAGCCCGCCGCGCACGCGGTCGATCTGCAACCCCAGCGAGTCCCAGGCCGTGGCGAGCACGCGCGGCGCCGAGACGATGATCACGGTCAGGATCAGCAACAGGATCGGCACGAGCATCACGACGTAGGCGCTCACCACCACGCGGACCCACGGCTTCAGGTCCTTGACGCTCTGGTCGGCCTCGCGGCCCGGGATCAGGCTGCGCAGGATCGGCCGGACTCGGGTGAGGATGTCGGGGACGCCGGTGAGGTCGGAGATCACGTAGTAGCCGTCGAGGCGCAGCACCGGCAGCAGCTGCTGGAAGACGGCGAAGTGCTGAAGCGCGACCACGAACAGCAGCGGCTCGTAGCCGGTCGCCAGGTAGGCGCCCCCACAGGCGAGCGCGAAGACCCCGTTGAAGTGCATCCCGCCGAGGTCGACCCGCAGCCGGCCCGCCCTGTCGAGCCGGTAGGCGTCGGTCACGTCGCAGTAGAAGACCGGCCAGACCACGTAGATGCCGGCCCCGAGCGCCCCCGGCCTGGCGCCGCCGTAGCGACACGCGGTGGCGTGTCCCAGCTCGTGAAAGCCCGTGGCCAGGACCACGAAGCCGAAGACCAGGATGAGGATGGCCGGGTCGTAGAGCGCGGTGCGCAGGCCCGGCGCCACCCCGTGGAAAAAGAAAAGCCAGACGTCGAGGGCGAGGAGGCCGGCGAGGACGAGCGCGAGCACCGGCGGAAGGAAGAGCGGCCACAGGAATCGGGTGAACAGGGAGACCATTCGGTCGGGTACGAGCACGGTGCGAAAGCGCAGCGCGAGCAGCGGGTTGACCTTCTTGAGCCTGGGGCTCGTGCCGTCGGCGGCGGCGAGCACCCCGAGCGGGCGAAGCTTGCGCTCGACGAGGAACTGCACGTTGCCGGCGCTGACCCTGCGACCGAAGCGCCCCGACACCCGGCGGGCGATCTCGTGGTTGGCCCGCTCCCCGTCGGCCTCCTCGGCGAGCACGTGCAGCAGTCGGGTGAGCTGGATCACCTGGCCGTCGCCGCGCCGCGCGATGTAGGGCGCCTCCTTGTATCCCGAGCCCTCGTACTCTCCGAGCAGCTCCACGCCCTCGGCGAGCTGGGCTGGACACGACCGCACCGGCGCGGGCTGGGCGTTTGCGGCCTGGGGCGGGGCACCCGTCGGAGTGGCCACGAGCTAACCCCTCTCGACTGGCTGAGGGCGCTCTCGCACCGTCTCCGGGATCACCTCTCGCGTCTCACACAGTCCGGCCGGGGCGGTCAGAATACCCGCGTACCGGGCATCGTTCGCTGCTTCAACCTTCGTTGACGTGCGGACCGACGGCCGCACCGGGCGCGCCGGTCGGTCAGCCGGGCACCAGGGCCAAGGGCAGCGCGCCGGACCCCGCGTTCATGGAGCCTGAGCGAAACGGCTCCGGGTCGATCGCGGCGTGGGCGTAGCCGGCGCCACGCACCGCCACGGCGATCTCGGTGCGCAGCCGCGGCTCGAGCGCGCGCTCGAGATCGCCGGCCGGCAGTTCGACCTTGCCCAGCTCACCGTGGTGGCGCACGCGCAGGATGGGGAACCCCAGGGCACGCACCGCCCGCTCGGCGCGATCGATCTGCGCCAGAGCCGCGGGATCGACGCGCGTGCCGTACGGGAGCCGCGAGGCCAGGCACGGGCTCGCCGGCTTCTCGGCGCTCGGCACGCCGAGCCGGCCCGCGAGGGCGCGGACCTCGGCCTTGCCGACATCGGCCTCGAGCAGCGGGTGCCGCACGCCGTGCTCGTCCGCCGCGCGCAGGCCGGGGCGCCAGTCGCCGCGGTCGTCGGCGTTGGCGCCGGACAGGAGGACGTCGTACCCCCGGTCCGAGGCGAGCGCCGCGAGCCGGTCGTAGAGCTCGGTCTTGCAGTGGTAGCAGCGGTCGCGCGCGTTGCGCCGGTAGCCCTCGCGCGCGAGCTCGTCGGTGGAGATGACCTCGTGGGCGATGCCGACGGCTCGCGACACGCTCCGCGCGCCGTCCAGCTCCCCGGACGCAAGCGCCGGCGAGACCGCGGTGACCGCGAGCGCCCGAGCCCCCAGAGCCCGAGCGGCGAGGGCGGCGACGAGCGACGAGTCGACCCCACCCGAAAAGGCGACGACCACGCTGTCGTAGCCCGCGAGCCCGGCTTCGAGGCGCTCGAGCAGCGGAGCGAGCTCCCGCGGCTCGGCTCGCTCATTCACCGGCAGCCCCCGCCCCACGCTCGCCGACCCAACGCTGGCCCTGAGCCAGCGCGGCGGCCCAGACCGTCGCCACCGGCTGACCCGAGCCGGCCGCCGCGCGCACGCAGTCGTCGTGCTCGGGAGCCACGTTGACCACCTCGCCGTCGAGGCGGCCGAGCTTGACCGACACCGGCCGGCCGCCGACCTCGACCGAGCGCCACTCGCGCTCGAGCTCGTAGCGCTCGAGACGGGCCACCCGCACGCCGAGGGCCGTAGTCGAGCGCAGCAGCGCCGTCGCCACCGCGCTCTCGCGGTCGGGTCGAGCCAGCGCCGAGACGATCACGCCGGGCCGGCCCTTCTTCATACCCGCCGCGGTGGTCCACACGTCGAGCGCCCCGGCCGCCACAGCGCTGGCGGCGGCGTCGGGGATCAGCTCGGGCGAGAGGTCGTCGAGGTTGGTCTCGATCAGCGAGACCGGTCGGATGGACTCCGCGCGATCGGCCTCGCCCTCGCCCACCAGCACGCGGACGAGGTTCGGTGCGCGCTCGAGATCACGGGCCCCCGCCCCGGCCCCCACGGCCTCGAGGCGCATCGAGGGGATCGGCCCGAAGCCCTCCGCCAGGGTGCCGACCAGCGCGGCGCCGGTCGGGGTGACCAGCTCGGCGTCGCCCTCGACGCCGCGGAGCGGCGCGCCCTCGAGCAGCACCAGCGTGGCCGGGGCAGGCAGCGGCAGCGGTCCGTGGGCGCTGGCCACCAGCCCCCGGGCCACCGGCAGCGGCGAGCAGATCACCCGCTCTATCCCGAGCGACTCGAGCGCGAGAGCGACGCCGCACACGTCGGCGATCGCGTCGGCGGCCCCGACCTCGTGGAAGTGGACCTCCTCCGCCGGGATGCCGTGTACGCGGGCTTCCGCGTCCGCGAGCCGGGCGAACGTCGCGAGGGCCCGCTCGCGCGCCCGCACCGGCAGCCCGGCCCGCTCGATCAGCGCGCGGATCTCCGCCGGCCCGCGCGGCGGCTGGTCGCCCGGCGCCACCACCTCCACCCGGGCGGCGTCGAGACCGCCGCGCCGAGCGTGCCCCACCCGAAGCTCGAGCTCGTCGATGCCGAGGGCCGAGAGTCCTTCGCGGACGACCTCTACTTCCGCGCCGGCGTCGAGCAGCGCGCCGAGCAGCATGTCGCCGGCCACCCCGCCGACGCAGTCGATGTAGGCGAGTCGGCTCACGCCGCCCCGGCGGCCGCCCGCGCGATGCGCGCCGCGATCGTCCCCGCCCCGAACCCGTCGTCGATCCCCACGGTCGCGAGCCCGGCCGCGCATGAGCTCAGCATGGCCAGCAGCGGCGTTATCCCGCCAAAGGCTGTTCCGTAGCCCGCGCTGGTCGGAACGCCGATGACCGGCGCGGCGACCAGCCCGCCGACGACGGAGGCCAGGGCGGCGTCGAGCCCGGCCACCACGACCACGCAGTCGGCGCGCCGCAGGTCGTCGAGGGCCGGCTCGAGTCGCGCCAGACCGGCCACCCCGGCGTCGCGATGGACGCTCACCCCGGCGCCGAGCAGCGCGGCGCGGACCTCGACCTCGCGCACCACCGGCCCGTCCGCCGTCCCGCCCGAGACGATGGCCACCTCGCCGGCGACCGGCGGGACCGAGCGGGCAACCCAGGCGAGCCGCGCCCGCTCGTCGAGCTGCGCCTCGCCGGGAGCAGCGCGGACCACCGCCGCGCGGGCCTCGTCGTCGGCGCGCGTGACGAGGACGCTCGAGACGCCGTCCACGAGCATGGCCCGCACGATCGCCTCGATCTCCTCCGGCGCCTTGCCCTCAGCCAGGATCCCCTCGGGCGCCCCCTGGCGCCGCTCGCGCGCGACGTCGATGCGGGCGAAGCCGAGATCGCGGAACGACGGGCGCTCGAGGCGCTCGGCCGCGGCGCCGGCCCCCAACTCGCCACGCTCCACCAACTCGAGCAGCGCGAGCAGGTCGGCGGCGGAGACCGGCGCCGCCGTCGCGGGCGCCTCCTCAGCCACGCCGCCGCCGGCCGCGCGCGGGCGCCAGCGCCGTGATCGCCTCGCCGACGCGCTGGGTGAACTCGTGCGGATCCTCTTCTGGGCGCGGCTCGACCGGCCGGCCGAAGCGCACCTCCGCGCGTCCGCGGCGGGTCACCCCTCGTCCCTTCGGCATCAGCACCGCGGTGCCGCTGACGTGCACCGGGAGGACCGGAGCGCCGGTCGCCGTGCACAGCCGCCCCACCCCGGCCCGGAAGCCCTCGAGCCCCGAGGTCCGGGTGGCCTGCGGGTAGAGCAGCACGTTGCGACCCGCCCGCAGGTGCGCCGAGGCCGCGGCCAGCCCGTACAGCGCCCCCGAGCGGTCGAAGGGAAAGGTGTTGATCCACAGCGCCGCCATCAGCGCGGTGCGCCGGCGCGCGTAGAACCGATCGCTGGCCGCGCCGACCACGGTCCGCGCCCGCCACGCGCGCGGCAGGGCCCAGAGCACCAGCGGGGTGTCGACATCGCTCGAGTGGTTCGGCGCGATGACCGCCGGCTGCGGGGCGTGCACGAGGTCGTCGGCGCCGTACACCGTCGGGCCGGTCACGAAGCGCATGAGCGGGAACAGCAGCGACTGCTGCAGGCCCTCGCGCACCAGCGCGGCGCGCGGTCCGCGCAGCCACTCCTGGTCGGGGATCTCGTCGCCGTCGGCCCACGGGTCCGCGCCGGCGCGGCGCGTGCGCCACCGCGCGGGCGCACGCGGGGCACGAGCGCCGCGCGGCGCTCCGGCCAGCCGCTCCAGCGTCCGGCCGCTCTTCACTCGACCTCGCAGTAGAAGATCGGCGGGCAGCCGAAGTGGGTGATCGACGGATCGCGCCCGACGACGTCCTCGGCCATCTCGAGCCCGTCGCGCATGGTGTCGGCGCGGCCGAAGCCCAGCCGGCGGCAGGCGTCGCGGTCGCCGCCCACGAAGATCACGCGGCCGACGTGCTCGAGCGCGTGGGCGCCCCAGTACCACATGTAGAAGGGGTGGACGCCGTGGTAGGCGTGCGAGGTGCGGTAGAGGTGGCGGTACCACTCGTCCTCGGCGTAGTCGCGCTCGAAGCGGCGCTCGAGCTCGGCGGGGTCGGTGGTCTCGGCCAGCACCTCCTCGTAGAAGTCGATGTAGGACGGATGGTGGACCGGGTGGAAGTCGCGCTCGACCGGGTGGGTGAAGATGATCACTCCGCCCTCGCGCACGAGCGGACGACCCTGATAGAGGTTGAAGAAGTACCCGAGCGCCAGCGACATCACGAGCACCGGGTTGAGGATCGAGTTGACGTTGTACGGGCCGATGTAGGGCAGCCCGGCGGTGACCACGTCGGATTGGCCCTCGACGCGCACGGCCTGCTGGTCGGCCAGGTGCTCCATGGCCACGGCGTGGGCCTCGCGCACCGCCCCGCCGGTGATCGAGGTCACCCCGAACGGCGCGGTCATGCGGGCGAAGGCCGTGCGCCGCGCCTTGATCGGCATGCGGTCGAGTCCCCGCTTCATGCCCGCGAAGACCACCTGGTCGCGCGGGGTCCACAGCTGCGTGGGCTTGGCCAGGAAGCGCAGCGGCTCCGAGTACATGTCGTCGTTGATCGTGGCCTCGAGGTGGAAGGTCTCCACCGCATCCTCGATGACCCGGCCCTGGCGCCCCGAGGAGTGGTGGAGCTCGGAGTGGTCGGGGTCCATGAACGAGCGCGAGTGGCGCAGGGTGTGCGAGGTGTGGTGGGCGCTGATCGAGCGGTAGGTGCCGAGCCCGATGGCCGCCGACTTCGGGCCGCCCTGCAGCGGCGCCGTGACCAGGTGCACGTAGACGAGCAGGTCGGACTCCGCGGCGCGGCGGTTCAGGGTCACGGGCTCGCCGTGCTCGGTCTCGCCGAGGCTCACGTTGCCGTCGGGATCCTCGGCGTCGTGGTTGTAGAGCTCGTCCGGGCCGAAGGAGTCGAAGACCGCGGGCCCGACGACGTGGCGCAGCTCGGCCGGGGTCATGCGCCGGTGCAGGGCGAGCGCGGCGATCAGGTGGATGTCGTCGACCCCGGCGCGGTAGGCGCGCTCGAGCACGCGCTCGATGATCCGTCCCCGCACGTCGGGCGAGCGCATGGGCGGCAGCGGCACCGAGAGATCGTCAAAGGCGATGGTCAGGCGCATGCCCGAACGCAGCAGGGCGTCGAGCGGGTCGGTGCCGAGCGGCGCGTCGAGGGCGTGGTCGATGGCGGCATCGAGGTCGGCCAGCGCCTTCAGGGGCGGCGGGGCGTTGACCACCCGCGAGCCCACCGGCAACCGCTCGAGCCGGAACGACTCGCCGGCGTGGAAGAGCGTGGGAGGAGACTTCTCGGTGATCTCGATCACCCCGGCGTCGCGCTCGGCGGCCGAGCGCCGGCGCGGGTGCTCGGCGGAGGCCGGCGTCGAGCGCTGGAGCATCGGTGCGCGCGGCGACCTCGGCCCGCCGGCTCGACGGGGCGTGGTGGTCATCGCTCGGAGCGCAGGTCGAAGACCGTCTTGATCGACCCCGAGCGCGACGCCCGCGGCGCCTGCTCGAGCGCGGGGCGATGGTCGCGCAGGTGCCATCCGTCGGCCACCAGCCGCCCGAGCCCGAGGCGTCCCGCGAGCTCGAGCGCGGCCGGGAAGTCGCCGCGGTAGCCGTAGGCGCCCCGCAGCTCGAGCTCGCGCTGCCAGGCCAGCGACAGGTCGGCGCGAAGCTGTCCCGGCATGCCCACCATCATCACGCGACCGCGTGGCCGGGTCACGGTGACCGCGGTCTCCAGCGACTCGCCGCTGCCCACGCAGTCGAGGACCGTGTCGAAGCCGCCGAGCAGCAGCTCGCGGCCCAGGTGGCCGACGAGCCGCCGCGAGCCCGTGACCCGCGCGGCCTCGACGTGCAGGCGCTCCGAGGAGCAGGTGTGGTCGGCGCCGAGGCGGCGCGCCAGCTGCTGCTGGGCCGGGTGCTTGGCCGCGCAGACCACGGTGGCCTCGGGCGCGAGCTCGCGCAGCGCGGCCACGCACAGCGCTCCGATCGTCCCCGCGCCGATCACCGCGACGGTCTCGCCGGCGCGCGGCTCGGCCGCCCGCACCGCGTGTAGGCAGCAGGCCAGCGGCTCGACGAGGACGGCGTCCTCGTCGGAGAGCTCGTCCGGGACGGCGTGGAGCTGCGAGGTGTGCGCGACGAGCCCTTCGCTCCAGCCCCCGCCGGTGTCGCGGCAGTAGCCGATCTGCAGGCCGGCCGAGACCACGCCGTCGACGGTGTGCCGGCACAGCGCGCTCATCCCCTCGGCGCACTCCGCGCACTCCGGCTCGATCCCGCGGACCACGCACGAGAGCGCCGGCTCGACGACCACGCGCTC
>CADCVU010000103.1 GCA_902806245.1 uncultured Solirubrobacterales bacterium
CGAAGGGCTTGGCGATCTTGAGCACGTCGATCGGGAACTGGCGCAGGTAGCTCAGCGAGGAGTAGCCCGTCCCGAAGTCGTCGAGCGCGAGCTTGAAGCCGGCGTTCTTGATGTGCTTCATCCGCGCGATGCCGCCCTCGAGGTCGTCCATGAGGGCCGACTCGGTGATCTCGAGCGTGATGGCGGAGGTGGGCACGCCCGCCTTGGCGGCCGCGGCGCAGAGCCACTGGAGCAGGTCGGCGCTCTGGAACTCCCGGGGCGAGAGGTTGAGGTTCAGCGTGAACGCCTCCCCCGCGATGCTCGCCCGGCGCCACAGCGCGAGGCGCTGCGAGGACTTGGCCATCACGTGGCGGCCGATGGCGCCGATGAGCCCGGCCTCCTCGGCCAGAGGGATGAAGGTGTCGGGGCCGACCAGGCCGAGACGAGGGTGCTGCCAGCGCACGAGGGCCTCCACGCCGGCGATCTGGCCGCCGCGCAGGTCGACGACGGGCTGGTAGAGGACGACGAACTGGTCCTCGTCGACCGCGCGCTGCAGCTCGGACTTGAGCTCGTGGCGCTGGACGGCCTTCGCGTGCATCTCGGGGCGGAACAGCTCGACGCAGCCCTTGCCCTGGCTCTTGGCCCGGTACATGGCGAGGTCGGCGTTGCGGACGAGGTCCTCCGCTCGGCGCACGCCCTCCCCGCTCGTGGCGACGCCGATCGAGGCGCGCACGCTGATCTCCGCGTCGGCGACGTGGAAGGGGTCGTTGAGCGAGTTGAGGATGCGCTCGGCGATGTCGATGACCACCGTCATCGACTCGGCGTCCTCGATCAGGACGGCGAACTCGTCGCCGCCGAGGCGGGCCGGGGTGTCGTGGGCGCGCAGGGAGAGACGGAGGCGCTCGGCGACGCCCATCAGCAGCTCGTCGCCGGCCTTGTGGCCGAGGGAGTCGTTGACCGTCTTGAAGTCGTCGAGGTCGATGAACAGCGCGGCGACCAGCGCCTCGCGGCGCACGAGCGCGTGGGAGACCTGCTCCGTGAAGCGGGCGCGGTTGGCCAGCGCGGTGAGCGGGTCGTGGAAGGCCATGTGCTCGAGCTGGCTCTGCAGCTGCTCGAGGCGGTCGAAGTCCTGCTCGAGGGTCTCGTGGGCGAGCGACGCCGCGGCGTGGCCGGCCAGCTTGTCGAGCATGTCGAGGTCGGACTCGCCGAACTCGCCGTCGACCTCGGGCCGGTTGGCGAACAGCAGCAGGCCGAGCGCGCGGCCCTCGGCCTCGAGCACGGTGACCATCGCCGAGCCGCGGACGCAGGCGTCGCGCAGGTAGCGCTCGACGGCCGGGTCGGCGGCGGGCCGCTCGATCAGCCGGGTCCCGACCTCGGCCGACATCCCCCACAGCCCCTCGGCGCCGAGCGGGCCGACGGAGGCCATGGAGTCCGTCCCCAGCGGGGAGACGCGGGTGCGGCGCGGGATCGCGCCGGCCGGCAGCAGGATCGCCTCGGCGAGCTCGGCGCGGAAGGCGCGGCGGCCGCGGTCGACGAGCGCGAGCAGCGCCTCCTCGACGTCGGCGGAGACGAGCAGGGCGTGCGTGGTGTCGTAGAGGAACTCGAGCCGCTCGCGGCGCTGGCGCTCGGCGAGGAAGGCGCGGTAGGCGACGGCCAGCAGGATCGCCGGGATCACGAGGAGAGCGGCGCTGGCCGAGTCGAGCGCGACGAGCGTCGTGGCGGTGAGCCCGACGCAGGTCATCGAGGCGGTGACCATCGCGTCGACCTGCAGGCGGCCGAGGATCTCGCCCCAGAGGACCCGCCCCTCGGCGACCGAGGCGGCCGCGGCGAGCAGGATGACGTTGGCCGAGCCGGCCGCGAGCGTCGCGGCCAGGGCGGCGCCCCAGGCGGGCGGGCCGAAGGGGTCGCCCGAGGGCAGCAGCCCGTGGAAGACCACCACGGCGACGCAGGCGCTCAGCGAGAGGCGGGCGGCGCCGAAGGCGACGGTCAGCGGGGAGCGGCGGTACGCGAGGACGGCGAGCGGCCCGAGCAGCTGGGCGACGACGACGTCGGTCGGGTTCGCGAGCACGAGGCCGACCACCAGCGCGAGCTGGCCGAGCGTGAAGGAATGGGCGCCGCGGCGGAACGACAGGCGGACGGAGAGCAGCTCGCAGGCGGCGAAGGCCAGCGCCAGCGACCACCACGGCAGGTGGAACGGGACGTCCGCGGGCCCGAGGGCCGGGACCACGAAGGCGAACACCGTCCCCGCGGCGGCCGCCACGAGCGCCGTGAGCACCCAGACCGCGCGGTTGCCCGTCAGCCGGCCGAACGTCACGAGCGGGCTCCGTGCCGATGCGTCTCGCGAGGGATGCGGCGCCGTCCATGGGTCGCAGTCGAGCTCATTACTCTCCGCAATCGACCCCGCGGGGCACCCGCTTGAAGCGGGTGGACGGATGATCTAGGGGTCGCGACCCACGCTTCAGGTCCTCGGTCGGCCCGTGCTGGCGCGGGCGCGCTCGTAGATCTCCGCGACCGCCCCCGCGAGCGCCGGCCAGGCGTAGCGGGCCTCCGCGACCGCCTGCCCCGCCGCCCCGCGCCGCTCGCGCTCGGCAGGGTCGGCGACCACCTGCTCGAGCGCCCCGGCGAGCCCCTCGAGGTCGTCGCCCGCGACGAGCCAGCCCGTCTCGCCGTCCGCGACGATGTCCGCCGGCCCGTGGGCGTCGACCGCCACGGCCGGCAGCCCGCAGGCCATCCCCTCGACGAGCACCTGCCCGAACTGCTCGCGCACGGAGGGCAGCACGACGGCGTCCGCCGCGTTGAGGAAGCCCGGCAGCTCGTCGTGTCCGTGCCAGCCGGCCAGGAAGACGTCGCGCGCGCCGACGCGCTCGACGGTCTGCATCGGGTGCTCGCCCTCCCACTCGCCGGGGAAGCCGCCCAGCAGGACGAGGGGCGCGCGCCCCTCGAAGCGCTCCTGGGCGCGGGCGTGGGCCTCGATCAGGAGCCCGACGCGCTTGACGGACGTGAAGCGGCCGACGTAGAGGAGCACGGGGTTGCCGGGCGCGAAGGCGGCGTCGACCGTGGCGGCGTCGTAGGCGACGGAGCCCGCCCCCGCGCCCGGGCGCCAGCCGCGCGGCGCGTCGACGAGATGGCGGCGCCAGTGCGCGGCGCGGTCCTCCTCTTCGAGGCGGCGGCGCGCGAACGCGGCGGGATCGAAGCCGTTGGCGATGCGGTGGCAGCGGGCCGGGTCGACGCCGAGCAGCCCCTCGGCGCGCTCCACCTGCCCGTCGGAGAGGACGATCAGCCGCTCGCAGCGCCGTGCCCACTTCGAGAGGCGGCGGCGCCACGGGTGCCCCGGCTCCAGTTGCTCGAGCATGAGCAGCTCCGTCCCGTGCAGGTGCCCGACCACCGGGACGTCCGGCGCCACGCGCGCGGCGGCCGCGTGCAGCGGCGTGAGGTGATGCAGGTGCAGGACTCCGGCTCGCGCGGCGCCCGCGTCCTCGAGCGCCCGCTCCCACGCCCGCACCTGATGGGCGAGCTCGGCCTCGGTCAGCGAGGCCATCCAGCGGTCGGCGGCCCCGGGCCGGTCCTCGTAGGACGGGTGCAGCGGCGGGTCGGCGGCCATGGGATCGGCCTGGCCGGCGGCCTCGGTCATGTCGACGGCGCGGACGTCGAGCCCCGCGTAGAACTCGTGTGCGTCGCCGTCGGGCCGCACCGAGCCGCTCAGCACGGTCGCGGTCCAGCCCGCGGCGGGGAGCGCCGCGGCGAGGTTGCGCGCGACGTGCGCCGAGCCGCCGCGCGGGAAGAACAGCAGGCCCATCAGGACGTGCGGCGCTCGTGAAGGGGATGTGGCCACGGCGTGAACGTAGCCCACCCGCGACTGCCGTCGAACCGGATTGCGGCACGGCGTGCCGGGTAGCCCCTGAGTACATCGTTCGCCACTCGGGAGGTTGCGA
>CADCVU010000104.1 GCA_902806245.1 uncultured Solirubrobacterales bacterium
ACATCTGCTCGCCGTACTGCTGGACGCAGCCGGAGATCACGTCCTCGACCTCCTCGGCGGGGATCCCCGACCGCTCGATGACCTCGGTGAAGCACTTCCCGAGCAGCTCGTTGGGGTGGGTGTCCTTGTAGTAGCCCTTCTCGGGATGGCCGCGCCCGACCGGGGTCCGGACCGCCTCGACGACGACGACCTCGCGGGCCTCTTCGCTGAACATCGGCATGTCGGTTCCCTTTCGGCTGGAGGTCTCTCGGTGGCTGCGGCAGGCCCGGCGACGCACGCACGGGCCGCATGTGGAACTCTACTCGCCGCCTTGACTGATCAGTCAACCAATCTCCCCGAGCGCCTCGGGATCATCGGCAGCGGCACGATCGCCTGCGGGCTGGCCAAGACCGCGGCCCAGCACGGCGAGGTCGCGCTGTTCGCGCGCAGCGAGTCCTCGGCCGAGCGGGCGCGGGGGAAGCTCGGCGAGTGCGGGGCCGAGGTGGTGACCGAGCTCGAGGAGCTCGCCGAGGCGACCTTCATCGTCGAGGCAGTGGTCGAGGAGGAGGACGCCAAGCTCGAGGCCTACCGCGCGATCGAGCCGCTGCTCGGCGACGACACGATCCTCACGAGCTCCACCTCCTCCCTCTCGATCACCGCGCTGGCCGAGGGGAGCACGCGGCCCGACCGCTTCGCCGGCTTCCACGTCTTCAATCCGGTCGACCGGATGAAGCTGATCGAGCTCGTCTATCCGCCGACCGCGAGCGAGGAGACCCGGCGGCGGGTGCAGGCGCTCTCCGACGCGCTCGGCAAGACCGGCGTCGAGGTGCCGGACACCCCGGGGTTCGTGGTCAACCGCCTGCTCTTCCCGTACCTGTTCGACGCCGTGCGGTTCTGGGAGGAGAGCGGCCTCGAGCCCGAGGCCGTCGATACCTGCATGCGCTTCGGCGCCGGCCACCCGCTCGGCCCGCTCGCGCTGGTCGACCTCGTCGGCATCGACGTGTCGATCGCCATCGGCGAGTCGATCGGAGCGGATGTGCCGAAGAAGCTCTACGACCTCGCCGGCGAGGGTCGTCTCGGGCGCAAGGTCAAGACCGGGATCCTGAACTACGGCTGATGCGCTGAGCGCGAACGGCCTACGGTTGGTCGAATGCCAGGCTGGTGCCCCAACTGCGGGACTGACCTCGAGCCGGATTCCGAGCTCCCGTGTCGGGGTTGCTGGGACCGGCAGGCCGACGAGGAGTTCGCGGCTCGACTTCTGCGGCGGTGCGATGAGGACCGAGACCCCCGGCGGCCACGCAGCGTGCTGGCCGGGATTCACGACGCTCGGGCGGCGGACGTGCTGCGAAGGGCCCTCGACCGGCCCGATCCAGACCTGAAGGCTGCAGGCTCTGCGCGCTCGGCGCGAGTGGCGGTCGGGGAGACGTCGCTGCGCTAGGCCGGCTTCTAGGAGACGAGGAGGACTTCGTACGGACGAGAGCCCGGCTGACTCTGGCCGAGCTCGTGGCGAGGCTGCTCGGGACGCGCTGTTCCGAGATCTGTCGACCTCCGATGAGGAGGGTCGCCTCGAGGCAACGCTCGCGCTCTCGTGGCTGGACGATCGTCGTGCCCCGCCATCGCTTTGCGCCTTCGCTTCCTCAGGCCTCGGGGTGACCGGCGCATGGCCTCCGTTCGATCATCGCTTCGGCGTCGCCTGGGCCCTCGTGCGCCTGGGAACAGCACAGGATCGGGCAGCGCTGGTAGAGAGAATGCTCGGCCCCGAGCTTGCTCCTCGCGGGCCAACGCGCTCCTTGATCTTGAACCGGATTGAGCCAGAGATGGTCGCGCACCAAGTTCTGAGTGCGCTGAAGGCGGAGTATCCCGACGAAGCCGATGCGGCTTTTGAACGCCTCGCCCAAGAGGCACCACCGCTGGCAAGACGATTGCGTCGCTTCGTCTCGAAATGCACGCACCGCACCAACGAGCCCCTCGGCGCGCGCGAGGTCCCACGGCTGGAGCTCAGTGCGCTGACCCGGGACCCACCACCGGACGCGAGTTGGCCTCCGGCGAAGTTCGGCGGGCTACCGGACTGGCTCGGTGACCCAGCGTGGCCGGTGGCCTCCGACGGCCGTCCGCTCGTCTTCTACGGTCAGTTGCCGGTCGGCGGAGACCCGCCGCGCACCGCCTACATCTTCATCAACTCGAGTGACGACGCATGGAGCTTTGAGGCGCTCAGCGAGGGTAACGCTGTGGTCGTCCGTCCCGGCGGACCTCCGCATCTGGCGACTATCGCGAAGGGAACCGGCCCGCGGCTCTTCGAGCAGGTCGAGGAGCCGAACCGCTTCGTCCGGCGCGCGCGGCCCGTGCCCTACGAGAGGTTTGTCAGCGTCGTGCCGGGAGCAGATCCGGCTGAGTGGTCATGGCCCGACTTCGGCCCGGACGATTTCCCCCGCCCGTCGCATGGCGATGGGAACAAGATCGGCGGGACGCCCCTCTTTCTCCAGGGACCCGAATACCCGCCCGGCGAGGGTTGGCGATTTGCCTTTAAGTTCGGCGCGGCTTGGGCCGGCCGGGAGATGGGCGACGGCGCGGAGTGCTACGGGTTCGTCCGCGAGGACGGAACGGGCGCCTTCCTGTGGCAGTGCCTCTGAGTGAGGTGCGAGCGTGCTTGACGCTCACCAGATCCCGAGTGGTCCGCTGATCCCGCACCGAGTCAGCGCCCGCCTGCAGCCCCGAAGACCCTTAGGCCGCCTCGCCCGGGCTTCGTACCGTCGCCTGCATCCCGCAAGCCAGGTCCCACACGACATCGGCCTCTCCGATGCCCTGCTCGCTCGCCAGCTCCGTCACCCGCTCCCACGGCAGCGCGGCCTCCGGCAACTCGTCCCACCGCGCCAGCTCGAGGGCCTCTCGCGCGCCCGAGAGCAGCGGGCCGGTGACGCCCTGCGCCTCGATCAGCCCTCGCAGGGCGTTGCGCTGGGCGTCGCTGAGCCGGGCGGACCACATCGGCAAGACCTCCTAGTGCGGACGGTTACTTGCCGAGGCAACGTAGCCTCGACGGCGGACGGAGTGGAGGGCGACTACTCGACCCGGGCGCTCGGCGCGTTCGCGGCCGAAGCGTCGCCGTCCGCGATCGGCTCGTCGCCGCTCGGCTCGCCGGACCCGTTCCCCGCCCGCTCGCGCGCCCGCCGCGCCGGCTCGTGGTCGCGGATGCGCACGGCCTCGACGCGGTTCTGGCGCACCGACTCGACCCTCAGCGAGTAGTCGTTGGCGCGCACCATGTCGCCGCGCTTGGGCAGCCGGCCGAGCTCCGAGAAGACGAACCCGCCGACCGAGTTGTAGGCGTCCGAGTCGACGTCGAAGTGCATGCCGTAGTCGTCGAGGTCGGTGATCGGGATGTGGCCGCGCACGTACCAGTCGTTGTTGGTCAGCCGGCGCACGCCCGCGGGGGCCGAATCCGTCTCGTCGGAGATCTCTCCCACCACCTCCTCGACGATGTCCTCGACCGAGACGATCCCCACCGTGCGCCCGTACTCGTCGACGACCACGGCGACCGAGACGCGCTCGCGCTGGAGGTCGGCCAGCAGGTCGTCGAGCGCGCGGGTCTCGGGGACGATCAGCGTCTCCTTGACCGAACCCTCGACCGAGGTCTCGGGGCCCTCGCGCATGAGCCGGCGCACCAGCGAGTTCGAGTGCACGACGCCGCGGATGCGATCGGTGTTCTCGTCCTCGGTGACCACGAGCCGGGTGTGGCCGGACTCGACGCAGCGCTCGAGCGCGGTGCGCACGTCCTCGGAGACGTCGACGGTGACCACGGCGGGGATCGGCGTCATGACCTGACGGGCCTGCTGCTCGTGGAGATGGAAGACGCCCGAGAGCATCGTCGCCTCGCCGGGATCGAGCGTGCCGCCCTGCATGCCGCGCGCGATCAGCAGCTTCACCTCTTCCTGATCGGCCGGCTCGTCGAACTCAGCCTGGGCGTTGACGCCCACGAGCCGGAGCATCGCGTTCGATGAGACGTTGACCAGCCAGATGAACGGCCTCGCCCCGACCCGGAAGAGCTCGAGCGTCCGCGCGATCACGCGAGCGGTGGCCTCGGCGTGGGTGATGGCGTAGATCTTCGGCACCTGCTCGCCGATCGTGATGTGGGCGAAGGTGGTGACGAAGTAGGCGATCAGGAAGCCGAGGATGCCGCCCGCGACCCCGCCGAACGCGCCTGCGAAGGCCCCCGAGAGCTGGTCGCCGATCGCGCGCTCGCCGAGGAAGCCGATGGCGATCGACGCGAGCGTGATCCCCACCTGACAGGCGGAGAGGTACTCGTCGATGCGCTCGATCTGGCGCAGCGCGAGCGTCGCCCCCCGCCGACCCTCATCGACGAGCGCCTCCATCCGGTCCTTGCGCGCGCGCACGAGCGCGAACTCGCCTGCGACGAACAGCCCGTTGACCGCGACGAGCGCGATCAGGGCGAACACGAAGAGCAGGCTGGTCACGTGCCCGGCCCACTCCCGGTGCTACTTCGAGGGTCGTCGTCGCGCATGCTCAGACTTCGCGGAAGATACCAGAGGGCCGCGACGCCTCTCCCGGGCCGGCGTCCGGCCTCAGGCAAGTGCGTCGATCCTCCCCGCGAGGTCGAAGTCGGCCTCGGTCAGGCCGCCCTCGGAGTGGGTCGAGAGCTTGACCGTCACCGTGTTCCAGGAGACCTCGAGGTCGGGATGGTGGCCCATCTCCTCGGCCGGCTCGACGAGGCTGTCCACGAAGCGGACCGCCCCCACGAAGTCGTCGAGCTTGAACCGCTTGCGGATGGAGTTGCCCGAGCGCTCCCAGCCCTCCACCTCTTCGAGGCGCCGGTGGATCTCGTCAGCGGCCATGAGTGCCATCTATCGTTCCTCTCGTGCGGATCGCCAGCCTCGTTCCCTCCGCCACCGAGATGTTGTTCGCCCTCGGCCTGGGTGAAGACGTAGTCGGCGTCACCCACGAGTGCGACTTCCCCGCGGAGGCGGCGGAGCGCTCGCCCCACCTTACGCGCACCGTCATCCCCGAGGGTCTCTCGGCGGCCGGGATCGACCGCGCCGTGCGCGAGCGCACCGAGCGCGGGGAGCCCCTCTACGAGCTCGACGCCGAGCTGCTGCGCGAGCTGGAGCCCGATCTGATCGTCACCCAGGCCGTCTGCGCGGTGTGCGCGGTCTCGGTCGACGACGTGCGCGCGGTGGCCGACGAGCTGGCGGGCCAGCCGCGGGTCCTCTCGCTCGACCCCTCCACGCTCGGCGAGGTGCTCGCCGGGGCGCAGGAGCTCGCGCAGGCCGCGGGGGCGCCCGAGGCGGGCGAGCGGCTGCGGGCCGAGGCCGCGGCGCGAATCGACCGGGTCACCATCGCCGTGGCCGGAACCGAGCGTCCCCGCGTGGCCGCGCTCGAGTGGCTCGACCCGGTGTTCGTCGGCGGGCACTGGGTGCCGCAGATGATCGAGCTCGCGGGCGGCGAGGACCTGCTCGGCATGCCCGGCGAGCGCTCACGGACCACCGAGCCCGAGGAGATCGCCGCCACGGCGCCGCAGGTCGCGGTGGCCATGCCGTGTGGCTACGACGCGGAGCGCTCCGCCGTCGAGGTTCGCGAGCACGCCGGCGTGCTCGCCCGCATCGGTGCCGAGCGGGTCGTGGCGGTGGACGCGAGCTCCTACTTCTCGCGGCCGGGGCCGCGGCTGGTGGACGGGGTCGAGCTGCTCGGCCACCTGCTGCACCCGGACCGGGTCGAGGCGCCGCCGCCCGGGCGCTTCTCGGCGGTCGAGCTCGGGACGGCGCTCGCCGGCTGAGCACCGCGCGGGCGCGGCCCTCTCGCTTACGCGAACGAGACGGCCAGCGAGCCGACCACCGCCAGCCCGCCGAGCAGCGCCACCGCCGCCGCCGGCACGATCGCCGGCACGCGGAAGCGGTCACCGAGCTCGAACATGAGCAGGGCCGCGAGCGTCCCTCCCGCGAGCCCTCCGATGTGGCCGCCGATGGATATTCCGGGGATCAGGAAGGTGATGGCCAGGTTGAGCCCGAGCCACAGCCCGAGCCCGCTCTCCATCGGGTTGACCCCCCGGTTGCGCATGACGACGATGGCGGCGCCCATCATCCCGAAGACCGCGCCGGAGGCCCCGACCGTGGGGACGTTCGGCGCCGTCAGCAGCAGCGCGCCGAACGAGCCGGCCAGCAGCGACACGAAGTAGATGAGCGCGAAGCGGAGCCGGCCGATCGCCGGCTCGAGCAGCCCGCCCAGGACGTAGAGGGCGAACATGTTGAAGGCCAGGTGGAGGGTGCCGGCGTGGACGAAGCCCGCGGTCAGCAGTCGCCAGACCTCGCCCTGGGCGATGCTGACCTGCGAGACGGCCAGCGCGTCGAGCAGGGAGCCGCCCCCGAAGGAGGTCGCGCTCGCGCCGCTCAAGAACACGGCGATGGCGACGAGCACGTTGACCCCGATCAGCGCGTAGGTGAGCGTCGGCTGGCGCTCGAGCGACTGCACGGTGCGCACCTGCGTGCGCTCGCGCGCGCAGTCGGGGCAGCGCATCCCCACCGAGGTGGTGGTCATGCAGTCGGGGCAGATCGGTCGCTCGCAGTTCGAGCAGGACACGCCGGTCTCGCGGTCGGAATGGCGATAGCACGTGACCATGGATAAGACGATAGAGGCGCGGGCCGAGCCCCAAGCTGAGCCGCTCAGCGCTCGAAGCGCCGCCGCAGTCCGCGCGCCACGTCGCGCGCGCCGCGATCGAGCGCCCTGAGGCCACCCGGGGGCGGCTGACCCGGCGCCGGCTGGCGGTGTGCCCGCGCGCGCACGAGAACGAGCACTCCCGCCGCCGCTCCCCCGACCGCGACCGCGGCCACGGGGCGCACCCAGTTGCGGGGATCGCGCATGGCGCCGAGCTCCCAGTCGCCCAGCTCCTCGGCGGCGGCGCCGGCCACCTCGGTGAGCCGGTGCTCGAGACGCTCGCCGAGGTCGCGGGGCGGCTC
>CADCVU010000105.1 GCA_902806245.1 uncultured Solirubrobacterales bacterium
CCACGTGCATGTGGGCGGCGTTCGTCTCGACATCGAGAAACGACCGGTCGAGCGGCGAGAGCCTCGTGGCCGGCATGTGGCATCCCCTCCCAGGGTCAGTCCGTTGCCGCCCGGCTACCCGGTGGTAACGGTTCTGACCCGGGGAATCCGGCCCGAGGCTGTCAGGCGACCGACGTCGCGCGGCCGCCGATGAGCCCGCGCTCGTGCAGCAGCTCCGCGATCTGCACCGCGTTGGTCGCGGCGCCCTTGCGCAGGTTGTCCGAGACGACCCACAGGTTGAGCGCGCGCGGATGCGACGCGTCGTCGCGGATGCGCCCGACGAAGACCTCGTCGCGGCCCGCCGCCGCCCGCGCGCTCGGGTGGGCGTGGGTCCGCGGGTCGTCGACCACCGCGATGCCCGGTGCCCCCTCGAGCAGCGCGCGGGCGTCGGCCGCCGACAGCGGCTCGCGGGTCTGCACGTTGACCGCCTCGGAGTGGCTGTAGGGCACGGGGACGCGGGCGCAGGTCACCGAGATGCCGATCGAGTCGTCGCCGAGGATCTTGCGCGTCTCGAACATCATATTGCGCTCCTCGTCGGTGGAGTCGTCGCCCTCGGGGAAGTTGCCCGCCGCCCCGATCACGTTGTCGGCGATGACCGCGGGGTAGATCTCCGGATCCGGCACGGGCTCGCCGGCCAGGATCGCGCGCTGCTGGGTGCGGAGCTCCTCCACCGCCGCGACGCCGGTGCCGCTCACGGACTGGTAGGTGGAGACGACGAGCCGCTCGATGCCGACCGCGGCGTGGATCGGCTTCAGCGCGACCATCAGCTGCATCGTCGAGCAGTTCGGGTTGGCGACGATCCCCTTGTGGGCGTCGAGCGCGCCCGGGTTGACCTCGGCGACGACGAGCGGGACCTCGGGATCCATCCGCCAGCGCGAGGAGTTGTCGATCACCACGGCGCCCGCGGCCGCGAAGCGCGGCGCCCACTCGCCCGAGACGGAGCCGCCCGCGGAGAAGATCGCGAGGTCGAAGCCCTCGATCGTGTCGTCGGCCAGGGCCACGACGGTCATGCCGTTGTCGAGCACCCGGCCCGCGGAGCGCTCGCTGGCGAAGGGCACGATCTCGTGCTCCGGCGCCCCCAGACCGCGGGCGTCGAGCGTCTCGAGCATGACCTGTCCGACCGCGCCGGTCGCGCCGACCACCGCGATGCGGCTCACGCCCGCGCTCCGAACGGGTCCTCGGCGCGCACGTCGTCCGCGCCCAGCTCGAACGCGGTGTGCAGCGCGCGGACCGCCTCGGTCACCCGGTCGCCGCGGATGACGCAGGAGATCTTGATGGGGCTCGTGGAGATCATCTCGATGTTGATCCCCTGGACCCCGAGGGTCTCGAACACCTTGGCGGCCACGCCCGGATGCGTCTTCATGCCGGCGCCGACGATGGAGACCTTGCCCATCTCCGGATCGTCGACGACCTCGGCCAGCACCGGGCCGACGTAGGGCGCGAGGGTGGCGTGCGCGGTGCGCAGGTCCCCGCGCGGGACGGTGAAGGAGATCTCCGCGCTGGCGCCCTCGGCCACCGGCTCGTTCTGCACGATCATGTCCACGTTGACGTTGGCCTCGGCCAGCGAGGTGAAGATGCGGCCCGCCACCCCGGGCTCGTCGGGAACGCCGAGCAGCGTGACCCGGGCCTCCTCGGTGGAGTGGGTCACGGCGGTGATCAGCGGGCGTTCCATGGTCTCCTGCTCCCCGAGCACCATGGTGCCCGGCTCGTCGGTGAAGCTCGTACGGCAGTGGATGCGGACGTCGTGGTTGCGCGCGTACTCGACGGAGCGCATCTGCAGCACCTTCGCGCCCGAGGACGCCATCTCGAGCATCTCCTCGAAGGCGACGACCGGCAGCTTGCGCGCGTCGGGGACGATCCGCGGGTCGGCGGAGAAGACCCCGGTGACGTCCGTGTAGATCTCGCAGACGTCGGCGCCGAGCGCGGCGGCGACGGCGACGGCGGTGAGGTCCGTCCCTCCGCGGCCGAGGGTGGTGACGTCGTGGGCGGTCGAGACGCCCTGGAACCCGGCGACCAGGACGATGGCCCCGTCGGCCAGCCCGGCGCGGATGCGGTCGGCGCGGACGTCGAGGATCCGTGCTTTCGTATGCGACGTGTCGGTCACGATCCCCGCCTGCGATCCCGTCAGGGAGATGGCCCGGTGGCCGCGGTCGTTGATCGCCATGGCGGCCAGCGCGCAGGAGATGCGCTCCCCCGTGGAGAGGAGCATGTCCATCTCGCGCGGGTCGGGGGTGCTCGAGACCTCCTCGGCCATGGCCACGAGCTCGTCGGTGGTCGCCCCGCGGGCCGACAGCACCGCCACCACGTCGTTGCCGGCGTCCTTCGCGCGCACGATGCGATCGACCGCCCGCTTGAGGCGCTCGGCGTCGGCCACGGACGTGCCGCCGAACTTCATGACCACGGTGCCCACGACGCGGCAGTCTAGGTGACCGCACCCGTGTCTCCGGGATCCTCTCCCCGCGCTCCGGGGAGCCTGTGGGCGGGCCCGGTCCGCACCACGCCCCAGTCGGGGGAGCGCGGCACGCGGCCGACCGAGTCGACGAGGAAGAGCTGCGACACCTGGGCGGGGAGCGACAGGCGGTCGGCGGCCGAGCGCACCTGCGCGGTGACGGCGGCCCCCGGCTGCGCGCCGGCCGGCACCGCGCCCGCGCCGCGGGTCGCCCGCGGCGTCGTGGCGCCCTTCTCCTCCGGCCCGCCGTCCGAGCCGCCCGAGGCGACGGCGATCACGAGCAGCAGGATCCCCACGACCGCCGGCGCGACCCACGTGGGTGCGCCTGGCCGCGAGGCGGGCCGCCGCATTACCTAGACTGCGCCGGAATGGCCGGCACCGTGGTGATGAAGTTCGGCGGGACGTCCGTCGCCGACGCCGAGCGCCTCAAGCGCGCGGCCGGGCGGATCGTGCGCGCGAAGGAGGCCGGCCACGACGTCGTCGCGGTCCTCTCCGCGCGCGGCTCGACGACCGACGAGCTCGTCGCGATGGCCGAGGAGGTCTCGCCGACCCCCGACCCCCGCGAGATGGACATGCTGCTCTCCACGGGCGAGCGGATGTCCTGCGCGCTGTGCGCGATGGCCATCAACGACCTGGGGCACCGGGCGCTCTCCCTCACGGGATCGCAGGCGGGGATCGTCACCGACACGACGCATACGAAAGCACGGATCCTCGACGTCCGCGCTGACCGTATCCGCGCCGCGCTGGGCGAGGGATCGATCGTCCTCGTGGCCGGATTCCAGGGCGTTTCGACCACCAAGGACGTGACCACGCTCGGCCGCGGGGGATCGGACACGACCGCCGTCGCGCTGGCCGCCGCGCTGGGCGCCGAGGTGTGCGAGATCTACACGGACGTCTCCGGCGTCTTCTCGGCGGACCCGCGCATCGTCCCCGACGCGCGCAAGCTCCCCGTCGTCTCCTTCGAGGAGATGCTCGAGATGGCGGCGTCGGGCGCGAAGGTGCTGCAGCTGCGCTCGGTCGAGTACGCCCGCAACCACGACGTCCGCATCCACTGCCGGTCGAGCTTCTCAGACGAGCCGGGAACCTTCGTCCTCGGAGAGCAGGAGACCATGGAACGCCCCCTGATCACCGCCGTGACCCACTCGACCGAGGA
>CADCVU010000106.1 GCA_902806245.1 uncultured Solirubrobacterales bacterium
GCCCGCGGCGTCGCGCCGGGCCGCGCGCACCTCGCGGCGCCGTGCGACGTCGGCCGAGCGGCGTCGCAGGGCGGCGACGTCGGCGTCGGAGTCGGTGATCCGCGCTCGGTCCCCCCGCGCGGCGATGTTCAGCATCAGCCCCATCGCCGCGAGCAGGACGATCATGTTGGTGCTGCCGTAGGAGATGAAGGGCAGCGGGACGCCGGTCAGCGGAGCGAGCCCCATGACCGCGAACAGGTTGAGCGTGGCCTGGGAGAGGATCAGGCCGGTGAGCCCGGCCCCGAGCAGCTTGGTGTAGCGGTCGCCGGCGATCTTGGCCGCCCGCAGTCCAGCGTAGGCCACGAGCAGGTAGAGCGCGACCACGCAGCCGATGCCGAGCAGCCCCAGCTCCTCGCCGATGATGGCGACGATCATGTCGGTATGGGCCTCGGGCAGGTAGAAGATCTTCTGGACCGACTCACCGAGCCCGACCCCGAAGAGCCCGCCCGAGCCGATGGCGATCATCGCCTGCACGGCCTGGAACCCGGTGTCGCCGGCGTCGGCCCAGGGATCGATGAAGGCGGTCAGGCGGTCGCGCCGGTAGGGCTCGGCGAGCGCAAGCGCGAGCACCGCCACGGCCAACCCTCCGCCCAGGGCGGCCAGGTGGCGGACGCGCGCGCCGGCGGCGACGAGCAGGACGCCGATCGCCGCGCAGATGACCAGGGCCGTGCCCATGTCGGGCTGCGACATGAGGAGCGCGCAGGCGGCCCCGATGACCAGCGCCAGCGGCTTGACGAGCCCGCCTATGGTGCGCACGCGCCGCGGCCGCGCAGCCAGCAGCGCGGCGGCGTAGAGCACGAGCGACATCTTGAGCAGCTCGGAGGGCTGGAACTGGATCGGGCCCAGGGCGAGCCAGCGCGTCGCGCCGTTGACGTTGACCCCGACGCCGGGGATCATCACCGCCGCGGTCAGTGCGAAGCCGAGGATCAGCAGGATCGGCGTCAGCCGCTTCACGGTCTTGAGCCTCATGCGCGAGGTGATCCGCATGGCCAGCAGCCCGAGCGCGCCGTAGAGGACGTAGCGCTTGAGGTAGGTCGATGGGTCACCCTGGCCGTCGAGGAGCGCCTCGGCCGAGCTCGCCGAGTAGACCATCACGGCGCCGACGGCGAACAGGCAGAGCGTGGCGGTGAGCAGTATCGAGTGCTCGAGCGGCGGCTTCGAGGCGGGCTCGGCCGGCTCGGCCACGGCGCTGACCGGGCGGCTCTGCTTCGAGCTTCGAGCGCCGCTCGGCGGAGCCTCGGGGGCACCGGCCGGGGCGACGAGCGAGCGCGGCGAGGGCATCCGAACCACCTTCGACGCCAGCGGCGAGAATCATCCCGGGCCTGAGGCCTCCGCCTGGGCGAGGTCGCGAAAGCGCTCGCCGCGATGCTCGTAGTCGCGAAACGCGTCGAAGCTCGCGCAGGCCGGCGAGAGCAGCACCACCTCGCCCGGCCGCGCGGCGGCGGCCGCGGACGCAAAGGCACGCTCGAGCGTGCCGCAGCGGTGCAGCGCAACCGTGCCCCCGAGTTCTCGCGCCAGCTGCTCCTCGGCCTCGCCGACCAGGTAGGCCGCGCGACAGCGCTCGCCGACCACCTCACGCAGGGCGCCGAAGCCGCCACCCTTGAGGCTGCCCCCGAGGATCACGTGGACTCCGCCGGGGAAGGCCTCGATCCCGACCCGCGCCGAGTCGGGATTCGTCGCCTTGGAGTCGTTGACGTAGAGCACGCCGCGGGCGCGGGCCACCTCCTCGAGGCGGTGCGCGACGCCGGGGAAGGTGGCCAGGGCCTGGCGTACGGCGTCGGGCTCGATCCCGCGCGCGAGCGCGAGCGCCGCGGCGGCCATGGCGTTGTCGAGGTTGTGCGCCCCGCGCAGGCGGATCTGATCGGCGGGCATGAGCTCGGTGCCCTCGAAGACGAGGACCCCGTCGACGAGAGCGAGATCGGCCCGAGACTCTGCCCCGCGGGCAAAGCGGACGACCCGGGCCTCTCCGCCGCCGGGCTCGAGCCCGACCGGCACCACGGCGACGTCCTCGGCTCGCTGACGGGCGAACACGCGCAGCTTGGCGTCGCGGTAGGCGGCGAAGGTGCCGTGGCGGTCGATGTGGTCCTCGCTGAGGTTGAGCAGCGCCGCCGCCTCGGGCGCGAACTCGGTGGCGTCCTCGAGCTGGAAGCTCGACGCTTCGCAGACCACGACCCCCGCTGTAGCTCCCGCCAGCTCGGCGAGCGGAGTCCCCACGTTGCCGGCCACCACCACCTCGATCCCGGCCGCGCGGTGGATCGCGCCGAGCAGCTCGACCGTGGTGGTCTTGCCGTTGGTGCCGGTCACCGCCACGAAGTCGGCCGTGATCAGGCGCCAGGCGATATCGAGCTCGCCGACGACCTCGATGCCCCCCGCGCGCGCGGCCGCCACCGCGGGGGCGTGCGCGGGCACGCCCGGGCTCTTGACCACCGTCCGCGCGCGGCCGACGAGGTCGAGGCCGTCCGATTCGAGCTCGACCTCGACGCCCGCCTCGGCGAGTCCGTCGGCCTCGGCCGGGCGGCCGAGATCGCAGCCCATGACCTCGCCGTGGGCCAGGAGCGTCCGCGCCGCCGCTGCTCCCGAGACCCTCAGCCCCATCACCAGGTAGGGGCCCGGCGGGAGCGGCGGGCGCCTCCTCACGCCACCGACTGCTGGTACAGCGTGAACCCGATGGCCGAGCAGATCGCCGCGACGATCCAGAAGCGCAGGATGATCTTGGTCTCCGACCAGGCCAGCAGCTCGAAGTGGTGGTGCACCGGCGCCATCAGGAAGACCCGTTTGCGGAAGCGCTGGAAGGCGAAGACCTGGATCGCCACCGAGAGCGCCTCGACCACGAAGATCCCGCCGATGATCACCAGTAGGATCTCGGTCTTGGTCACCACCGCGAGCGCGGCGATCGCTCCGCCGAGCCCCAGCGAGCCGGTGTCGCCCATGAAGATCGCCGCCGGGAACGAGTTGAACCACAGGAAGCCCACGCACGCGCCGACCAGGCAGGCGCAGATCAGCGCGAGGTCCTCCTGGCCGCTGGTCAGGAAGGTCATCGCTGTGTAGGCGAAGAGGACGATGGCCCCGCAGCCGGCGGCGAGGCCGTCCAGGCCGTCGGTCAGGTTCACCCCGTTGGTCGCCCCGGCCAGGACCAGGAAGATCAGCACCGGGTAGAGGAACCCGAGGTCGACCGTGAAGTCGAAGATGCGGGAGTTGAGCGACTCGTTGAGGCCCACGTAACGCGTCGCCACCCACCACAGGCCGAGCGCGATCGCTGCCTGGGCGATGATCTTCCAGCGCCCCGACAGCCCGAGCGAGCGCTTCTTCGAGATCTTCGACCAGTCATCGAGGAAGCCGAGGAACGCGCTGGCCATCGCGGTGCCGAACACCGCGAGGCTGGCGGCGTCGTACTCCCCGAGGATGAGGAACGGGATCGAGACCGCGAGGAAGATCACGAGGCCGCCCATGGTCGGCGTGCCGGCCTTGGTCGCGTGGCCCTTCGGGCCCTCCTCGCGGATGTGCTGACCGAACTCGCGATCGCGCAGGAACGATATGAACCGCGGGCCCAGGAACATGCAGATCAGCAGCGAGGACATGCCCGCGATGAGGATCTCTCCGAGCACGGGGGCTAGCCGGCTCTCCGGCCGGCGGGGCGGGCCGGCGCCGCGGCGTCCGGGCCTCGGCTCAACGCCGGTCGCCGAGTACGCGCTCGAGGCCGGCTGAGCGCGACCCCTTGACGAGCACGCGGTCCCCGGTACGGGCGAGCCGCTCGAGCAGCGCGCCGGCCTCCTCGGGCGTCTCGACCCCGTGGCGCTCGCCGCCGCCAAAGGCGGCGAGGTAGGGCCGCGCGCCTCTGCCCACGGCGACCAGCACGTCGATGCCGGCCTCGCCGGCGCGCTCGGCCACCTCGGCGTGGTAGCGATCCGCGTCGGGACCGAGCTCGGCCATCTCCCCGAGTACGGCGATGCGGCGGGCGGCGGGCGTGGCGGCCAGGTGGTCGAGGGCGGAGCGCATCGAGATCGGGTTGGCGTTGTAGCAGTCGTTGACCACGGTCACCCCTCCGGCGAGCTCGATCTCCTGACCGCGCAGCGGCGAGAAGGTCACGTCGAGCGCACCGCTCGGCCGGACTCCGAGCGCGGTCGCCACGGCGACCGCGGCCAGGGTGTTGAGCAGGTTGTGAGGCTGGCGGTATGGGAGCTCGAGGGTGAGGACCTCGCCGCGGGCCTCGATCTCGGTGCGGCCGTCGGGGTCGATCGAGAGCAGCTGCACGTCGCCGCCGGGGCCGAAGGTGATGGTCTCGAGGTCGTCGCGGCGGTGGCGCTCGAGCAGCGGCTCGCTCGCCGGCACGACGCAGACCGCTCCGAGGCGCAGGTCGCGGATGAGCTCGGCTTTGGCCGCGGCCACGCGCTCCACGGTCCCGAGCAGCTCCAGGTGCACGGGACCGACGTTGACCACCACGCCCACGTCGGGCTCGGCGATCGCGGTCAGCTCGGCGATCTGTCCCTCGCCGCGCATGGCCATCTCGAGTACGAGCACCTCGGTGCCGGGCTCGGCCTCGAGGACCGACAGCGGCAGTCCGATCTCGGTGTTGAGGTTCTCGCGGCTCGCGTGCGTGCGGCGGTGCCCGCGCAGGACGGCGGCGAGGATGTCCTTGGTCGAGGTCTTCCCGGTCGACCCGGTCACGCCGACCACCGCGGCCCCGAGCTCGCGCCGCCACGCGCGGGCGAGCGCCGCGAGGGCGGCGAGCGGGTCCTCGACGGCGATGGCGACCGAAGCGCCCGCCAACCCCCCCGCGTGCTCGCGCCCCACGAGCGCGCCCCACGCCCCGGCCTCGAGCGCCGCGGCGGCAAAGGCGCCGCCGTCGGCGTGCGCGCCCGCCAGCCCGACGAACAGGTCCCCGGGCCCGGCGGCGCGCGAGTCGACGACCACGCGGCGGGGGCCACCTAGCTCGGGGTCCCCGCTCGCCAGCCGGCCGCCGGCCGCGGCGGCGATCCACCCC
>CADCVU010000107.1 GCA_902806245.1 uncultured Solirubrobacterales bacterium
CGCGCGTCTCCGGTGCGCACCCGCAGGGCCGGTCCGGTCTCGAGGCCGAGGCGATCGCGGGCGAGCTCCGGGAGGGCGGGGTCGAGCTCGAGCACCGTGCTCCGCGATCCCGGGCGGGTCGCGGCCAGGTAGCGCGGCAGCGTGAAGCCGCCCCCGCCGATGTGAAGCGCCGCGAGCGGGCGGCCGGGCGGGCGCAGGACGTCGATGGCGTCGCCGATCACCCGGGCGTAGTCGAACTCGAGGCGCTTGGGATCGGCGAGGTCGACGTAGGAGTGGCGCAGCGTGTCGAGGAGGAGGAGGCGTCCGCTCGGTCGCGCCGGGTCGACCTCGACGCGGGCGCAGTAGTACGCGCTCTCGAGCTCGCAGCGGCTGCCCGAGGCCACGCCCAGGCCGGCCAGGACGAGCGCCGCCGCCAGCACGCCGAGCACCCCGCCCACCGACCGGCGGTGGCCGCTCGCGGCCAGCAGGAGGCCGAGGGCGATCCCGGCGATCACCAGCGTCGCCCCGAGCCCGATGATGATCGGCGAGATCCCGAGCTCGGCCACGAGCGCGAACCCGGTCAGGAAGGTGCCGAGCAGGGCGCCCGCCGTACCGAGCGCCGAGAGGCGCCCGACCACCGCGCCGGTCTCGCGCAGGCTCGCGAGCTGGAGCTTGACCACGGTCGGGCTGACCGCGCTGAGCACCGCCGCGGGCGGGAAGAAGCCGAACAGGGCCAGCAGCACGATCGCGCTCGCCTCGCCGCGCGCGAGGGCCAGCTCGCCGAGCCCGCGGACGAGCGGCAGGGTGGCCAGCGCGAGCAGCCCGCCGGCCACGAGCACCGGCCCGAGCATGCGCCGGGGGTCGATGAGGTCGGCGAGCCTTCCGCCGGCCCACGTGCCAAAGGCGATGCCGGCGAGCACGACGCCGATGATCGCCGTGTAGGTCTCGAGGGTCACGCCGACGTAGGGAGCGAGCATGCGCGCGGCCAGGATCTCGAGCACGAGCACCGCGCCCGAAGCGAAGAACACGAGCGAGTCGGCGAGTGGACCGGGCAGTGCGGCCGGGCGGGGCGGCGCGGACGACGCGCTTGGGGCCGCGGGGTCTTGGGGGGTCGAGGTGGCCATCGACTGTCCTCTACGAGGGTAGGCGCTGGTTCCCGGTCACTAGAGTGCCGCGCGTGGCTGAAGAGCGACTGTGGGCCCCGTGGCGCCTCGACTACATCCGCGGCCCGGGCCCCGACGAGTGCATCTTCTGCCGGGCGGTCTCCGCCGGAGGCGACGAGGCGCACCACGTCCTGCACCGCGGCGAGTCCTGCTTTGCACTCCTCAACGCCTATCCGTACACGAGCGGACACCTGATGATCGCCCCCTACGAGCACGTTCCCTCGATCGAGCAGCTCGCCCCGCCAGCGCTCACCGAGCTCATGACCGTCGCGCAGCGATCCCTTGCTGCCCTGCGGGCCGACTACGGACCCGAGGGCTTCAACCTCGGCATCAACCAGGGCAAGGTCGCCGGCGCGGGGATCGAGGACCACGTCCACCTCCACGTCGTGCCGCGCTGGGGCGGCGACACCAACTTCATGAGCTCCGTGGGCGAAACGCGCGTCCTGCCCCAGGCGCTTGGCGACTCGTGGAGCGAGCTGCGCGAGCGCTTCGCGGAGGCCGGAGGGTGAGCATGGTCGACCCCGCCGTCTTCAAGGCCTACGACGTTCGCGGCGTCTACCCCGACGAGCTCGACGAGCAGGTCGCCCGGGCGATCGGCCGCGCCTTTGCCCGCGTGCTCGCCGACAGCGAGGGCAAGCCCGCCACCGAATTGCGCGTCGGGCTCGGGCGCGACATGCGCCTCCAGGCCGGGGACATGAGCGCCGCCTACGCCGAGGGCCTCCGCGACGCCGGAGCCGGCGTGCTCGACGTCGCCGAGGTCGGAACCGAGCAGCTCTACTTCGCGGTCGGCTCGCTCGACCTCGACGGCGGTCTGATGTGCACGGCCTCGCACAACCCGGCGCGGTACACCGGCGCGAAGCTGGTGCGCCGCGGTGCGCTCCCACTCTCCGGCGACTCCGGGATCGGCGAGCTGCGCGACCTGGTGCTGGCCGGCGAGCCGGCCGGGGCCTCGGCGCGCGGCGACTACGCGACCGCGGACGTCGCGCAGGACTTCGGCACGCGGGCGCTGAGCTTCATCGACGTCGCGCGCGTGCGCCCGATGAGGGTCGTGCTCGACGGCGGCAACGGCATGGCCGGCCCGATGATCGGACCACTGCTCGACGGCCTCCCACTCGAGCGCGTCGAGACCTACTGGACCCCCGACGGGCATTTCCCCGACCATGAGCCGAACCCCCTGCTCGAGGAGAACCGGCAGTTCGTGATCGACCGTGTGCTCGCCGAGGGAGCCGAGCTGGGCATCGCGTGGGACGGCGACGCCGACCGCTGCTTCTTCATCGACGACGCCGGGCGCTTCGTCGATGGCGACTTCCTCACCGCCCTCCTGGCCGAGTCGATCGTCGGCAAGGAGCCCGGCGCGACCGTGCTCTACGACGTGCGCGCGAGCCGCGCGGTACGCGACGTGGTCGAGCGGGCCGGGGGCACGGCGCTCGTGAACCGCGTCGGTCACGCCTTCTTCAAGGGACGGATGCGCGAGACCGGTGCCGCGTTCGGCGGCGAGGTCTCCGGCCACTACTACTTCCGCGACTTCTACTGCGCCGACTCGGGAGCGATTCCCGCCCTGCTCATCCTCGAGCTGCTCTCGCAGACCGAGAAGACCCTGAGCGAGCTGCTCGCCCCGCTGCACGAGCGTTACTTCGTCTCGGGCGAGATCAACTCGACCGTCGAGGGCGGCGACGCGAAGATGGCGGAGCTCGCCGAGCGCTACGAGCAGGCCGGCGCGGAGATCGGCCGGCTCGACGGCATCTCGGTCGACTTCGAGGACTGGCACTTCAACGTCCGGCCCTCGAACACCGAGCCGCTCCTGCGCCTCAACCTCGAGTCCGTGGTCTCCGCCGAGCACATGGCCCAGCGCCGCGACGAGGTGCTGGACCTGATCCGGTCTTGAGCGCCGCGGAGCCCGCCGCCCCCAGCGAGCCCGGCGATCCGTTCGCCGCGGCCGCGGCCGAGGGCATCCACCGGCTGGCGATACCGACGCCGTTCACGGTCGGCCGGGTCAACGTCTACCTGCTCGAGGACGAGCCGCTGACCCTGATCGACACCGGCCCGAACTCCGGCACGTCGCTCGACGCGCTCGAGCGCGGCCTCGCGGCCCGCGGTCACGCGATCGCCGACCTCGAGCTCGTCATCCTCACCCACGAGCACTACGACCACCTCGGCCTCGTCGAGGTGATCCGCCGTCGCTCGGGAGCCGAGGTCGCGGCCAGCGAGGTGGCGCGCCCGTTCGTCGAGCGCGACGGCGACGAGGCGGACGCCGACGACGCGTTCGCCGTCGAGCTCATGCGTCGCCACGGCGTCCCGGCGGACACGGCCTCGGCGCTCCGGTCGGCCTCGCGCGCCTTCCGCGGCTGGGGCTCCCACACCACCGTCGACCGCGCGCTCGGCGACGGCGAGACGATCGAGCTGCGCGACCGCACGCTCGAGGTCGCCTTCCGCCCCGGCCACTCTCCCTCGGACACGGTCTTCCACGACCCGCGGCGGCGGCTGGCACTCGGAGGCGACCATCTGCTCAGGGACATCTCCTCGAACCCGCTCGCCTCCCGGGCGCCGCGCGGAGGTCAGCGCACGCAGGCGCTCGTGGTCTACCTCGAGTCGCTGCGCCGGACGCGTGAGATGGACCTCGACGTGGTGCTGCCCGGTCACGGCGATCCGGTGCTCGACCACCGTGGACTGATCGACGCGCGCCTCGCGCTGCACGCGCGCCGGGCCGAGAAGCTCCACGGGCTGATCTCCGAGCGATCTCGCAGCGCTCACGAGCTCGCGCGCGCGCTGTGGGGCGACGTCGCCCTGACCCAGGCATACCTGACCCTGTCGGAGGTCCTCGGCCACACCGATCTGCTCGTGAACGCCGGGCGGGTGGTCGAGGAAGACAGCGAGGGCGTGGTCCGCTTCGCCCCGGCCGCATGAGGAGGACCTCGCCGGCCCAAAAGCGAGCTCGTGGTGCGCATGGATCGAGGGCCTCTGGGAACATAGTCTCGATGGAGAGCAGATGACGACGGGCGACCGTGGCGGGCGTCGCCGCTTCCTTCGCTCCTTCTTCGCCAGCCCCCGCCAGGTCGGCGCGGTGCTTCCCACCTCGCGCCACACCGTGCGCAACACGCTCTCGCTCGCCCCGCTCGACAGGGCGCGCCGCGTGGTCGAGATCGGCGCGGGCACCGGCGTCTACACTCGCGGCATTCTGGACCGGATTCCCTCGGACGCCCGTCTGCTCGCCTTTGAGATCGACACGAACCTCGCGCGCGGACTCGAGGCCGGCCTCCCCGACCCGCGCCTCTCCGTCATCAACGACTCCGCCACCGAGCTGGCCCGCCATCTCGACGGCGAGGCCGCCGACCTCATCGTGTCGGCCGTTCCCTTCACGTCCCTGCCCTCCGAGGTCGGCAGCGAGATCCTCGGTGTCTGCCGCGACGTGCTCGCGCCCGACGGCGCGATGCTCGTCCTCCAGTACTCGCCGCTGGTCGAGCGCAAGCTCCGCCAGACCTTCGACTCGGTCGAGCGCCGAATCTCCGTGCTCAACGTGCCGCCGGCCTTTCTCTACGCCTGCCGGACCACGGCAGACGGCGCAGTCCTGCAGGGATGACGTGGCGCGCCCTGCGCCAGGCCCGACGCTACCTGCCGGGTGCCCTGGGCCTCGAGCTCGCACTCGCCCTCCTGGGCCTGCGTCCCCGCGGTCGGATGTTGCTGGCCACCGCTACCGTGCTGCTGCTCTTCTTCCGCGACCCCGAGCGCGGGCTTGAGCCCGACGACGACATCGCCTACGCCCCGGCCGACGGCACCGTGGTGAAGGTCGACGAGGTCAGCGATCCCTGGGTGCCCGGCGAGGCGGCGACCCGGATCACCACCTTCCTCTCGCTGCACAACGTGCACGTGACCCGAAGTCCTGTAGCCGGGCGAATCGCCGGCGAGGAGGACATCAAGGGCGGCTACCGGCCCGCGTTCCTCCCGCACGCTGAGGCGAACCGGCGTCGGCGCCTGGCCATCGACGGCCGCCGCGGCCGCGTCGTGGTCGTGCAGGTGGCCGGGCTCGTGGCGCGAAAGATCACCTCGTGGGTATCGCTGGGCGACGATCTGGCCCCCGGCCAGCGACTCGGCCTGGTCCATTTCGGCTCCCGCGCCGACGTGCTGCTGCCGGCCGGGAGCGCCGAGGTCCTCGTCTCGGCGGGCGACCGCGTGCGCGCCGGCCAGACCCCGCTGGCCCGCTACCGAGCGGTCACGGCGTGAGCGACCTCGACTCCGACGAGGGCCGCGAGGTCCGGCCCGGCGACGGCCTCGGCCGCGAGCTGGTCACCCCGGCCAACGCCATCACCACCGGCAGCCTCGTGGCCGGCTTCGTGGCGCTCGTGTTCGCGGCTGAGGGCCGGCTCGCCCTGGCCGCCGTCTTCGTCGGCGTGGCGGCGACCTGCGACGCCCTCGACGGCCTCGTGGCCCGCCGCACCCGGACGGAGTGCGTCTTCGGAGGCCGCTTGGATTCGCTCGCCGACCTGGTCTCCTTCGGGGCCGCTCCGGCCATGATGCTCTACGCGGGCGACCTCAGGGCGCTCCCGGTCCTCGGCCTCGCCGCCTGCGTCGGCTTCTTCGTCTGCGGTGCGTGGCGACTCGCTCGCTTCTCACTGGTGGAGAATCGCGATCACTTCGTCGGGCTCCCGATCCCGCCCGCCGGCGTCATAGCCATGGTGCTCGCGCTCTCCGCCGCGCCGGCCCTGGTGGTCGCGGCGATCACCACCGTGCTGGCCCTGCTGATGATCAGCACGATCCCCTTCCCCACCCTGGGCCGGACCTTTGGTGTGCTGCGGCGCTCGAGCCGCCGCGAGGTCGGCTACACCGGCGGCGGCGAGGCCCCCGAGCCGGCGCCTCGCGGGGGCAGGTAGCGCCGGGTAACTCCCCGCCTCGCCGGGGGTACCCCCTCGATGGCGACGAGCGAGACCGCGCTGACGCGCGCCGAGGAGCTGGCCGAGCGGGCGCTGCCCGAGCGCACGGCCAAGCGCCGGATGCTCGTGATCGTCAACCCCTACGCGACGACGGTCTCCGACCGCCTGCGCAACCTCGTCGTCTACGCGCTGGGCGCGCGCTACTCGGTCGAGGCGGTCGAGACCCAGGCACGCGCCCACGCCACCGAGCTGTGCCGTGAGGCCGCGGCCGCCGGGTACGACGTGGTCGTCGCCTTTGGCGGCGACGGGACGGTCAACGAGGCCGCCAACGGGCTGGCCGGCAGCGACGTTCCGCTCACCTGCCTGCCCGGCGGGTCGACCAACGTGTTCTGTCGCACCTTGGGTATCCCGGCGGACGTGGTCGACGCCACCGAGCACCTGCTCGCCCTCGCCGACGACTTCCGCCCCCGTCGCGTCGACCTCGGCCAGGTCGACGATCGCCACTTCGTCTTCGCCTCGGGCATCGGGCTCGACGCCAGCGTCGTCGAGCGCGTCGACTCCCGCCCGCACCTCAAGGCGAGCATGCGCGAGTGGTACTTCACCTACTGCGCGGTCTCGACCTTCACTCGGCGCTACCTCGTCGGCGCGCCCCGGGTCCGGGTCGAGGTCGAAGGGCGAGCGGTCGAGGGCATCACGGTGATCGTCCAGAACGGCGACCCGTTCACGTTCTTCGGCGCGCGCCCGATCCGGGTCTGCGAAGGCGCAGGGCTCGATAAGGGCTCGCTCTCGCTGACCGTCCTGAAGCGCGCCTCGCCGCTCGAGCTGCCGACGGTGCTCCCGCGGGTCTTCTCCGGGCGGGCGGCGACCGTGCAGCGCCACCGCCAGGTGGACGGCTTCGCCGGAATCGGCGAGGCCCGCGTGACCTCGGCGGACGGAAGGCCGTTCCCGCTCGAGGTCGACGGCGACTACCTGGGCGAGCGGGACGAGGTGCGCTACCGGGTCAAGCCCGCCGGCCTCGCGGTCGTGGCCTGAGCGCTCAGCCCGTCGGCGTGACGCGGTAGGCGTCGAACACCGAATCGACGTTACGCAGCCGCTGGACGCAGCTCTTGAGCGTCGCCGTGTCCCCCACCTCGACCACGAACCGGTTCTTGACCATCGGGTGCTCGGTAACGCAGCGAGCCTCGACGATGCTGACGCCGGCCTCGGAGAAGGTCCGCGAGAGGTCCTCGAGCATCCGATGGCGGTCGTAGCCGTTGACCTGGACCTCGGCGCGGAAGGAGGTCGCGCTCTCGCCGTCCCAGGCCACCTCGGCGAAGCGCTCGGGCGTGCGAGCCAGGGCGCGGGCGTTGGTGCAGTCCTCGTGGTGGATGGTGATGCCCTTGCCCAGCGAGATGTAGCCGGCGATCGGGTCGCCGGGGACGGGCCGGCAGCACTTGGCGAGGCGCACCATGACGTCGTCTATGCCCTCGACCTTGATGCCGAGACCCGCGGACGAGCTCGTCGGCCTGGTCGCACGGCGGCGCCCGGGGGTGGCGAGCTCCCCGGCTCCCCGCGGCGCCTCGTCGGCGGCCTCGCCCTGCTTGAGCCGCTGCATGAGCTTGTTGACGACGACCGTGGCCGAGATCTTCGACTGCCCGAGGGCGATGTAGAAGTCCTCGGCCTTGCGGAAGCCCATCTCGCGGATGACGTCGGCGAGCAGCGGGGAGCCGGCCATCTTCTGGGCGGGCAGGCCGGCGCGGCGGAGATTGTCCTGAAGGGTCTCGCGGCCCGAGCGCTC
>CADCVU010000108.1 GCA_902806245.1 uncultured Solirubrobacterales bacterium
CGAGCTGGTGACCGTGATCGGGGCGATCGGCGACCGCGAGCACGTGGCCAACCTCGGGCTCGAGGGCGCCGAGGGCGTGGACCACCTCGTCCCCATCCTCAAGCCCTACAAGCTGGCCTCGAGCCAGTTCAAGAAGGGTCAGCGCAGCGTGTTCGACATCGGCGGGCGCAAGATCGGCGGTCCGCATTTCATGACCATCGCCGGGCCGTGCACGGTCGAGTCGCGCGAGCAGGTGCTCGACACCGCCGAGGTCGTCCGCGACGCCGGCGCGCAGCTCTTCCGCGGCGGCGCCTACAAGCCGCGCACCTCGCCGTACTCCTTCCAGGGGTTGGCCGAGGCCGGGCTGCGCCTGCTGGCCGAGGCCAAGGAGGAGACCGGCCTGCCGATCGTCACCGAGGTCATGGACGCCCGCGACCTCGACGCCGTGCTCGAGGTCGCCGACGTGATCCAGCTCGGTGCCCGCAACATGCAGAACTACACGCTGCTCACCGAGCTCGGCCGGGCCGGGCGGCCGGTCCTGCTCAAGCGCGGCCTGTCGGCCTCGCTCGAGGAGCTGCTGATGGCGGCCGAGTACATCCTCAAGGAGGGCAACGAGGCGGTCATGCTCTGCGAGCGCGGCATCCGCACCTTCGAGACCGCGTACCGCTTCACGCTCGACCTGATGGCCGTCCCCGTGCTCAAGGAGCTCTCGCACCTGCCGGTGGTCGTCGACCCGAGCCACGCCGCCGGGCGGCGCGACCTCGTCGGCCCGATGTCGCTCGCGGCGGCCGCGGCGGGCGCCGACGGGATCATCGTCGAGACCCATCCCGAGCCCGAAAAGGCGATCTGCGACGGCCCGCAGGCCATCCGCACCGAGGTCTTCGCGGACTACCTGCGCCAGGTCGAGGCCGCGGCGGCGATCGCCGGCAAGGAGATGGCGACGGTCTGAGTCGGTTCGCGTCGGGAGGCGGCTCCGCGCCGGCCGCGCCGGGCGGTCGAGGGGCGGCGACGGCCGTCACCCGACGTCGTCGAACCGGCGCTCACGCGGACCGTAGGTCCGCTCGCCCGCTCCCTTCCGGGCGGCGATGACGCGTCCGAGCGCGAGGCCGAAGAGGAAGCCGCCGAGCGTGCTCGCCTCGGCGGACACCCACCCGAGCCGGCGCAGCTGAGGGATCACGACCTCCCGCACCGCTCTCGCCGAGTCGATGTCGCGGCCGCGTACGCTGACCCCGAGAGCCGTCAGCGCGCTCTCGAGGGCGATGTTGGCCAGCCCGTGCTCTCGCTGGGGCCTACCGCGCTCGTCAGGGGAGTCGAAGCGCTCGAGGACCTCGCGGAGGCTGCGGGCGACTTCCCCCAGCTCTGCCTTCTCCGGGCCCTCGACCGGCGCCGAGACCTCGGCTCCCTTCGCGAGCCGAGCCGCCTCACCCGCCGACAGCCCGCGCGCCATGTGCCCTCGGACCGCGTTGATGCGCCGCTCGTCCTCCTGGGAGTAGAGGCGCATCCCGCCCGGCGAGCGCGCGGGGGATAGAAGTCCGTAGCGCCGCTCCCAGGCGCGGAGGAGCTCACGGCTCACCCCGACGCGCCGGCTGAGCTCTCCGATCCGCACGCGTCCGGTGGACATCCTTCGAGGTTAGGGGTTAAGGGCGCGCTGTACAAGGTATGTACAGGTTACGCAGGTAACGCGAGAGAGGGGATCAGTCATGGCGAACGTGCGAGAGATGCTCGCTTGGCGCGGCCGCGAGGTCGTCGACGTGGACGGGGACAGGATCGGGCGGTTGGAGGAGATCTACCTCGATGCCGACACCGACGAGGCGCACTGGGCGGCGGTGAAGACCGGGCTCGTCGGCGGCAAGCTGAGCCTCGTCCCGCTCTCGGAGGCGACCGAGCGAGCCGATCACGTCGCGGTCCCGTTCGACAAGCGCACCGTGAAGGGCGCGCCCAACGTCGATTCGGGGGCGGAGCTGACGCCGGAGGAGGAGTCGATGCTCCACCGCTACTACGGCACCGGCGCGTCGCGCCCGCACGAGGGCGCGGAAGAGCAGCCGGCGGGCCGCGACTCGCGGGACGAATCGGCGTCGTGGAATGAGACTGACTCACGGCGCGACTCGGCTTCGCGGAGCGGAACCGACTCGCTGGGTGGCACGGACTCGCGAGGTGGTCGCGGGCGCGAGCTCGGCCGCGCGCTGGGCGCCGCAGCGCGCAACGTCGGGCAGGCCGCGATGCAGGAGGCCAGGGGTCGCGGGAGCTCGGCGGAGTCCGACCGCGGGCCTCACGCCGGTGGGCCGGCCGGGCGCGATGAGCGGTCAGGTCGAGGCGGGTCCACCGACGAGCGGTCTTCGGAGACCGACCGCCCGCCCTCGACCGCGGGCCAAGGCGCCGAGCCGGTGAGCAGCAGCGCCGAGGCCGAGCACCGGCCACAGACTCCGCAGCACTCGGGGGAGAACGAGCGGCGAGCCGACGAGCCGCAGGCCCGGACGGGCGAGCGCGACCCTCACGCCGAGGAGCACGAGCACCACACTCACGACCGAACGGCCGAGGCCGGGCAGCCCGCTGACGCGGAGCGGCCGCGTGGCCGCCTGAGGCGCCACGTCACCACCGAGTACCTCTCGGACACCGGAGAGGTGGAGCGTCGGGAGACCCATACCGAAGAGGAGCGCCCCCAGTAGGGGCGCCTCGACCAAAGGAGGCACCATGGAACGCGGTGGAACACCTGAGACCACCCGCAGCGGCGGCGGAGCGCGTCCCGCAGGGGACGTCATGCCCGACGAGAGAGCCAGGGACAACAAACGTCGCGACCGCGATCTCGCGGCGACGGACCGGGAGCGCCCCGCCGCGCGGGAGGGCAACGGCGCGGCGATCGCGGCGCTCGTGGTCGGCATCCTCGCGATCCTCGTCCTCGTCCTTTCGCTCGGCACGCTCTTCATCGTCGCGCTGCCGCTCGGCATCGCGGCGATCGTTCTCGGTGTCGTCGGCAAGCGCAAGGCGGGCGGACGAGGGAGCGACGGTCACGGCCACGCGGGCGCCAAGCATCGTGGCAAGGCCCGGGCGGGATTCTGGCTCGGGCTCGTCACCACGATCCTGTCGATCTTGGCGCTGATCGGCGCGGTCGCACTCTTCAGCGGCGGTGAGGGCTTTCAGGACGAGATCCGAGACCTGGCTCCACAACAAGAGCCGCAGACACCTGGGGTGGATCCCGACGGTGACTGAAGCGGAGGACGCCGGGCCTCGTGGAGGGCTCGGCGTCCGCTCCCGGCGTCATTTGCATGCTGAGATCGTCGCATCGAGATGCTAGCTTTCGCGCATGCGTACGACGATCACCTTCGAGCCTGACGTCGCCGCGGCGATCGAGCAGGTTCGCCGCGAGCGATCGGTGGGGGTGAGCGAGGCGGCCAACGAGCTCATCCGCGCCGGTCTGATCGCCAAGGGCCCCCGGAAGCGGTTCGTCCAGAAGACCCACGACATGGGCGAGGCGAAGATCGACGTCACCAACGTGGCCGAGGCCATCGAGACGCTCGACGGGCCGTTCTGGCGCTGATGCTCGTCGATGCCAATCTCCTGCTCTTCGCGGTGCACCGCGCGAGTCCGTTCCACTCCGCGGCGAAGGACTGGCTCGAGACGAAGCTCAACGGGTCGTCCCGGGTCGGGCTGCCCTGGCAGACGCTCGGCGCCTTCCTCCGGGTGGCGACCGAGCCCCGGGTGTTCGACCGGCCACTGTCGTCGCAGGCGGCGTGGGACCGTGTCGCTGCCTGGCTCGGGGCGGAGGCTGCCTGGGTGCCGCAGCCGGGGGTGCGCTACGGCGAGATCCTTCGCGACCTGATCGTTCGCCACGACGTCCGCGGCAACCTCGTCACCGACGCCCAGCTCGCCGCCCTGGCCCTCGAGCACGGCCTCACCGTCTGCTCCGCCGACACCGACTTCGCGCGATTCACCGACGTTCGCTGGGAGAACCCGCTCGTCGCCTGAGGCGCGCCGCGGGGCCGGGCGATCCGCGACGCGTCGGGTAGCTTGCCGCCCATGCGGATCGCGGTGCTCGGCCTGGGACTGATCGGAGGGTCGATCTCGCTCGCCTCCCACGCCAGCGTCGCCGCGGCCGAGGTCGCGGGCTACGATGTCGAGCCCGTGGCCGTGCAGGCGGCGCTGGGCCGCGGAGCGATCGACCGCGCGGCGTCCTCGGTCCCCGACGCCCTGGCGGGCGCGGACGCCTGCTTCTGCTGTGCGCCCGTGGGCGCCCTCCCCGAGCTGGTGACCGAGGCCCTGGCCGCCGCCGGGCCGGACTGCGTGGTCTCCGACGTCGGCTCGGTCAAGCGGGTGATCGCCGCCTCGAGCGCCGACCCGCGGTTCGTGCCCGGCCACCCGGTCGCCGGCGCGGAGACGGCGGGGATCGAGCACGCCCGCGCCGACCTCTTCGACGGCGCGACCTGGTACCTGACCCCCGGCAGCGAGGCTTCGGGGGTGCTCTACGAGCGCCTGCACCGTCTCCTGGTCGGGCTCGGGTCGAGCCCCGTGGCCATCGATCCCGAGACCCACGACCGGCTGCTGGCCGCGGTCAGCCACCTCCCGCACGTGCTGGCCAACGTGCTCGTCAGCCGGGTGGCGGGGCTCGTCGACGGTGAAGGGCTGCCGCGCGTGGGCCCGAGCTTCCGCGACGCCACCCGCGTGGCCGGGGCCAACCCCGCCATCTGGGGCGACATCTACGCCGCCAACGGGCCCGCCATCGCGGCCGAGGTTGACGCGGCGGCGGCCCGCCTGACCGAGGTCGCCGACGCCCTGCGCGCCGGCGACGCCGAGGCCATCGCCGCTTGGGGCCGGGCGGCGCGCTCCGACCGCGCGCGGGTGCTGGCCACCGAGGGCGCCGAGGGGCCCGTCCACGAGCTGCGGATCGTCGTCCCCAACCGGCCGGGCATCGTGGCCGAGGTCGCGCTGGCCCTGGGCCGGGCCGGAGTCAACATCGCCGACATGGCGCTCGCTCCCGCCTCCGACATGAGCTCGGGCGCGATCACCCTCTCGGTCGCCGGCGACGCGACCGCCGCGCGCGCGCGCGAGCTGATCGAGGAGCTCGGCTTCCCGGTCGGGGCACCGGTGTGAACCGCCGCTTCGCGCCCGCCGGACGCCTGCGCGGCGAGGTCACCCCACCGGCGGACAAGTCGATCTCCCACCGAGCGGCGCTGATCGGCGCGATGTGCGACGAGCCGGTCACCGTGCGCAACTTCCTCGACGCCGCCGACACCCGCTCCACCCTCACCGCCGTCCTCTCGCTCGGGGCGGGCGTCGACGAGCGCGAGGGCGAGCTGGTCATCCGCGGAGTCGGCCTGCACGGCGCCTTTGAGCCGACCAACGGAACGCTCGACGTCGGCAACGCCGGGACGCTGATGCGGCTGCTGCCGGGGTGGCTGGCCGGCCAGGTCTCCGGGCGCTGGACGCTCGACGGCGACGCCTCGATCCGCCGCCGGCCCGTGGGACGGATCGTCGAGCCGCTGCGCAGCATGGGCGCGCAGATCGCCGCCACCGACGACCGGCTGCCGCCCCTGACCGTGGACGGGCGGTCGCTGCGGGGGATCGGCCACACGCTCGACGTCGCCAGCGCCCAGGTCAAGACGTGCCTGATCTTCGCGGGACTGCTCGCCTCGGGACAGACGCGCGTGAGCGAGCCGAGCCCCAGCCGCGACCACACCGAGCGCATGCTGGCCCGCGCCCGGGCGCCGGTCGAGCGCGAGGGCCTGACCGTGCGCATGCGCCCGACCGACGAGCTCGAGCTCGAGGAGGTCGTGGTGCCCGGCGATCCCTCCTCGGCGGCGTTCCTGGTCGCCGCGGCGTGCCTGGTCGGCGGCTCGCGCGTCACCCTGAGCGGCGTGGGGCTCAACTGGACCCGGACCGGGTTCCTGCGCATCGCCGAGCGCATGGGCGCGGTGATCGTCGGCGAGCTCGAGCAGCCGCCGCCCGAGGCGGAGCGGGCCGCCGGAGCCGAGGGTTTCTCCCGTCAGGGACCGGCGGCCTCGCCGGACTCCGAGCCGGCTGGGGACATCGACGTGAGCGCCGCCCCGCTCGAGGCCACCACGGTCGAGCCCGACGAGGTCCCGCTCTCGGTCGACGAGCTCACCCTCGTCGCTTTGCTCGGCTGCTTCGCGGAGGGCGAGACCGTGGTCCGCGGGGCCGAGGAGCTGCGAGTCAAGGAGAGCGACCGCATCGCCGGCGTGGTCGAGGGACTGCGCGGGCTCGGCGCCGACATCGAGGCGAGCGACGACGGCTTCGCGGTGCGCGGCGGCGACGGCCTGCGCGGCGGGACGTTCGACGCCCGCGGAGACCACCGCCTGGCCATGCTCGGAGCGGTCGCCGGCCTCGCCTCGCGCGACGGGGTCGAGGTCGAGGGGATGGAGGCCGCGGACATCTCCTACCCAGGGTTCGAGGACGACCTGAAGGCGCTCACCCGGAGCTAGACGGTTGATTCCCCGATCAGCTCGCCGCGGTTAGCCTCTGAGCGACCATGGTGATCGCGATCGACGGCCCCGCCGGCGCCGGAAAGAGCACGGTCGCTCGCGCCGCGGCCGAGCGGCTCGGGTTCGCCTACCTCGACACCGGGGCGATGTACCGGGCGGTGGCGGTCGCGACGCTTGCGGGCGGTGGCCCGCCCGCGGCCTGGGCGCAGGAGCTCAAGGTGCTCGAGGGCTCGCGCTACGTGGTCGACGGCCGCGAGGTGACCGGCGAGATCCGCACGACCGTCGCCGCGGAGGAGGCCTCTCGGATCGCCAGCGATCCCGCCCTGCGCCGTGCCCTGGTCGAGCGCCAGCGCGCGCTGATGGCGGACGGCGACTGGGTTGCCGAGGGCCGCGACATCGGCACGGTGGTCGCCCCGGACGCGGCGCTCAAGGTCTTCCTGACGGCGAGCGCCGCCGAGCGCGCGGCCCGGCGGGCCGCCGAGCTCGGGGCCGACCTCCGGGTCGTGCTCGCCGATCAGACGCTGCGCGACGAGCAGGACTCGCGCCGCGAGCACTCGCCGCTGCACGCGGCCGAGGGCGCGGTCGAGCTCGATACGAGCGGGCGGACGGTCGACGAGGTCGTGTCCGAGATCGTCAGGCTGGCCGGCGATGCCGAGCGCTGAGGAGCGATCCGAAAGCTCCGGGCCGGCGGAGACCTTGGCGCCGGGCGAAGAAGATCCGCTCAACACGGGACCCGAGCCCCGCGCCCGCCTGCCCAGGGTCGCCATCGTCGGCTACCCCAACGTCGGCAAGTCCACGCTAATCAACCGCCTCGCGGGCGGCCGCGAGGCCGTCGTCCACGAGCAGGCCGGCGTGACCCGCGACCGCAAGGAGATCGAGGCCGACTGGAACGGGCGGACGTTCCTGCTCGTAGACACCGGCGGCGTCGACCTGGCTGAAGACGACGACCTCGCCCGCTCCGTGCAGCGCCAGGCCCGCCAGGCGATCGCCGACTCCGACCTCGTGGTCTTCGTGGTCGACGCCCGCGGCGGCCTGCGCCCCGGCGACGAGGAGCTCGCGGACGAGCTGCGCCGCGGCTCGCAGACCGGGGCGCCGACGATCGTCGCCGCCAACAAGGTCGACGACGTGCGCGCCGCGCCCATGACCGCCGAGTTCTACGCGCTCGGGCTCGGCGAGCCGACGCCGGTCTCGGCCACCCAGGGCCTCGGCACCGGCGATCTGCTCGACCGCGTGGTCGCGAGGCTCGCGGAGATCGCCCCCGAGGACCTGGAGGGGACCGCGCCCGGCGAGGGCGAGATCCGGCTTGCGGTGATCGGGCGCCCTAACGTGGGCAAGAGCTCGCTGGTCAACGCCTTCCTCGGAGCCGAGCGGGTGATCGTCTCGAACGTGGCCGGGACCACCCGCGACGCGATCGACACTCGGCTCGAGGTCGAGGGGAGGCCCGTGGTCCTCGTCGATACCGCGGGGCTGCGCCGGCGGACCAAGGTCGCGGGCACCGTCGACTACTACGCCCAGCTGCGCTCGGAGACCGCCGCCGAGCGCGCCGACGTGGCGCTCGTGGTCTGCGACGCCAGCGAGGGCGTGACCACCGAGGACCTGCGGGTGGCCGAGATGGCCATGCGCTCGGGCTGCGCGACGGTCATCGCCCTCAACAAGTGGGACCTCGGCCGGGCCGACGAGGACGACCTGGCCGACGCCAAGGCCCGCACGGCGGCGCGCCTGCGCCTGCGCCCGCGGGTCCTCACCGCCTCGGCCCTGCACGGGCGCAACGTCCCGCGCCTGCTGCTCGAGGCCATCGCCCTGGCCGACCGCGCGGCCGAGCGGCTGCCCACGCCCGAGCTCAACCGCTTCCTGTCCGAGGTCCAGACCATCCGCGAGCCCCCGGCGGTGCGCGGGCGGCGGTTGAACATGCTCTACATGGCGCAGTACGAGGTCCGCCCGCCGCGTTTCGCCATCCAGGTCTCCGACCGCTCGCGGATCACCCGCGACTACGCGTACTTCATCGAGAATCGCCTCCGCGAGCGCTACCGCCTCGAGGGCGTGCCCGTGGTCATCGACTTCCGCGAGCGCGGCGGCGGCGAGCGCCGCTCCGGGCGGGCCCGCCCGCAGGCGGCGCCGGGCCGGTAGGGTTCACAGTCGGATTTGCGCCCCGCGGCGATCCCGCGGCCGGTCGCCGAACGCCCCCGAGCAAGGAGCCAGACCCCTCCACATGAGCGAATTCGCCGACAACGAGTACCTGTTCACCTCCGAGTCCGTCACCGAAGGCCACCCCGACAAGATGGCCGATCAGATCTCCGACGGCGTGCTCGACGCGGTCATGGCCGACGACCCTGAGGGTCGCGTGGCCTGCGAGACGCTGGTGAACACCGGCCTCGTCGTCGTCTCCGGCGAGATCTCCACCAAGGCCCAGCTCGACTTCCAGAAGATCGCCCGCGAGACGGTGCGCGGCATCGGCTACGACGATCCCGACTACGGCTTCGACTGCGATGCCTGCGCGGTCATCGTCGCCGTCGACAAGCAGTCCTCCGACATCGCCCAAGGGGTCGACGAGGCCTACGAGAAGCGCGGCGAGGGCGGCCAGGACGACGCCGACGCCGCGGGCGCCGGCGACCAGGGGATGATGTTCGGCTACGCCACGCGCGAGACGCCGGAGCTCATGCCGATGCCGATCTCGCTGGCCCACCGCCTGGCGCTGCGGCTGTCCGAGGTCCGCAAGGACGGAACCCTCGACTACCTGCGCCCCGACGGCAAGACCCAGGTGTCCGTCCGCTACGAGGACGACGAGCCGGTGGAGATCGAGAAGGTGCTGATCTCGACCCAGCATGCCGAGGGCGTCGACTCCGAGAAGCAGATCAAGCCCGACCTCTGGGAGCACGTCATCCGGCCCATCCTCCAGGGCCAGAACTACGACGAGCGCAAGCTCCGCGACTCGCTGCTGGTCAACCCGACCGGCAAGTTCGTCATCGGCGGGCCGGTCGGCGACTGCGGCCTGACCGGGCGCAAGATCATCGTCGACACCTACGGCGGCATGGCCCGCCACGGCGGCGGCGCGTTCTCCGGCAAGGATCCCTCGAAGGTCGACCGCTCGGCCGCCTACGCGGCGCGCTACGTGGCCAAGAACGTCGTCGCGGCGGGCCTCGCCGACCGCTGCGAGGTCCAGGTGGCCTACGCCATCGGCGTGGCGCACCCGGTCTCGACGATGATCGAGACCTACGGCACCGAGCGCGTCGCCAAGGCGAAGATCCTCGAGCTCATCGGCGAGCACTTCGACCTGCGCCCGGGCGCGTTCCGCAAGTACCTCGACCTGCACCGGCCGATCTACCAG
>CADCVU010000109.1 GCA_902806245.1 uncultured Solirubrobacterales bacterium
ATCGACCTGCACATGACCGACTCGATCGGGCGCTCGTGGCAGCTCGGCACCGTCCAGCTCGACTACTCGATGCCCGAGCGCTTCGAGCTCGCCTACACCGGCGCCGACAACGCCGAGCACCGCCCGGTGATGATCCACCGGGCCCTGCTCGGCTCGTTCGAGCGCTTCGTGGGCATCCTCATCGAGCACTACGCCGGCGAGTTCCCGCTGTGGCTCGCGCCCGTCCAGGCCGTCGTCCTGCCGATCGCCGACCGCCACCTCGAGTACGCACGCCGAGTCGTGGCCGAGGTGAGCGCCGACGGAGTGCGCTGCGAGGTCGACGACCGCGCCGAGTCGGTGGGCCGCAAGATCCGCGACGCCGAGCTGCGCAAGGTGCCCTACATGCTCGTGGTCGGCGATCAGGAGGAGGCCGAGGCGGCGGTGTCGGTGCGCCGGCACGGCGAGGGCGACCTCGGCCGCCAGGCGATCGGGGAGCTGGCCGCTCGCGCGCGGCACGAGATCGAGGCTCGAGGCCGGGTCGGGGCCTGAAGCCCCGCGAGGCGTTGGCCTGCGCCCGGGGCCACGTCCGCCCCGAAGATCCCGTGGCCTCGCTATAGTTCCGCGCGAATGAAGGGCACTCACACCACGCGCCGCAGCTTCTGACGCGCTCGTGCCCGCCTCCGCTCTGCCCGCCTCTCCTCTCGCCTTTGCCGTCTAGCTCGAGCTTCTCCGCCTAGTGCCGGTCCCGCGCAGGTTCGATCGGCGCCCGCCCGAGCGGGATCAGACACGAGTCAACGAGCGCATCGGCGTACCGCAGGTGCGCCTGATCGCCGAGGATGGATCGCAGGTCGGGATCGTGGAGCGCGACGAGGCGCTCCAGTACGCCCGCGACCGCGATCTCGACCTCGTCGAGGTGGCGGCCGAGGCCCGCCCGCCCGTCTGCCGCGTCCTCGACTACTCGAAGTACAAGTACGAGCAGGAGCAGAAGGCGAAGGCCGCTCGGCGCCACCAGAAGTCGATCACCGTGCGCGAGATCAAGCTGCGCCCGAAGATCGCCACCAACGACTACGAGACCAAGAAGGGTCACGTCGAGCGCTTCCTGCGCCATCAGGACAAGGTCAAGGTCACAATCATGTTCCGGGGGCGCGAGACCACCCATCCCGAGCGCGGCGAGCGCCTGCTCATGCTCCTCGCCGAGGAGCTCTCGGACATCGCCGTGATCGAGCAGCGCCCGAACCTCGACGGTCGCAACATGACGATGATGCTCGGGCCGGTGGCGCCGAAGGCGGAGACGGCCGACGGGGCGAGCGGTGACGGTCAGCCGGCGGACGCCGGGGAGGCCGAGCCCGTGAGCCCGGACGACGCCCAGTCGGCCGTGGCCGTGGCCGAGCCCGCCGCAGAGACCGCGCCTGCGCCCCCCGGCGAGGCCGAGCCGGCCGTACTGGAGCCCGCGGAGGCCGAGGCCGACGCGCGGCCCTCCGCCGTCGCCACCGAGCGCTCCACGCCCGCCGCAAGCTAGCCGGCGCCGGGCCCCAGACCCACAGCGCGCCCTCGGACGCTCGCTCTCAGGGAGCCGGCGGGGGCTCGGCCTTCAGCTCCTCGTAGTCGGTCCCGTTCGATACGAGCTTGAGGTGGAGGGTCCCGGTGGCGGGATCGGCGTCGCCTCGATTGTCGTACCAGTAGCTCGACTTCGTCGCTGAGGCGAGCGCCGCGAGGCTGGCGGCGGCGCCGTAGCAGTACTTCGCGGGGTCACCGACGTTGCAGCCGTAGCGGGTGACCCGGAAGCCCTCGGCGCGGGACACGTTGAGCTGCACCCAGCGGTCGCGGCCGCGCGAGAGGACGAAGCGGGCCCTCTGCGGCGTGGCGCCGTTGTACTCCACGCCGTAGCGCGAGTTCGTCAGGACGCTCGAGTGGGCTCTCGTCGAGTCCGATTGGCTGCCCATCAGGGTCTGGATCCGGCCGTCGGCGCGCGTCAGCCTCAGCGGCTTGATCGCCGCCGGTTCGCCGTCGCCAGTGCCGACGCTCAGGGTCGCGTAGTCGCCGTCGCAGACGTGGGCGTTCCACTCCGCCTTCGGCGCGCAGCTCGCTCCCAGTAGGAACGGGTTGTTGGAGGCGACCGTGCGACCGGCGGTGCCGGTCACCGAGCCGTCGGTGTCGAGGAAGACCGACGAGGCGTCGCCGTCGTAACCCACGACGAGATCGGGGAGGTGGACGCGGTTGGCGTTGACGAAGCGCAGCGCGGTGGCGAAGTTGCGGGGGTGGATCGAGAAGTGGTTGGTCAGGTTGTAGCCGAGCGCGCTCTGCTGGCGGGCCTGGCCGCTCGGCGTCACGTAGGGCTGGAAGTTGACGAAGCTCGTGCGCTCGGCGCCGACGCGGCCGTCGTAGAACTCGTAGCCGCGGATCGGGAAGCTCGAATCCCAGGGGCGCGGCAGGCTGCGCCCGTCGCGTCCGACCCGGCCGCGGTCGGTCTCGTACTGGGTCGGCGCACCCTTGTTGGCGGTCTCGCCGACGAGCAGCGAGTCCTGGAGGAAGCTCTCGTGCGAGGCGAACGTCGCGCCGACGGCGTTGTCGGCCAGGACCGCGCCGGTGAGCCGGTGGCCGGTGCCGCGCAGCCAGACCGCGCGATGGCGGTTCTTGTAGCCCGCGAAGCGGCCGAACTCGGTCGTCACCGACGCGGACCCCGTATCGGCGGGGTTGGCCCGCGCGTGGTGGTGGCTGGTCTCGGTCTGGCCGTCGGGGCGCGGCCCGGAGTCGACGTGGAGGCCGTCGCCTCCGTTCGAGTGGGCGACGTTGCCCGAGAACTCGCCGAGCGGAGTCCGTCGCGGCCAGATGGCCTGGTTCTCGGTCGGGAAGGTCGCGGCGAAGAGTCCGGTCGGGTGCTCCGGGAACGCGAGCCAGAAGCCGTGTCCGTCGGAGCCCGCGGCCACGTTGTCGCGCACCACGTTGTCGGGGTTCGTGACCCAGAAGGTCGCCGGCGAGGAGTCGGAGGGAAGCAGGCGCTGGTCCGCGGGCGGGCGCCTCGTCTTCATCCCGAGGTTCCCGGTGAGGACGTTGTCGTGCTCGGCGCCGTCTCGAGGAAGAAGCCGTGCCCGACGTGGTCGAAGCAGGTGTTGCCGGTGACCGCGAGCCGGTTGGTGCCGTGCACGGTCACGCACCGGTTGAAAGTGTGGTGCAGGCTCGAGTCCCGCAGGTAGGAGCTCTGCCCGCCGTCGCCGAGCATGTGGAAGTGGATCGGGTAGCGGCGCAGGATGCCGCGCTGGCCCATCCGCTCGAGCTCGGCGCCCTCGACCCGCGCGACGCC
>CADCVU010000110.1 GCA_902806245.1 uncultured Solirubrobacterales bacterium
AGGATGAGGGCGCCGGCGGCCCGCGCCGATGCGAGCTCGGGGTTGTCGTCGGGGACCGCGGTCGCCCGCACGACCTCCGCGCCGGGCGGAGCGCCGCCGGCCCGGTGGCCCACGACCGGCTCGATCCCGGCCCGGCGCAGCTTCGGCAGATAGCTCGACTCGGAGCGATCGGAGCCCGTGACCTCGGCGCCGAGCGCGTGGGCGACGAGCGCCAGGGCGCTCATGCCGGCACCGCCGATGGCGATGAAGTGCAGTCGCCGTCCGGCAAAGGCGGTGGAGTCCATGGCGAGGCCAGGCTACCCGAGGGCTCAGCCGGCTTCGGGCCTAGCAGGCCCCGCGGGTTTGAGCGCAGGTCGCCCGGGAAGGAATCCCGAGACCACAGACTTCAAGACAGAGGAGCGCGCATGCCCTGGCAGGAACTTCAGCCGCGTCAATTTCCGGCCTTCGACAAAGAGCTCGACGGCATCTCCAAGCAGACGATGGACGATCATTACGCCCTCTACGAGGGGTACATCAAGAAGTCGAACGAGTGCCGCAAGATCCTCAAGGAGTTCGACTACTCGGAGATCGAGGGCAACCAAGTCTACTCGCCGCTGCGGGCGGTCTCCATCGACTACACCTTCGCCCTGCTCGGCTTCAAGAACCACGAGCTCTACTTCGGGCACCTCGGCGGCGAGGGCGGCTCGCCGCAGGGTCGCTTCGCCGAGATCATCGGCGGCGAGCACCCCGGCGGCGTCGAGATGTGGGAGCAGGCCGTGCGCAAGGCCGCCTCGGCCGCCCGCGGCTGGGTCATGGTCGGCTACGACCTCAACGACGGATCGCTGTTCAACTACATCATGGACTCGCAGAACCTGTGGGCGGTCTACAACATGGTTCCCGTGCTCGCGATCGACGTCTACGAGCACGCCTACGCGCGGGACTTCGGAGGCACGCCTCAGGGTCGCAAGGACTACGTCGACGCGTTCTTCCGCAACCTCGACTGGGACCACGTCAACCGCCAGCTCGAGCAGGCCGAGCAGGCCTCGCTCGGCGCGAGCCAGCCGGCGCTCCAGGAGTAGGCAGGGGCCATCGGACGCGCGGCGCGGCCTGAGGTCGCGCCGCGCCGTCGGTGAGCCTCGCTCGCATCACGCACACCTCCCTGACCGCTGCTCATCCTCACCGCGTCGTCAGGGTGCGGGCGCCGGCGTGAGGGCGTAGCATGCCGCCGTCGATGACCGCGTTCGACTTGGAGACGAGCCGCGAAGGGACGCGACCACTCGTGTCGCTCTTCGGCGAGCTCGACATCGCCGCCGCGCCCCGCCTCGACGCCGAGCTCAGCGGGCTCGAAGCCGAGCACCCCGGGGGGATCGTGCTCGACCTGCGCGCCCTGACCTTCCTCGACTCGACGGGGCTGCGCTGCCTCCTCGGCGCCGACGCCCGGGCGCGCGAGGATGGCCGCAGCCTGACGCTGATCCAGGGACCCGAGGTCGTCCAGCGGGTCTTCTCGATCACCGGCCTCGACGGCCGCCTCGACATCGTCGCGGACGAGACCGCGCTGGCCTCCGACCCCCGCTGAGCCGGAGCACGGCCGGGCGACGCTCCGCCTAGGCGGCCTCGGCCCGTCCGCCGCGAGAGAGCTCGAGCCACACTCGCGTGCGACCACCGCTCGTGACTCCCCAGCGCGAGCTCAGGCGCTCGACGAGGTGCAGCCCCCAGCCCGAGTCGCGCGGCGAGTGAGCCGAGCGCGGCTTCGGCTTGAAGCCGCTCCCTCCGTCCTCGACGGCCACGAAGACGTGGTCGCCGGCCACCGAGACCTCGACGTGGACGGGCTCGTGCGCGGCCGCGTCGGCGTGGCGGACGCTGTTGGTCACCAGCTCGGTCACCAGCAGGTTCATATCCTGCAGTACTCCACGCTCGACCTCGAGGCGCTCGAGCGCCTCGCGCGCCTTTGCCGCCGCGTCGAGGTCGGGGTCGAGGCGAAGGTTGAGGCTCGAGCGGGCGCCGGAGGGGGCCGGGCCGCCCGAGGTGGCGAGCGTAAGAGCGGGTGAGCGCGCGACCGTCGTCGCGGCGTGGAGGAGTCGGCGCGTGAACATAAGGCCAACCATTCCCGCCCCGGTCCCTCCTCCAACCATCTTCGGGGTCGCCGGGCCGCGTCGCCCAGCTAGGAACGAGGGGCGCGAGCGGCACGCCGGGCGCTCGCGAGCGCCATCAGCTCGTCGGCGATCCGCTCGGCTGCGTCCGGGCGGGCAAGGGCCCGAGCCGCCTCCCCCATCCGGGTCAGACGCTCGGGCTCGCCGAGTATCGAGTCGATCTCCTGCGCGAGGCGCCCCGCGTCGAGTTCGGAGTCGCGGACGACGACGGCCGCCCCACCCTCGGCCATCCAGCGGGCGTTGGCGCTCTGGTGGTCGGCGGTGGCGTGCGGGTAGGGCACGAGCACCGCCGGCACGCCCGCCGCGGCGAGCTCGAAGATCGAGCCGCCGGCCCGTGCCGCCGCGAGATCCGCGGCGGCCAGGGCATCGGCGAAGGGCTCGATGTAGGGGTGCAGGTGGTAATGCCCGGGCTGCCCGAGGGCCTCGAGCCGCGCGGCCAGCGCCTCGTGGTCGCGCCGGCCGCTGGCGTGGAGGACCGACACGCGCGGAACGCCGTGTCCGCTCGCCGCCGCCGGGCCGCCGAAGGCCTCGATGGCCGCCTCGTTGAGCGACCGTGCCCCGAGCGAGCCACCGAACACCAGCAGGCACGTCTCCCCGGCCGCGATCCCGAAGCGGGCCCGCGCGCGGTCGCGGTCGGCGTCGAGCGTTCCCCGCGGGATCGGGCGCCCGACCACGACGTACCGGTGCTCCTGCGCGCTGGATCCGTGCGGCCGCGGAAAGGCGAGGAAGACCCGCTCGGCCAGCGGCGCGAGCAGCCGGTTGGTCAGCCCGAGGTGGCTGTCCGCCTCGCTGAGGGCGAGTGGGATCCCGAGGATGCGCGCGGCCAGCCCGACCGGCCCGGCCACGTAGCCGCCGCCCCCGAGCACGACGTCGGGGCGCAGGCGGCGCAGGAGCGCCGGCGCGCGTGCGCTGGCCACCGCCGCCAGCCCGAGCGCACGAGCCGCCCGCGCCGGGTTGCGGCGGTCGATGCCGATCACCTTGAGCCGGGCGAACGGGTATCCCGCCGCGGGCACGAGCTCGGCCTCGACCCGCTCGCCGCCGACGAAGCTGACCTCGACGCCTCGCTCACGCAGGGCGTCTGCCACCGCGAGGGCGGGGACGACGTGGCCGGCGGTCCCGCCGGCGGCGATTACGGCTCGCACCTCTGGTGTGCCGGCCCT
>CADCVU010000111.1 GCA_902806245.1 uncultured Solirubrobacterales bacterium
GTGCAGAGTCCGCTCACCGCGTCGAGCTCGGGGCTCACCGCGCGCCAGAAGTCGAGCGTGTCCATCCGCGGCCTCATCTCGACCGGTCGGTCGCCGTCCTCGGCGATCATCCCGGGGACCATCACGTGTCGGATTTGGCCGTCCAGCCCGCTGGCGCGGCACTGCTCGGCGAGCTTGCGTCCCTCCGCGGCGGCCCGCTCGGTACCGGCCTCGAGGTGGGTGGGCACCAGCTCGAAGGCGTCGGTCTCCATGGTCGGGCGACGCTCGGCGGCCAGCGCCTGCGCGACGCGCGGCCGCGGCGCGTCGCGCAGCGCTACGGCGGCTCAGTACGCGGCGTCCTGTGCGATCGAGATTGCGATCGTCAGCTACGCCTGCACAGGCCGCTTCGGGCTCTCGTGCGGGGAACGAAACCTCTGCCGCTGAGGGGCGCCCACCGCCCGAAAGAGCTGCTGTGCAGGCACTTCTCCCCACGGAGCGGCGATGGAATCGAACCATCCAAGCGTGGGGCTGCCACGCCCTGCCGGTTTTGAAGACCGGATGGGCCACCAGACCCCTGCCGCCCCGCGGCGAGTCTAGGGGCGGAGTCCGCACCGCACGCCCGAGCGCTCAGCCGATTCCGTGCTCGAGCGCGCCCTTCACCGACGCGTCGAGCGCGTTGAGGCGATACAGCGCGAGCGCCTCGGCCGAGCCGAACCGCCGCCCCGGCAGCGCCTCCGGCCCGTGGTGGCCAAGGATGCAGTGCTCGAGGGCGAGCGCCTTGCCGGAGGGAAAGCCTTCGAGCGCCGCGATCCGCTCGGCGACGAGGCGGTGCCCGAGGGCCAGATGCCCGAGCAGCCGTCCTTCCTCGCTCAGGCCGATCTCCGCGCCGAGGGTGAACTCACGCGTCTTGCCGACATCGTGCAGCAGCGCCGCGGCGACCAGCAGGTCAGGGCGCAGCCGCGGGTGCAGGATGCATGCCTCGCGCGCCAGGGTGGCCACCGCGACGGTGTGCTCGAGCAGACCCCCCAGGTAGGCGTGGTGGCCGGCACGCGTGCACGGCGCACGGCGCAGCTCCGCGCGGAAGGCCCCGTCGCCGAGAAAGGCGGCGAGCAGCCGGCTCAGGTCGGCGTCGTGGACCTCCTCGGCCATGTGCTCGAGGAACCCGTCGAGCTCGTCGAGGTCGCGGTAGGCCACCGGTAGGAACTCGGCCGGGTCGGCCTCGCCGGGGTCGGCCCGGCGCACGTCGGCGAGCTCGGCCTGGAGGTCGCCGCGAAACCGCTCGACCCGCCCCGCGACGCGGACGAGGTCGCCGCGCTCGAAGCGCGCGGCCTGGTAGTCGGGGTCGCGGAACACCCGCGCCGGGAGGGAGCCGGTCGAGTCACGCAGCTCGAGCGCCAGGTAGGCAGAGCCCGTCCTGGCGTTCAGGCGGTCCTTGCGCACGCAGGCGAACACGCCCGCGAGCTCCTCCCCGGCCCGCAGCTCGGCGACGGTCCTGCGCTGCTGCGGGCTCGCGGCGACGCTCACCGGCCCCATGCTGAGCCGCGCGCCGGACGGCGAGCGGCCTCGCGCGAGCTCAGGCCGAGGGCTCGGCGTCCCCTACCGCGGCCAGCGCCTCGTCGCGCGAGTCGTGGATGGGAAAGACCCGGTCGAGGCCGGTGATCTCGAAGATCTTGGTGATGTTGTCGTCGGTGCACACGAGCGCCAGCGACCCGCCGGCCGGGCGCAGGCGCTTGACCCCGCCGACGAGCACGCCGAGCGTGGTGGAGTCGATGAACGTGGCCTGCGAGAGATCGACGACCACCCGGGTCTTGCCCTCGTCGATGATCTCCGCCATGCGCTCCTTGAACTCGGGCGCGGTGTAGAGGTCGATCTCGCCGCCGAGCTCGATCACGTGCGTGTCGGCGTCTATCTCCTGGTCTGAGATCTGGAAGTTCACCGTGCTCCTATCCGGGTGGGTCGACCCATCTTGACGAATGGAACGGGCGGGCGTGAGCGCATCCGCTCAGCCTCCGCCGCCGCCCGGCGCGGGCAGTCCTCCGGGCGGCGGACCGCCTCCGGAGGCGCCGCCCGCAGCGCCGGCCTTTGCCGCGGCAACCTGCGCCTCGAGCGCCTCGACGTTCTGCTTGACCCGCTTTTGCTGCTTGGGCGGAGCGAGCGCGACCGCCCGCTTCCCGGCCAGGTCGGCCTTGCGCTTCTGCCCGGCCAGGGCGGCGTACTGGGCGAACGAGAGGAAGGTCGGCGAGCTCGGGTCGGCCTCGGCCACGATCTCCGCGGCCTGGGAGGCCTTGGCCGGCTGGTTGAGCCCGAAGGCGTAGACCTGGATCATCACCCGCGCCAGGGAGGCATCGACGGGCTGAGGATTCGTCGCGAGATAGCGGTCCCACGCTCCCGCCGCCGCGCGCAGGTCCGGGCGGGCCTCGGGGAGGTAGACGCCGGTGTTGGGATCGACGTCGTCGCCGGCGAGCTGGAAGCGCGCGCGGGTCAGCTCGGCCAGGGCGGCCGGATCGTTCGGGCGGGTGCGCAGGCGCTTCTCCGCCGTCTCGAGGCGGCGCTCGGTGATCGGGTTGTTGCTCCCGGTGTCGCTGCGGTCGCTGAAGGCGTCGAACAGCCCGCCCTGGACGTCGCCGCCGATCCCGAATAGGACGAGACCTCCGCCCATGAGGACGGCGAGGCCGAGATAGGTCACCTGGATGACGCGGCGGCGCTTGCCTTGGAGGTCGAACAGCATGAGATCGAGTCGCGTCGAGGAGAGGTTAGGAGCCCTCGAGCGGGGCGGGTTGGTCGGCCGGCTCGTCCGGCGAATGCTCGAAGGCCCGAGCTACGAGGATAGAGACTTCGTAGAGGACGATCAGCGGCAGCATCTCGAGGATCATGGTCACCGGGTCGATCGTCGGCAGCAGCGCGGCCAGCACGGCTATGCCCAGGATCGCGTAGCGGCGGCTCCTGCGCAGCTGTGCGGTCGTGACCACTCCGAGCCGCGTGGCCGCGAGCACTCCGATCGGGACCTGGAACAGGATGCCCAGCGAGATCAGGGTGAGCGACGCGAAGCTGTAGTACTCCCGCGCGCGCAGCTGTGTGTTGAATTCGTCGGCGTTGAAGCCCAGCAGCACGGTGATCGCGGGGGGAAGAACCACGAAGTAGGCGAACAGGACGCCGGCCACGA
>CADCVU010000112.1 GCA_902806245.1 uncultured Solirubrobacterales bacterium
CGCGCCGAAGCTCGAGCCAGGCGGCGCCCGTGACAGCCGGCGACCTCGAACGCCGCGGCGGCCGGTGCCGGGCCCGGGGCGACGAGGTAGCGCTCGGCGGCGCCGGCGCGCGCGAGGCCGCGCGGCAGGCGCGCTGCGGCGCTCGCGGTCACCCAGAAGACCGTGCCACGGCCGAGACGCTCGGACGCCGACGGTCTTCCCCCGGCCTCGAGGACGGCCAGACGGGCGTGCAGCGCCGGCCAGCTCGCGAGCGTCGGCTCGATGGCGGAGGGGCGGCGCTCGCCGGGCAGCAGCAGCTCGCAGCCGCCGGCCCGGGCCAGCCAGACGCACAGCGAGGCCGCGGCGCGGACCGCGCTGTCGAGCGCCTCGCTCGACGCCGGGCTCGAGGCGTCCAGAACGACGAGCGGACGGCGATCCGATTCGGCGATGAGCGTCCGCTCGATCAGGGTCCCCGTGCGCGCGAACGCGGGCCAGTGGATGCGCGTGGCGGAGGCCTCGGGCGGCGCCTCGCGCAGGGAATCGACCTCGATCTCCGCGCCGCCGGGGGCGGCGGGTGCGTTCGTGGCCGAGGTGCTCGTGCGAGCGCGGGAGCGGGCCACCGCGCGCACGGGCTCGACCCGCGGGAGCACCAGCACCTCGCGCACCGGCGAGCGCAGCTCGCGGCAGGCCAGCCCGAGCGGGTCGCGCACGATCAACCGCGCGGGCTCGGGGATCACGAGTCCGCGACGCGGGAAGCGGGCCGTCGCGGTCAGGCCGTGCTTGCGACGGCGCCAGTCCACGACCGATCGCTCGCCGTCGCCGAGGAGCGGCTCGACGAGCTCGCTGCCCGGCGGCGGCCCGACCGGCGTCCTCGCGTCGAGCCACACCGCGCAGGGCTCGCCCTCGACGACCCTCGCAGCCTCGAGACGGCGGTCGAGCCGGCCCCGCGCGGCGAGGCCCACCCAGCCGCCGCTGAGGAGCCCGAGGACGCTCAGTCCCACGCCCGGGACGAGTAGGGGGGTCGGGCCAAAGGCGAGCCCGGCGAGGATCATTACCGCACCCAGGAGCGCCGTCCACAGGGCCGGGGTCGCCACCCGTGCGATGTTAGGGACCGCCCGACGGCGGCCCCGACACTCGCCGCGCTGGCAACCGCCCTAGGCGCGGGTCGGCTCCTCGGTGCGGGTGAGGTCGCGCACGCAGGCCTCGGGGTCGGGCGCGCGCATGAGCCGTTCGCCCACGAGCACGGCGTCCACGCCCACCGCCTCGAGCTCCTCGACCTGGGCCCGCTCCGAGATCCCCGACTCGGAGACCACCGTCTTGCCGGCCGGAACGTCGGAGAGCAGATCGAAGGTGCGCTGGAGGTCGATCGAGAAGTCGGTCAGATCGCGGTTGTTGATGCCGATCACGTCGGCATCGAGCTCGAGCGCGGCCTCGAGCTCGTCGGCGTCGTGGACCTCGACGAGTGCGTCGAGATCGAGCTCACGGGCCTGGGCGTAGAGGTCGGAGAGCTCACGCGAACGCAGCGCCCCGACCACGAGCAGCACGGCGTCGGCGCCGGCGGCCTTGGCCTCGAGGAGCTGGTAGGGGTCGATCGTGAAGTCCTTGCGCAGCACCGGCAGGTCGGTCGCGGCGATGGCCTCGCGCAGGTCCTCGAGCGAGCCGCCGAAGTGCGCCTCCTCGGTCAGGACCGAGAGCGCCGCCGCGCCGCCGCGCTCGTAGGCCCGGACGATCTCGCGGACGGAGGCGCCCTCGCGGATCGTCCCGGCCGAGGGCGAGCGTCGCTTGTGCTCGGCGATCAGCGAGGTCCGCGGGCTGGCGAGACCTTCCGAGAAGGGCCGTCCCTCGAGGCCGGGCTGGATCAGGTCCTCGAGCTCGGAGGCCGGCACCTCGCGCCGGCGGCGCTCGACGCTCTCGCGCGTGGCGTCGATCAGGCGCTCGAGCCGCACGCTCACGAGGCGAGCACGACGCGGCGGCTGCGCTCGACGTAGCGCTCCAGCACCCCGGCCGCGGCGCCCGAGTCGATCGCCGCCTCCGCGGCGCGCACGCCGGCCGCGAGATCGTCGGCCCGCCCGGCGACGTAGATCGCCGCGCCGGCGTTCAGCAGCGTGACCGAGCGCTCGGGCCCGGGCCGCCCGGCGAGCACGCCGCGGGCGATCTCGGCGTTCTGCTCCGGCGTACCCGCGCTCAGGGCGTCGGGTGCCGCGGGCTCGACGCCGAGCTCCTCGGGCACTATGCGCAGCTCGCGCCGCTCGCCCTCGTTCAGCTCGGTCACCCGGGTCGGCGCCGACACGCTGATCTCGTCGAGACCATCCTCGCTCGACACTACCAAGGCCCTGCGGCCCCCGAGCGCTCCGAGGGCTCCGGCGACCGTGTCGCGAAAGGCCGGGTCGGACACGCCGATGACCTGCCGGGTCGCCCCCGCCGGGTTGGTGATCGGACCGACGAAGTTGAACACGGTCCGGACCCCCAGCTCCTTGCGCACCGGCACGACGTGGCGCATGGCCGCATGGTGCGCCGGTGCGAACATGAAACCGAAGCCGATCTCCTCGATGCACTCGGAGATCGCGGCCGGCTCGAGGTCGATCCGCGCGCCCAGGGCCTCGAGCAGGTCGGCCGAGCCCGAGAGGCCGGTCGAGGAGCGGTTGCCGTGCTTGGCCACCCGGCAGCCCGCGCCCGCGGCCACGAGCGCGGCGGTGGTCGACACATTGGCCGTCGGGCGCCCGCCGCCGGTGCCGGCGGTGTCGAGCAGGCCCTCGCGCTCCAGCTCCTCGGAGACCACGACCTTGAGGCTGAGCTCGCGCATGGTCCGGGCGAGGCCGGTGAGCTCGTCGACCGTCTCCCCCTTGGTGCGCAGGGCGATCAGAAAGGCGCCGGTCTGGACCTCGGAGGCCTCGCCCTCCATGATCGTCCGCAGCGCCTCGGCCGCGGCCTCGGCGGAGAGGTTCAGGCCCGAGGCGAGCCGGTCGATCGCCGTGGTGAGGACGGGGTTGGGCACGGCACTCGGGATCCTAGGACTCAGGCCGGTTCCAGGAAGTTCCGCAGCAGCTCCCGCCCGTCGGCGGTCAGCACCGACTCGGGGTGAAACTGCACCCCCTCGGCCGGCAGCTCGCGGTGGCGCAGGGCCATGACCGTGCCGTTCGCGACCGCCGAGCGCTCGAGGCAGTCCGGCAGCGCGGGATCGACCACGAGCGAGTGGTAGCGCGCGGCCACGAGCGGGCTGGCGAGACCGCGGAAGATCGTCCGCCCGTCGTGCTCGACCGTCGCGGCCTTGCCGTGGATCGGCTCGCCGCGAACCACGCGTCCGCCGAAGGCCGCGGCCAGCGCCTGGTGGCCCAGACATACCCCGAGCACCGGCGTGCCGGCCTCGGCGAAGCGGCGGATAGCCGCCGTCGAGACGCCGGCCTCGGCCGGCGAGCGCGGCCCGGGCGAGACCACGACCCGGTCGGGCTCGCGCGCGAGCAGCTCAACGACCGTGGCATCGTCGTTGCGCATCACCTCGAGCTCGGAACCGAGCTCGCCGAGGTACTGGACGAGGTTCCAGGTGAAGGAGTCGTAGTTGTCGAGCACGAGGACGCGCATCGCTCGTCTAGGCCCAATCGGACTGGCGGCAGGCGAGCTCGATCGCCGCCCGCACCGCGCCGGCCTTGGCCTCGGTCTCGCGCACCTCGTAGTCGGGATCGGAGTCGACGACGATCCCGCCGCCGGCCTGGAGGTGGATGCGCCCGTCCTTGATCACCGCGGAGCGGATGAAGATGCACGAGTCGAGGTCGCCGGAGAACGAGAGGTAGCCCACCGCCCCGCCGTAGGCGCCGCGCTTGACCGGCTCGAGCTCGTCGATGATCTGCATGGCGCGGATCTTCGGCGCGCCCGAGAGGGTCCCCGCGGGCAGGCAGGCCCGCAGGGCCTCGACCGCGCTCACCTCCGCCGCGAGCTCTCCGGACACCGACGAGACGATGTGCATGACGTGCGAGTAGGTCTCGACGACCATCAGCTCCTCGACCGTGACGCTGCCGTAGGAGCACACGCGCCCGAGGTCGTTGCGGGCGAGGTCGACGAGCATGACGTGCTCGGCGCGCTCCTTCTCGTCGGCCAGCAGCTCGCGGGCCCGGGCGAGGTCGCCCTCGCCGGTGGCGGCGCGCGGCCGGGTGCCGGCGATCGGCCGCTGCTCGGCGCGGCGGCCGGTGACCTTGACCAGCGACTCGGGCGAGGCCCCGGCGATCTCGAAGTCGCCGAAGTCGAGGAAGTACATGTACGGGCTCGCGTTGACCGAGCGCAGGCCGCGGTAGATCGAGAAGGCCTCGACCGGCGCCTCGGTGCTCCAGCGCTGGCTCGGCACGACCTGGTAGCAGTCGCCGGCGCGGATGTAGGCCTTGACGCGCTCGACCGCCTCGGCATAGCCGGCCGCGCCGAGATTCGAGACGTACTCCGGCGGCTCGCGGCGGCCCGCGGCCGCCGGGCGGGGCACCGGCGCGGCGAGCAGCTCGCGGATCTCGGCGATGCCCGCGACCGCCGCCTCGTAGGCCTGGGCGAAGTGCTCGGGCGCGGCGTCGTCGGCGAAGACGTTGACGATCACCGTGACCTCGTGGGTGAAGTGGTCGAAGGCGACGATCGTGTCCGAGATCATCAGCGCCAGGTCGGGGAGCCCGATCTCGTCGCGGTTAGGCGGGCCGACCGTCGGCTCGGAGGAGCGCACGAGGTCGTAGCCGAAGAGCCCGACCGCGCCGCCGGCGAACGGGGGCGCACCCGCGGGGAGCGGTGCGGCGCGGTAGCGCGCGAGCACGTCGGCGACCGCGCGGTAGGGGTCGTCGCACGGCGTCGCGTCGCGACCGGTCACGAGCATCCCGTCCTCGACGCGCACGACCGCCCGGGGGTCCACCCCGACGAACGACCAGCGGCCGAAGCGCTGTCCCTGCTCGGCCGACTCGAGCAGGAACGAGGGCCCTCCGCCCCGGAGCTTGAGGTAGGCGGCGACCGGCGTCTCGCAGTCGTCGATGAAGGTGTGGCGCAGCGGTACGACCGTGTGGTCGCGGGCGAGCTCGCGCGCCTCGTCGAGCGACGGCTCGACGAGGACCTCCTCGGCGGGGGCGACGGGGCTGCTCACTCGCGGCGCGCGCCGCCGCGGCGCGCGTTCAGCGCCGCGAGGGCGCCGGCGAGCGAGAGCCCGCGCGAGGCCAGCAGCACGGTCAGGTGGTAGAGGACGTCGGCGGCCTCTTCGCTCACCCGCTCGTCGGTCTCCTCAGCCGCCGCGCGCGCGACCTCCTCGGCCTCCTCGCGGACCTTGGCGCCGGTCAAGGGCGGATCGTCGAGCAGCGCGCGCGTGTACGAGGAGCCGTCGCTCGAAGCGCGCCGGTCCTCGACCGTGCGCTCCAGCGCACCGAGGGCCTCAGCGGGCGCTGGCTCGACGTCGCCGCGGAAGAAGCACGTCCGCTCGCCGGTGTGGCAGGCCGGGCCGGCCGGATCGACCAGGGCCACGATGGCATCGCCGTCGCAGTCGAGGCGCAGGCCGCGGACCCGCTGGACGTTGCCCGAGGTCTCGCCCTTGTGCCAGAGCTCTCCGCGCGAGCGGCTGAAGAAGTGCATCTCGCCGGTCGCGCGAGTCTGCTCGAGCGCCTCGGCGTTCATGTAGGCGAGCGTGAGCACCTCCCCGCTCGAGGCGTCCTGCACGACGCAGGGGACGAGGCCGCGCTCGTCGTAGGCGACCTGGTCGTCCATGGCTCGATTCTACGCCGCCCCGGCGCGGTCTCCATGCCGACTTCGCCGGACCGGAACTCTATGCGCCCTCCGCCCCCCGCCCGCGCGCCGGACTGCCGTCGCTGGCGGCCAGCAGGGCACTCGGACCCGTACTCCGAGGGTGAGGGCGACCCTGCAGCAGGAGCGCAACGGGGAGTCGGTGGCTTCGAACGACCGGGTGACCGCCTCGCCCGGACGGTCGGCGAAGCTGTGGATGCCCAAGCGGGTGCTGGTCACCGCGCCGGCGCTCGAGCACCGCTTCGGCCGCGCGATCGCGGAGCGCTGCCAGGCGCTCGGACTAGAGGTCGAGCGCCTGGCCGGCAACCGCCTCACCGGCCTGCGCGGCGACAGCGAGCGCGAGACCTACCGCCGCGCCAAGTCGACCCTGGCCGTCGTCGTCTCTCCTCCGGGCGAGCGTCGGCTCCAGCCCATCCCCCCGAGCGCCGACTGGCAGTTCCATCTCGCGCGCGGGTGCCCGGCCCACTGCCAGTACTGCTACCTGGCCGGCTCGCTGCCCGGCCCTCCGGTGACCCGCGTCTACGCCAACCTCGACGAGATCCTCGACGGGCTCCCGGCCTACGAGGGCGACGGGGAGATCACCTCGCTCAGCTCCGAGCGCGCGGACGAGGGCACGACCTTCGAGGCCTCGTGCTACACCGATCCGCTCGGGATCGAGCACCTGACGGGTTCGCTGGCGGAGGCGATCCGCCGCTTCGCCGGCCGCCCGCGCGCCGGGCTGCGCTTCACCACCAAGTTCGACGCCGTCGACGAACTGCTCGAGATCGAGCATGGCGGTCGCACCCGAGCGCGCTTCTCACTCAACGCGGCGCCGATCGCCCGCCGCTTCGAGGGCGGCGTTGCGCCGTTGCCGGCGCGCATCGAGGCGCTGCGGCGGATGGCCGCGCCGCGCGCGCAGGGCGGCGGCGGCTACCCGGTCGGTCTGGTGATCGCCCCGATCATGCCCATCCCCGCCTGGCGCGAGAGCTACGGCGAGCTGCTCGACAGCGTGGCTGAGGCCCTGTCGGACGCCACCGACCTCACCGTCGAACTCATCACCCACCGGTTCACCCCCGGCTCCAAGGACGTGCTCAGCGAGTGGTACCCGGCCACCAGGCTCGAGATGGACGAAGAGAGCCGGACGCTCAAGCGCGGGAGGTTCGGGTCGCGCAAGTACGTCTACAGGGCCGGGACCATGCGCGAGCTTCGCGGCTGGTTCGAGGAGGCGATCGCCGAGCGGCTGCCCGGTGCCCGCGTCCTCTACTGGACCTGAGGCGGGCGTCCCACGCCGACGCCGTCGAGCCGCGGCGCGTACAGCGCCACCGCCTCGCGCTTGCCCTTGAGCTCGACCGCCGAGCGCTCTTCGAACTCGACCTCGCCGTCGCCGATCGCCTGCTTCGTCGGCTCGGTCACGAGGATGGCGTCGCCGCTCTCGCGCGTGCAGGCCTCGACCCGCGCGGCCACGTTGACCGCATCGCCGATCACGCTGAACTCGAGTCGCCCGCCACCGCCGACGTTGCCGGCGAGCACGCGTCCGGTGTTGAGTCCGATACCGATCTCGAGCCCGGACTCGGAGTCCCTGCGCCCGCCGCCGGCGATCTCGAGCGCCGCGTGCAGGGCCCGCTCGGCGTGGTCGTCCTGGCGGCGGGGCGCGCCGAAGACCGCGAGCAGGCCGTCGCCGACGAACTTGTCGACGTGGCCCTCGTGGCCATGGACGATCGGCACCACGCGCTCGAACATGGCGTTGAGGCTGGCCACGGTGTCGGTCGCCGACCGGCCTTCGGCGAAGCCGGTGAAGTCGCGCACGTCGAGGAAGAGCACTGTGACCTCGACCTCCTCGCCGTCGAACGAGGTCCCCTCCGCGAGGATGTGGTCGGCCACGTCGGGATCGACGTAGGTGCCGAAGGCCTCGCGGATGCGGTCGCGGTCGCGCAGCCCGGCGACCATGCGGTTGAAGCCGGCCTGGAGCAGACCGACCTCGGTGCCGTCGTAGACCGCGACCTCGACGTCGAGATCGCCCTCCTCGACGCGGGCGAGGGCGTCTCGGACCGAGAGGACGGGATCGGCGGCCGCGCGGGCGGCCAAGACGGTCACCAGCAGGCCGATGACCAGGGCGACTCCGCCGAGCCCGAGGACCGTGACCGCCAGCTCGCGCGCGGTGATGCCGACCCCGACGAGCGTGAACAGCCCGACGAGCATCGCCCCGAGCACCGGGACGGCCGTGCCGAGAGCCCAGGCCAACAGCGCGCGGGCGGCGACGCCGGGCACCTCGGGCCGGCCCGGCACGTCCGACTGGAGCACGCGGGCGGTGACCGGGCGCAGCAGCCGCTCGGTCAGGAGGTAGCCGACCGCGCTCGTGGTCACTCCGGCCAGGGCGACGGTGATCGCCACCTCAAAGGCGAGCAGGCCCGAGTAGCGCAGGTTGAGGACGCCGAAGACCACGGCGGCCAGCGCCCACAGGAACGCCATCCGCAACCCGACCCGGACCGGCCCGCGGAGGACGATCCGGCGCTCGGCGTCGGTGGGCGCGCGGCTCTGGCGTGCGGCCGCGAGCACGCCGCGGAGGGAGAGGTTGCCCCAGACGATCCCCACCGGCACCGCGACGAGCACGTAGATCCCCGCGGCCACGAGATTGACCAGACGGACCTGATCGAGATCCGTGACCGGCGGAGTCGGCAGAACCCACACCGCGCCCACGAACACCACCGCCGCCCCGACGACGTTGGCGACGACGATGACGAAGGTCAACAGCGCGCGCGTCAAGGTGGCCAGGGCCGAGTCCCACTTCGAGGACCTTCCGCCGAGTCGCGACGAGGCCGCCCGGCGCAGCTCGCGCAGCCGCCGACGCGACGCGATCGCGGTCACTCGATGCCGAGGCGGTCGAGCAGCGCCTCGTCCCCGCGCCAGCCGCGGCGCACCCGGACCGCGAGATCGAGGTGCACACGCCGCCCGGTGAGGGCCTCGATCTCCGCCCGCGCCCCCGTGCCGATCCCCCGCACCATGCTCCCGCCCGCGCCGACGAGGATGCCCTTCTGCGAGTCGGTCTCGGCGTAGAGGAGCGCCCGGACCACCAGCGCCCCGCCGGAACGCTCCTCGAGCTCCTCGATCTCGACCTCGACGGCGTGCGGGATCTCCTGGCGCGTGCGCTCGAGGACCTGCTCGCGGACGAGCTCGGCCAGCCGGACCGCGGGCGAGAGGTCGGTGGCCTCGGCCGGCGGGAAGAGGAAGGGACTCTCCGGCAGCAGCGCGACGAGGGCCTCGAGCAGTTCGTCGACGCCGGCGCCGGTCCGGGCGGAGATCGGGAAGATCTCAGCCTCGTCCGGCAGATCGAGCCCGGCCGCGGTGGTGAGCGCGACCACCGTGCGCGGGTGATCGAGGGCGTCGGCCTTGTTCAGGGCGACGACGCACGGGATGCCGGCCGCCTTGACCGCCGCGGCGATGAAGCGATCGCCGGGACCGATGGTCTGCTCGCCGTTGAGCATGAGCAGGGCCGCGTCGGAGTCGCGCAGCTCACGCTCGGTGCGCCGCTGCATGCGCTCGGTGAGGACGTCGCGCGGGCGCTGGGAGCCCGGGAGGTCTACGAGCACGAGCTGCCAGTCCTCGCCGGTGGCCACACCGCGGATGGCCCGGCGGGTGGTCTGAGGCTTCGGCGAGACGATCGCCACCTTGGTGCCGACGATGCGGTTGAGCAGGGTCGACTTGCCCACGTTCGGGCGCCCGGCGAGGGCAACGAAGCCGGCGCGGGTCGCGATGGCGTCACTCATGAGCGCAGTCTGTCGAGGATCTCGCGCTGGAGCACGAGCATCTCGCCGTCGTCGTCCTCGTGGTCGTGGCCGCAGAGGTGGAGCACGCCGTGGACGACGGCCTCCTCGAGGTCCTCGGTGTGGGCCGGGCAGATGACCACGTCACCGAGCTCGCGCGGGCCGGCGGCGGGCGCGGTGCCGTCGATCGGAAAGGAGAGCACGTCGGTGGGCTCGTCGGTCGCGCGGTGGTCGCGGTTGAGGCGCACGATCTCCTCCTCGACCACGAGCATCACCGCGAGGTGGCCGTCGTGCACGCGCATGACGTCGAGCGCCGCCGCCGCCGCCCGCTTAAGGCCTCGGGCTCCGCCCGAGGGAGCGACGATCTCGATCTCGGGGGCGGGGCTCACCCCGGCCGGCGGGCCGAGCGCAGCTCCGGCGCCGGGCGCTCGGCGTAGCGGTCGTAGGCCTCGACGATCCGCTGCACGAGCTTGTGGCGAACCACGTCCTCGCCGCCGAAGCGGACGAACTCGATCCCCTCGACCGCGCTGAGGATGTCGCCGATGACCATGAGCCCCGAACGCTGGTCGGTCGGCAGGTCGACCTGCGTGACGTCGCCGGTGACGACCATCTTCGAGCCGAAGCCGAGCCGCGTGAGGAACATCTTGATCTGCTCGGGGCTCGTGTTTTGAGCCTCGTCGAGGATGATGAACGAGTCGTTCAGGGTGCGACCGCGCATGTAGGCCAGCGGCGCGATCTCGATCTGGCCACGCTCGATGTAGTTGTTCACGCGCTCGGGATCGAGCATGTCGTGGAGGGCGTCGAAGAGCGGGCGCAGGTAGGGGTCGACCTTGGCCATCAGGTCGCCGGTGAGGAACCCGAGCCGCTCGCCGGCCTCGACCGCCGGGCGAGTGAGGACGATCCGGTTGACCTCGCGGCGCGAGAGCGCGGCCACCGCCATGGCCACGGCCAGGAAGGACTTGCCGGTCCCCGCCGGGCCGATCCCCACGGTCACGGTGTGCTCGCGGATAGCATCGACGTAGCGCTTCTGGTTGACCGTCTTCGGCGCGACCTTGAGCGAGCGATGGCGCAGGATGACGTCGTCGAGGATCCGGCCGGGGCTCTCGTGGCGCTCGAGCGCGCCGGTGATCGCCTCGATCGTCCCGGGCGCGACCTCGTGGCCCTGGCGGATCAGGTCGGAGAGCTCGCGCACCACGGTCTCCGCGGTCTCGACCTCGCCGCGCTCGCCCTCGAGGGTGACGACGTTGCCGCGCAGGTAGACCTCGGCCTCGAGGTGGCCCTCCAACTGCTTGATGATCGCGTCGTGGGCGCCGGCCAGCTCCGTGGCGACGTCGTTGGAGAGCTCGAGCTGGGTCCTCAAGAGGCGACCAGCTTCTCCTTGACCAGAGCGCTCACCCGACGCCCGTCGGCCCGGCCGTCGACCCGCCCCATGACCAGCGACATGACGCGTCCCATCTCCTTCGGCGAGGAGGCGCCGGACTCGGCCACGGCGTCGCCCACGAGAGCCTCGAGCTCGGAGTCCGAGAGCTCCGCGGGGAGGTAGGCCTCGATCAGCTCGGCCTCGCCGCGCTCCGAGCCCGCGAGGTCGTCGCGGCCGGCGTCGGCGTAGGCCTCGGCGGCCTCGATGCGGCGCTTTCGCTCGCGGCGCAGGACGGCGAGCTCGTCGGCCGGATCGACACTGGCGCCGGCAGCCTCCTTGGTGGCCTTCTGGAGCTCCGAGGCGACCAACCGCAGGGCCTGGGCCCGCTGGCGGTCGCCTGAGCGCATGGCGCCGGTGGCGTCGGCCTGGACCTGCGCGAGAATCGACATCCACAGCGATTGTAGGGCGAGCGAGCGACGCCCCACCGGGGGCACCGCCGGGCCCGGACGCCGACGGGCCGTTGCTAAGAAGAGACCATGGCCCTGGCCGTCGTCGTCTTCCTCGTCGCGCTCGCGATCATCGCCAGCGAGCGCGTGCATCGCACCCAGATCGCGCTGATCGGGGCGGCGATCGTGGTGGTCACCGGCGTGATCGACCAGGAGCGCGCGACCGAGGCGGTCGACTTCAACACGATCGGCCTGCTCGTCGGGATGATGATCGTCGTCCGCCTGACCGAGCCGACCGGGGTCTACAACTACCTGGCGATCCGGGCCGGCCAGCTCGCCCGCGGGCGCCCGCTCGGCGTCGTGATCGCCCTCACGGGGACGACCGCGATCCTGTCGGCCTTCCTCGACAACCTGACGACCATCCTCCTCATGGTCCCGATCACCTTCCTGCTCGCCGACACGCTCGACGTTCCGGCCATCCCCCTGATCGTCATGGAGATCATCGCCTCGAACCTCGGCGGAACGGCGACCCTGATCGGCGATCCGCCGAACATCCTCATCGCCGGCGCGACCGGTCTGTCGTTCAACGCGTTCCTCGTGAACTTGGCGCCGATCGCCGCGCTCACGCTCGTGGTGGTCGTCGCGGCCCTCTACCTCTTCTACCGGCCGCAGCTGCAGATCGCGCAGTCCAACCGCGACAAGGTGATGTCGCTCGACGCGCGGCGCTCGATCGAGAGCCCCGCCGAGCTCAAGCGGACGCTGCCGATCCTCGTCCTCACCATCCTCGCCTTCTTCGCCCACCAGGCGCTCGGACTCGAGCCGGCGACGGTGGCGCTCACCGGCGCCGCGGCGATGCTGCTCGCCTCGAGGCAGTCGGTCGAGGAGGCCCTCGGCGGGATCGAGTGGGCGACCCTGTTCTTCTTCCTCGGGCTGTTCGTGATGGTGGGCGCGCTCGAGGTCACGGGGGCGATCGACGAGGTCGCCCAGGGCATCGGCGGCGTGACGGGCGGGGACCGGACGGCCGAGCTGCTCGGCATCACGTGGATCGCGGCGCTGGGGTCCGGCGTGGTCGACAACATCCCCTTCACCGCGGCGATGATCCCGGTGGTCGAGCAGCTCCAGGGCGCGGACGGAGGCGATGACGCCTACTGGTGGGCGCTCTCGCTCGGCGCCTGCTTTGGCGGCAACGCCACGCTGATCGCCGCCGCCGCCAACGTGGCCGCCTCGGGGCTCGCGCAGCGCGCGGGGGCGCCGATCTCGTTCATGAGCTTCCTGCGCATCGGGTTGCCGGTCACGCTCCTGTCGATGGTGATGGCGACGGGCTACATCGCCGTGCGCTATCTCTAACTGCGGCGTTCGATGAGCCCTGACACCCTCAAGAGAGCCCTCGTCCGCGAGGTCCCGACGCTCACGAGCGGCCAGGAGGTCGGCGACGCCGTGGAGCGGATCGTCGCCAGCGGACTCCCGGCGCTGCCGGTGCTGGGCGACGAGGGAGGGTTCTACGGCGTGTTCGGCGAGCGCGAGCTGATCGGTGCCCTCTTTCCGGGCTACTTCCAGGAGCTGCGCTCGGCGCGCTTCGTTCCTCACTCGATCGACGAGGTCATCGAGCGTCGCCTGGAGTGTCGACGCGACCCGGTCAGCCGGTACGCCAACACCGAGCAGGTCGCAGCCGGCCCGGACTTCTCGGACGCCCAGCTTGCGGAGACCTTCCTCCATCACCGCGTCCTGATCGTCCCGATCCTCGACGAGGCTCACCGCGTCGAGGGGGTGGTGACGCGTTCGGACTTCTTCCGGGCGCTGGCGGGACGCCTGACCGCGCCACCCTGAGTGGCCGCCGGTCGCTAGCGGTCTTCGGCGGGCGCGCCGAGCTCGCGCGAGTCGGTCTCGTCGATCACCGCCTCGCCCCGCATCGGCTCACCCTGGCGCCAGGCCGCGCGGGCGATGACGTGACCTGCGACCGGAGCGGTCAGCAGCAGGAACGCCCCGACGAGCAGCCCGAGCAGCGCGTTCGGCGCCTCGATCCTGAGAGCCGCCGCAACGAGTAGGCAGACCACCCCGAGCGCGACGGCCTTGCTCTGGGCGTGGAGCTTGGTGTAGGCGTCGGGCATCCGGTAGACGCCGAGCACGCCGAGGGTCATGACGAGAAGACCGACCGCGATGAGCGCGTCGACGAGCAGGAGGACGGGGTCTGCGCCGGTCAGGACGGCCGCCCCTCGTCGTAGTAGCGCGCCGCTGCCAGGGTGGCCACGAACGCCACGAGGGCCAGCACCAGCGCCGCGTCGATGTAGTAGCCCTCGCGCCGATCGACCGCGAACACCGCCAGCAGGCCGATCAGGACGAGCACGAGCGTGTCGAGGGCCAGGATGCGCTCGGCGAGGGTGCCCCGGCGGGCGACGAGCCCGACGGAGGCCAGGAGGAGCCCGGCCAGCCAGAGCAGGGCGAGGTTGAAGACGATCGCGTGCATGCGTCTAGGGAAAGACTCCGCGCTGATAGCGCTCGTAGAGGAGCTGCTGCTCGGCTCGGATGCGATCGGGGTCGTCGGCGTCGAGGGCGTGGACGAGCATGGTGCGCCGCTCCCAGTCCAGCTCGACGACGAGCTCCCCGGGCGTCAGCGAGATCGCGAGGCTCGAGACGGCGACGCCGAGATCGGTGCGCTCGCCCATGGGAACGTCGATCACTCCGCTGACGCCCACCGGCCGCGGGGAGAGCACGGCGATCCCCACCCGCCAGGTACCGGTGACCACCTCTCGGGCGAGGATCAGCAGGAACAGCGGCAGGCGGAGCGCTCGCCGTACCAGCACGCCGGGTTCCTCCGCCGGCTTGGTGAGCAGGAAGCCCCGAAAGGCGACGAGCACGATCGAGCCGACGATCGCCCCGAGCACGAGATCGAGCGGGTTGAAGCTGCCGAGGGCCACGGCATAGAGCAGCACGAGGACGGCGACGGCGCCCGCCACCTGGAGGACTCGCCCGGCGCTCACCCGTCCGCCCCGGTGAGTGCCGCCGCCGCGCGACGGCTGACCGCGAGCAGGGGCTCGGGCCAGAGCCCAAGCGCCAGGACGACGAGCCCGACGCTCACGGTCACCGCTCCGACCGCACGCCGACCGACCTGCGCGGAGCGCGCGTCCCGCCAGAAGTCGTGCTGATAGATCTGGAACATGTAGACGAACGACAGCGCACTGCCGAGCACGAGCAGGGCCAGCAGGAGGGCGCCCTCCTCGACCCCCGCGCGGAACACCTCGAGCTTGGCCAGGAAGCCGGCCGCCGGCGGCACTCCCGCGACGCTCAGGGCACCGACCACGAAGGCGAAGCCCACGAGCCACCCGCGCAGCTCGGAGGCCAGGAAGAGCAGGGCCTTGTTGAGGCTGTTGATGACCGCGTAGAGGATCGCCGCGGCGTAGCCGATCGGACCGCCGATGGCCAGGGCCACGATCACGTAGCCCACCTGGCCGATCGAGGAGTAGGCGAGGACCTCGGGCGAGTTGCGCCGCGCGACGGCCTGGAGGCTCCCGTAGAGCAGGCTCGCGACGCCGAGGACGAGCAGGACCGGCGCCCCCGCGCGCAGCGCGCCGGGAAGGATGTCCGCGCC
>CADCVU010000113.1 GCA_902806245.1 uncultured Solirubrobacterales bacterium
CCAGCACGGCTATGCCCAGGATCGCGTAGCGGCGGCTCCTGCGCAGCTGTGCGGTCGTGACCACTCCGAGCCGCGTGGCCGCGAGCACTCCGATCGGGACCTGGAACAGGATGCCCAGCGAGATCAGCGTGAGCGACGCGAAGCTGTAGTACTCCCGCGCGCGCAGCTGGGTGTTGAACTCGTCGGCGTTGAAGCCGAGCAGCACGGTGATCGCGGGTGGGAGGACGACGAAGTAGGCGAAGAGGACGCCGGCCACGAAGAGGATCGGCGCGGCGAGCATGAGCGGCAGCGCCACCCGTTGCTCATCCTTCGAGAACGCCGGCAGGACGAAGGCGTAGACCTGGTAGAGCAGGAGCGGCAGGGTGATCAGCAGCGCGGCGTAGACCACCAGCGTGGCCGTGGTCAGGAACGGCTCGGTGGGGCTGAGCGTGATCGGCTCCTGGCCTGAGGGCAGCGGCCGGTTGAGGATGTCGATGAGCAGGCCGTTCTGCCAGCCACACAGAGCGAGGGCCGGAACGAGCGCCGCGACCGAGACGAGGACGCGCGAGCGCAGCTCGTCGAGGTGCTCGACGAGGCTGAGCTGATCCTCGTGGGCGACGGGCTTTAGCTTGGCCATGGGGTCGCGCCCGGCGGCGGGGGCGTGCGGCTGGCGCTAGGCGCGGGGCTCGCGCGTCTCGCCGGCGCCGTCCGGCACCGCTGTGCCCTCGTCGGACTGCCCAGCGGACGCGCGGACCGGCTCAGCGTCCACCGGCGTCGGCTCGACCGGCGCGGTCGCGCGCGGCGGCTGGCGCTCGAGCTCGCGGGGCTCGGAGTCGCGGTCGCGGCCGGTCACCGACTGCTTGAAGTTGCGCATCCCCTGGCCGACGGACTTGCCGAGCTCCGGTATCCGCTTCGGCCCGAAGATCACGATCAGGATGAGGATGACGACGATGATCTCGATGGGTCCGACGTTCGGCATGTCGCGCCTCTCCGGTTGGCTCCTGCGGATGGTACCGCCGAGCCTGCGCGCCTTCGCCGGGCACGGATCAGCTGCGCTCGGCGGCGCCTCGCTCGAAGTTGAGGTGGAAGCGGCTCGGCGTCGGCTCGTCCTGGCCCTGGTACTTGCTGCCGGCGGAGCTCGACCCATACGGGCGCTCGACCGGCCCATCCATGCGCATGAACGACACCTGGCCGATGGGCATGCCCTCGTAGATGGTGATCGGCAGGTTGGCCACGTTCGAGAGCTCGAGCGTGAGCTGGCCGGAGAACCCTGCGTCGACGAAGCCCGCGGTCGAGTGAATGAGCAGCCCGAGGCGCCCGAGCGAGCTCTTGCCCTCGAGCCGGGCGACCAGGTCGTCGGGAAGGGTCAGCCGCTCGAGGGTCTGGCCGAGCACGAACTCGCCGGGGTGGAGGATGAACGGCTCACCGCTGGGCGGCTCCACCAGCTCGGTCAGGTCCTCCATCGGCTTGCGCACGTCGATGTAGGGGTGACGGGCGTTGTGAAAGACCCGGAACTTGCGGTCGACGCGCACGTCGACGCTGGAGGGCTGGACCAGCGAGGGGTCGAAGGGGTCGACGACGATCCGTCCGGCCTCTATCTCCGCGTGGATGGTGCGGTCGCTCAGAACCATCGGGGCGGGGAGTGTAGGCGCGGCGCTGGCGCGTCGGCTCGCGGTCGTGCGCCGGCGGGGGGACGAATCTCGCGCGCGACCTCCTCATCTCTTTAGTCGCCGCCCGAAATTGCCGATAGCGGTGGCGAGGAAGAGCATGGAAAGCGACCACCCCCGAGATCAGACCGTCAGGCGGATCGTCCTACCCAGTGGGAAGACGATCGAGGTCCTGCGGCTCGCGGATCAGGAGCCGGCCGGCGAAGAGTCGGGCACGACGCTCGAGCCGTCTCCCGGGCCGGCCGTTCCTCGCACCGAGCCGGCGGAGGACTTCGCCGGCGCAGACGCGCCAAGCGTCGCGGCCCCCCATCTCTGTCCCGCCTGCGGCTCCTCCCTCGTCTACCCGGTGGCGTGGGACGCTGCCGGCACCGAGCGTTGGAGCGTGGAGCTTCGCTGCCCGAACTGTGAGCTCACGGAGAGCGTCCTGCTCGACCTCGACGTGGCCGAATCGTTCGACGAGGAGCTCGAACGCGGAGCGGAGACCCTGATCAGCGACCTGGCCCGGCTCACCGAGGCCAACATGCGCGAGCACGTCGAGCGCTTCATCGCGGCGCTGCACGCTGACGCGATTCAGCCCGTCGACTTCTAGGAGTACCTCTCCACCACGCCGTCGGCCACGAGGTCGAGGGCGTGACGCGTGCCTTCGGTGAGGCTTAGATCGGAGAGGGCGGCCTTGGCCTCGGCGACGTGGTGCAGGGCCTCGCCTCGGGCCTCTCCGAGGGCCCCGCTGAGGGCGATGCGGTCACAGACCGCCTCGGCCTGGGCGGGATCGGTGACGACCTCGCGCAGGTCGAGTGCGCGCAGATCACGATCGCGCCGGCGGGCGAGGATGAGGGGCAGCGTGACCGTCCCGTCGAGCAGGTCGGTGCCGCGGCGCTTGCCCGTGCGCTCCGCCGGGCCGGCGACGTCGAGGACGTCGTCGAAGATCTGAAAGGCGATCCCGATCCTTGATCCAAAGGCGCCGAGGGCGTCGGCGGCCTCCGGCCCCGGGCGACCGAGGATGGCGCCGAGCCGACAGGCGGCCTCGAACAGGCGAGCCGTCTTGAGCTCGCAGCGCTCGAGGTAACGATCGGGGTCCACATCGGCGCGCCAGGCGTCGGCGCGCTGCATCAGCTCGCCGTGGGCGAGGGCGGTCGAGGCTCGCGAGAGCGCGCGCACCGCATCGGGGTCGCCGGTCATCACGAGCTCGGCGAACGCACGTGAGAAGAGCAGGTCACCGGTCGCGGTGGCGGCGGTACGCCCGCCACTGCGAAAGACCGTGGGCCGCCCGCGGCGCAGGGCCGCGCGGTCGAGCACGTCGTCGTGCACGAGCGTGGCCATGTGCAGCAACTCGACCGCCGCGCCGGCGTGCACCACGGCGCGACCGGCCTCGGACTCCGCCGGCGCGTCGCTCTGCGCAGGACCGCCGGCCGCGCCGGCGCACAGATAGACGAGGATCGGGCGCAGGCGCTTGCCCCCGGCGGCAAGCGTGCCGGCGGCGTGCTGGGCCAGGCGGTCGCCGTAGCTCTCGATGACCGCGCCGAGCCGGCCCTCGGTCCGCGCCAACAGGCGGGCCAGCTCCGGCCCGCCCGCCTCGAGAACCGGACCGAGGCCCGCGCCCGACGAGGTGGCCACCGCGGTGGGCGCCGGTCGTGTGCTCATCCTGCCGCGACCGTCCCCGAGTGCAACGCGATCGTCCCGCCGGCCGTGAGGATCCAGCGCACGTCGTCGAGCCCGGAGCGGGCCAGGACTCCGCCGAGCTCGGGCGGTCCGGGAAAGCGGCGAACCGAGCTCGGCAGGTAGCTGTAGGCCGCCGAGTCGCCGGCCAAGCGCCCGATCAGAGGCACGAGTCGGTCGAACCAGAGCCGGAAGAACCACGACAGCGGCGGGCGCTGCGGCGTCGTGATCTCGAGCACCACGACCCTGCCTCCCGGCCGCACGACCCGCGTCATCTCGGCCACTCCCTGCTGCAGGTCGGCGAAGTTGCGCGCGCCGAAGCCCACGGTCGCCGCGTCGAACGCGTCGTCCGGGTACGGCAGGGCCAGCGCGTTCGCGACCTCGAAGTGAACGTCCGCGTGCGCGGACGCCGCCTTCTCGCGCCCGAGCTCGAGCATCCGCTCCGAGAAGTCGCAGGCCGAGACGGCGCCGGCCGGCCCGACGCGCTCGGCCAACGCCAGCGCGAGGTCGCCGGTGCCGGTGGCGACGTCGAGGGCACGGCGGCCCGGCCCGACCCGCGCGAGATCGGCGGCGCGCTCGCGCCAGCGGTGATGCAGTCCCGCGGTCATCACCGCGTTCATGGCGTCGTAGACGCCGGCGATCCGGTCGAACATCGCCCGGACCTGCGGCTCCTCTAGCGTGCCGGGCTGCTCGGGGGCGGCGGGGGATCGCGTGTCAGGCGGCGCAGTCATCAGCGTTCCAGGATGACGGTCAGGCGCCTGTGCCGTCGCGTTGAGCGGCGGGGCTACGACAAGCAACGCCCTGCGGGGACACCGCAGCGGTCGGCGTGTGACGAGAGACCAGCGCGCGCTGATGGCGTTCTGGCCTCGAAAACCGAGCTATTCGGGGGATGCAGGAACCCACGTGTGCGCAAGCACACGAGCGACCGAAGACCCCGAGAGCGAAGGTTTGCAGGGAGCCAGACGCCGCCGGCTACTTGAGGGAGGCGAGGAAATCGACCATGTCCTGGAACTTCTCCGGATCCTGCTTCTGCAGCTGGGCGTAGGAGGGCATCGGCGCCGTCGGGTTGACCAGGGTCCGCGCGATGGCCTGGCGCGGGAGTCGCGCCCCGACCTCGGTCAGCTCCGGCCCGATCTCGTTGCCGTTCTCTCCGATCCGGTGGCAGCCGAGGCAGCCGGACGAGGCGGTCGCGCGCTTGCCGTCCTCCTGTCCGACGGCCGCGAGCTCGATCTCGGTCGGCGAGCCGGCCCGGGCGCCGAGGATGGTCAGGTAGGCCATGGCGGCGATGGTGGTGATGCCGGCGAGCGTGGCGATCGGGCGCTTCAGCGGGTTGCGCTCGGGACCGCGATCGAAGAACGGAAGCATGAGCAGCAGCACGAGGCAGATCGTCGGGATGCCGATCGTCGCGACGAAGGTCAGCTCCGGTGGCTTGACCACGCGCAGCAGCTCGAACAGGAAGAAGAAGTACCACTCGGGCCGCGGTGAGAACGACGTCGTGGTGGCATCCGCCTTCGGCCCGAGCTCGGCTCCGAGGGCGAGCGTCATGGCGATGATCACGAGCATGGTGATCACGGCCATGCCACCGTCCTTGGCGACGGCGTAGGGGAAGAACGACTTGCCCTCGCCCTTGAGGATCGAGTAGTCCTTGAGGTAGTCCTCCTTCTCGCGGTTGTTCATCGCCGGCCTTAAACCTCTTCCTTGGTCAGGGCCTTGGCCTTCTCGGCCTTGAGCCAGGGCGGAGCGGTGGTGCCGAGCTTGGCCACCAGGTAGAGGTGAGCGCCGATCAAGGCGGCGATCAGACCGGGGATGAGCAGCATGTGGATCGCGTAGAAGCGGCTCAGCGTGGTCGCGGTGAACTCCGATCCGCCGCGCAGGAAGTCGGCCAGGTAGGGCCCCATGACCGGCCCCGAGGCGTTGATGTTGACCGCGACCACGGTGGCCCAGAAGCCGCGCTGGTCGAACGGGAGCAGGTAGCCGGTTAGGCCCATGGCGAGCGTCAGCACGAGCAGGACCACGCCGATCACCCAGTTGAGCTCACGCGGATACTTGTACGCGCCGAAGAAGAAGGTCCGCGCCATGTGCAGGAAGATGAGGATGATCATCACCGTGGCGCCCCACTTGTGCATGCCGCGGACGAACTCTCCGAGGAAGAGCTCGTTGCTGATGCGGGTGATCGACTCGTAGGCCTCGGTAGGCGCGGGGTTGTAGTACATGGCCAGGAAGACGCCGGTGACCGCCTGGGAGACGAAGGCGAACATCGTCGCGGACCCGAGCGTGTAGAACCAGTTGGTCCCGCGCGGGACCTTGCGGTAGAGCATGCCGCGCACCAGGGGACTGACACCGCTGCGCTCGTCGAGCCATGCCGCCGCGCCGATCGGCACCTCGACGGCCTGCTCCTTGAGCTTCGCGCGATCGATCCCCGGACTCTTCTTCGAGGGGGGGCCGCCGTTGCCGGCCCCGTCCGAGGTGCCCGGCCGCAGGTCATGGATCCTTCCGTTGCCGCCACCGTTCGCGTGCCCGTTGGAGGACGAGCCGCTGCCGGGACGTGCGGGCTTGGGCTTGAGCGCCTTTGGAATGGGGGGAGTGGGGAGCTTCATGACCTCGGATTCGGTGTCGTTGGCCGCGAGGGATAGAGATACTCCCACAGCCCGTTCAGCTGGTTGGACGGGTCGCGGGGCCGGTACATCTGGTCGAGGGCGTCGGTGACCGAGAAGCGGTCACCGACCTCGACGACGCCGTTCGTGACCCGGGTGAGGAAGCGGTCGAGCGGGCGGACGGGCGGTCCGCCGATGACCGCGCCCTGGAAGTCGTAGATCCCTCCGTGGCAGGGGCAGATGAAGCGCTGCGAGGCCTGCACGTAGCGCACGGGGCAACCGACGTGCATGCAGCGGTTGGAGATCGCCACGAACGGCTGGTCGAACTCGTCCCGGTCGAGCTGAGGGTTGGCCTTGCGGATGTAGAGCGTCGTCTTGCCGGCCTCGCCGACGTCGTCGACCAGCGTGATGACCTTGGGGACGTAGTCCAGCGGGGAGAAGTCGGCCGGCGACCCGACGGCCTTCCAGACGCTCTCGGTCGTCTTCGAGAACATCGGCCCCACCGCGAACCCGAGGGCCGGGAGCCCGAACGCCGCCGAGGCGATCCCGCCGACCGCGAGGGCGTTCAGCTCCATGAAGCGCCGGCGGGTGACCGTCTCGCCCTCGTAGGCCGCGGGGATTCCCCGATCCGAGGCGTACGGGGAGCGCTTCTGGGACTTGGGCGTGGGCTTCTTGGCCATGGCTTCAGAGGGTGGGGGCGAGGATCGACGCTCCTCAAGGATACGTCACGCTCCTCGGAGCGTCTCTTCTCCGACCGTAGCCGAGGAGGTTCAGGGCGCCAACCTGGCAAAGGCCGCGCGGGCACCGCCGCCGCGCTCGCCCGCCAGTACCGCGACGCTCGCGCTCCAGAGCTCGGTCGTGAGCTCGGCCCGGCCCTCGGCGGCGACCTGGGCGCACAGGGAGATCAGCTCGGCCAGCTCGGCCACGCCCTCGAGGTCTCCGAGCGCGGCGAGCCGGGCCAGGCCCAGGGCGTAGAGGGAGTCGCCGCCGAGCAGGCGCAGGTCCTCGTCCATGCCCGTGAAGACTCGCGGCGTTCCGTAGTGCATAAGCCAGCCCTCGTGGACCGCCTCGACCACGAAGGCGCGATCGGGGTCGTCGGGGAACCCGGACTCGTAGCGCCCGACCGAGGGGTGCGCATCGGCGTGGGCGCGCAGCGACGGGTCGGCGGCCCCGGCGATCTCGGCCAGTGCGCCGATGCGCTCGCGGCGCTCGGGCGGAGGCGGTGGCGGGCTCGGCGTGCTCACAGCGCCTCGAAGGCCTCGCGGGCTGCGTCGATCGTCCGTTCGAGCGCCTCGTCGCCGTGCGCGAGCGACGGGAACCACGCCTCGAACTGCGACGGCGGCGGGTAGACGCCGCGCTCGAGCAGGGCGCGGCAGAAGGCCGCGTGAGCCTCGAGATCGCAGCCGCGGGCCTCCTCGTAGCTGGTGATCGGTGCGTCCGAGAAGAAGACGGTGAGCAGGCCGGTGGTGTGCGGCACCTGCACGGCCACCCTGGCGTCCGCGGCCGCCTCGCGCAACCCGTTCGCGAGCTCGGCGGTGGTCCGCTCGAGGCGAGCGTAGGCGTCGTCGTCGAGGAGCTCGAGCGTGGCGAGACCGGCCGCCACCGCGAGCGGATTGCCCGAGAGCGTCCCGGCCTGGTAGACGTCGCCGGCGGGTGCGACGCGCTCCATCAGCGCCCGCGGACCAGCGTAGGCGGCGGCAGGCAGGCCGCCTCCGATGACCTTGCCGAGCACGGTGAGATCGGGCATGACGCCCTCGCGCTCCTGCGCGCCCCCGCGCGCGATTCGAAAGCCCGAGATGACCTCATCGAAGACCAGCAGCGCGCCCGAGTCGTCGGCGATCTCGCGCAGAAAGGCAAGAAAGCCCTCAGCCGGCGCGACCAGTCCCATGTTGGCCGGACAGGGCTCGCACAGGAGGGCGCCGAGCGGCCGCTCGGCGACCGCTCGCTCGACGGCGGCGCGGTCGTTCCAGGGCACGACGACGGTGTCGGCGGCCTGGGCGTCCGTGACCCCCGGGCTGGCCGGCAACCCCTGCGTGGCCAGGCCCGAGCCCGCCTCGGCCAGCAGGCCGTCGACGTGGCCGTGGTAGGCGCCCGCGAACTTGAGCACGGTGTCGCGGCCGGTCGCCGCGCGCGCGAGGCGCACCGCGCTCATCGCCGCCTCGGTGCCCGAGGAGGTCATGCGGACCATCTCGGCCGAGGGCACGCGCGCGCAGACCTCCGCGGCGAGCTCGACCTCACCGGGCGTGGCCGCGCCGTAGCTGGTTCCCCGTGCCGCGGCCTCGGTCACCGCCTCGACCACGCGCGGATGGGCGTGCCCGGCGATCAACGGCCCCCACGAGGAGACCCAGTCCACGTACCGGTTGCCGTCTACATCGACGATCTCGCAACCCTCGGCGCGCTCGACGAACACCGGCTCGCGGCCGATCGAGCCCATCGCCCGGACCGGCGAGTTGACGCCGCCGGGCATGAGTTGGCGTGCTCGCGCGTAGAGCTCGTGGGAGCGCTGCGAGGCCTGGAGGTTCATGCGGCCATCAGGCAGCCGAGCGGAGGAGCGAAGCGACAGCCGAAGAGGAGAAACGGTCCTCGCGGATCGCTCAACCGCCGTGCGTGCGCTCCCACGCCGCGAAGTCGCCCGTGAAGTAGAGCATGCGAGTCTTCTTGAACTCCGTCGACGAGTACAGCGTCGCGCGCTCGGAGATCTCCATCTCCTCGGCGATGGCGTCGAGGATGGCGTCGCACTCCTCCTTCGACCGCCCGTGGGCCATGGTGAACACCGAGTAGGGCCAGTCGGCGTAGGTCGGGCGCTGGTAGCAGTGCGAGATGCCGCGGTACGCGGCCATGCGCGGGCCGAGCTCGAGGACCCGCTCCTGCGGGACGTTCCACACCCCCATGCCGTTGGCCGAGAAGCCGGCCCGGCGGTGGAAGAGGATCGCCGCGACCCGCCGCAGCGCCCCGCGCTCGCGCATCGACTCGAGGTGGGTGAGCATGCTCGCCTGATCGATCCCGATCGCCGCGGCGGCCGGCGCGTAGGGCTCGGGCGTGACCGGCATGTCGCCCTGGAGGTTGCGGATGACGGCGAGGTCGAGGTCGGTGACCTCGATGGCCTCGGGCTCCGAGTAGTCCTCGGCGATCCCGGCGGCGCTCGCGAGCGTCTTCGTGTCGCCCTCCATCTCCAGGTCCATGCGAATCTTGAACAGCCGCAGAGTCGGCAGCTGGCGCATGGAGGTCGCGCCGGCCTCGGCGCCGAGGATCTCGAGCGTGCGATCGAGACCGAGCTTCGTGCCGGGCTCGACGGCGATCGTGAACCACATGTTGAAGTCGTGGTTGCGCAGGTAGTTGTGGGTCACGCCGGGATGCTCGTTGATGACCTTGGCGGCGCGCCAGGGATGCTCGGGATCGACCCGGGCGGCGACGAGCATCGACTTGTAGCCGAGCACACGCGTGTCGAAGATCGGGGTGACCTGGCGGATGATGCGCTCGTCGAGCAGGCGCTGGGTACGGCGCAACACCTCGTCCTCGCTCACCTCCGCGAGCTCGGCCACGCGAAGGTACGGACGCGGCTCGAGCGGGAAACTGCCCTGAAGGAGGTTGAGCAGTCGCCGGTCCAGCTCGTCGAGGGGAACGGCCGCGCCGTCCCGGCGCGAGCGGGTCTTGGGCGTGGCGGTCAGTTGAGCCATTGAGCGACCTCGCGGGCGTGGTAGGTGACGATGACGTCGGCGCCAGCGCGGCGGATGCCGGTCAGCGCTTCGAGCACCGCGGCCCGCTCGTCGAGCAGCCCTGCCGCGGCGGCGGCCTTGATCATCGCGTATTCACCGCTCACGTTGTACGCGGCCACGGGCACGCGGGTCGACTCCTTGATCCGGCGAA